>NZ_JBFAEO010000015.1:0-149484 GCF_040642015.1 Actinosynnema sp. NPDC020468
GCGGGTCTCGAAGGACCCGGTGACCTGCTGGTTCGCCCGGACCGACCTGGAGACCGAGGTCGACACGCGGCTGTGGTGCGGCCCGGTCCAGGTGCACGGTGGACGCCTCACGCGGGTCGCGGAGGTCGTCCACCGTGCCGTCGGCGATCCCGACGTCCGGCGTCACGCCGGTGTCACCCGGCTCGGCCCGGCGCGGTGACGAGTTCGGGCTCCTGCTCGTCGGTGACGCGCACGGTGCCCCGGCCGGCCACCAGCGCGACGACCGTCTGGGCGGCCGCGACGACGCACATCAGCAGCAGCGGCGCGCGCCAGCCCCCGCTGACGGTGTGCAGCAGGCCGAAGACCACCGGCCCGACCGCGGCCAGCAGGTAACCGATCGACTGCGCCATCGCCGACAGCGCGCCCGCCACGGACGGGTCCTGGGCGCGGATGCTGAAGAAGGCCAGCGCGAGCACCAGGCACGCACCACCGCCCAGCCCGAGGACGACGCTCCACAGCAGCGCCCACTCCGGCACCGCGAACAACCCGAGGTAGCCGACGAGCAGCACCGCCGAACTCACCGTCGCCAACCCGCGCTGGTCCCGCGCCCACCGCAGCGCGGCCGGCACCGCGAGGCTGGTCAGCACCGCCACCGCCTGGAACAGGAACAGCAGCCAGCCCGCGGCCGCCGGGCTGACCCCGTTGTCCTGGAACACCTGCGGCAACCAGGTCACGACGACGTAGAAGCCGAAGGACTGCAACCCCATGAACGCCGTGACGGCCCACGCCAAACCCGAGTTCCACGGCAACCGGCGGCGGCGGATCGCCTGCGAGGCCGGTCGCACCGCGCGCATCTGCGGCAGCCACAGCGCGATCGACACCAGCGCGAGCACGATCCAGAAGCCCAGCGCGGTGTGCCAACCGCCCGGCGCCACCTCGCTGATCGGCACCGCCACCCCGGACGCCACCGCCGCGATGCCACCCATCACGGTCGCGTAGGCGCTCGTCAGCAGACCGACCTTGTTCGGGAAGTCGCGCTTGATCAGGCTCGGCAGCAGCACGTTGCCCACCGCGATGCCGGCGCCGATCAGCACCGTGCCGGCGAACAGGCCGACCGCCGTCGGCACCCACCGGACCGCGATGCCCAGCGTCAGCACCACGAGCGCGCCACCGAGGAGCCGCTCGGCTCCCCACCGCGCGGCCAACCGGGGCACCATCGGGGACAGCGCCGCGAACGCCAGCAGCGGCAGCGTGTTCAGCAGGCCCGCCACGGCGGGGGCCAACCCCAGGTCGGCCTGGACGCGGTCCAGCAGCGGTCCGACGCCGGTCAGACCGGCCCGCAGGTTCGCCGCGACCACCAGCAGTCCCCACACCAGCAGCACTTGCCCGGAACGCCGCGTCGACGTGTTCTCCATGGGCACACGATGGGGGTACGCCGGCGGGACAACCAGACCGTGCCCAGACGGGCCCTCGCAGGGCCACCCTGCGCGTCGCCGACCGCCGTACGCTGGGGTTCATGGGAACGCCGCTGGGGGATTTCCTCCGCGCCAGGCGCGACAGCACCCAACCGGAAGCGCTCGGTCTGCCGAACCGGGGTCGTCGCCGGTCGCCCGGCCTGCGCCGCGGCGACCTCGCCGCGCGGGCCGACATCAGCGTGGAGTACCTGGCCCGCATCGAACAGGGCCGCGACCGCAACCCGTCACCGGGCGTCGTCCGCGCCCTCGCCGACGCGCTCGACCTCGACCCGTCGGAACGCACCCACCTGCGCTACCTGGCGAAGATCACCGGTGGCGAGTGCTCCGTGCACATCCCACCCGTGCCGCCGTCCCGCCACGTGCGCCCGTCGGTCCTGGGCACGCTCCAGCTGTTGGAGCCGGGCATCGCCATCGTGACCAACCGGTTGGGCGACATCCTCGCCCACACCGGCGGGTTCGCCGCGATCACCAGCGGAACGGGTCTGCTCGACACCGCCTCGCCGAGCCTCACCCGCTACCTCTTCACCGACCCGCGCGCCCGGACCTTCTTCGCGGACTGGGACGCCGTCGCCGACGAACAGGCCTTCGACCTGTGGCTGGCCCCGTCGCTGGAGAACCTCGAGTGGCTGACCGCCGAGCTCACCCCGCTGGCCGGTCCGGACTTCACCCGCCGGCTGAACCGCCACGTCGTACCCCACCGCGGCGTGCACCGCCTGCACCACCCGACGGGCCCGGAACTCCGGCTGGTCCGCGAAACCCTGGAACTACCGCCCGACGCCCAACAACTGGTCGTCTACCTGCCCGCCGACACCGAAACGGCCACGGCCGTCACCCGACTGCACCACCAGGCCCACGGCCGCCTCCGCTCCATCTCCTGACCGGGGTTCACCCGCCCGTCACGACGCCGGCTTGTCCCGGTCGAAGCGGGCGACCGACGCCCAGTCCCCGAACTCGGGCACGGGCTCCCAGTTGATGTCGAGCGACACGCTGTGGTAGTCGGTGTCCCGCTTCTCGCGGGCCTTCTTGTCGCGGACCTGCCGGTGGACGGTGCCGTCCTCCCGGTACTTGACCTGCTCGATCAGCTCCGCCTCGCCCAGCATGCGTGCGCTCTCGTCCCCGTACTGCCAGCGGGTGATCGACTCGAGGAACAGGGCGTCGTCGACGCGCCGGAAGGCGAACTTCTGCCACTGCCGGCCCAGCTTGTCCGGGAAGTACACGCCGACGTAGTCGGGGCGCACCACCTCCACCAGGACCTCGGGGTTCGCCGGTTCGCCGATCACGGCGGTGTACAGCTCCCCCTCCGCGTCCCGCTGGCGGGCGTCCGCCTCGCTCAGCGGGATGACGGGCGCGACGTCCGGGAAGTTCCAGCGCTCGCAGTAGGTGTGGTCCATTTACGTCCCCTCGCGGTTGGGCAGCCGGTGGCTGTGGCCGTTCTCGTCGCGGATCGTGATGGCGAGGGACTTCGCCGCCTCGAGCACCGCGGGTGGTACGTCCTTCTTTTGCTCGGGCACCTCCAGGATGAGGTCGCCGCTCAGCCTCTCCCCGATCCGGTCCGGCAGCTGCGCACGATTGTGCGGCTTGTCGGCAATGGTCTGGTCGGGATTGTACTTCGACTTCAGTTCGGTGAGGTAACCCAACGCCGTGCTTTCCTTGACATCGGAGAGTTGGGTGTGCTTGCGGGAGACGATCTCCTCGTCGGGCACGTAGGAATCGAGCCGCTTGCCATTGTCCAGGATGATTTCGTTCCCACCGTCGAGTTCGGTGTAGTAGGGCTCGCGCGTCTCGTTGAACGCGACCCCGTCGCAGATCCGGCCCCAGGTGCCCTCCGGAATCCGGTCGGGACGCTGCGCCCGCATCGAATCGGCGCGAGGTGTGGCCGACGCGATCGACTCGGCGGGCTCGGCCTCGCCGCCGGACTCGGCGTCGGCCTCGCTCGCCGGGCCGGGTTCCGCCTGCGCCTCGATCCCGGGATCGCCCCCGTCCTCGGCTTCCGGCTCGACCTCGGCATCCGCGTCGACCTGGGGCTCACTCTCGGCTTCAGCCTCCGGCTCGGCCTCTGCCTCGACTTCGGGCTCCAGCTCAGGTTCGGCTTCGGGTTCGGCTTCGGGTTCGGCTTCCGGCTCCGGCTCGCCTTCGGGCTCGGGCTCGGCTTCGGGCTCGTCCTCGGTTTCCGGCTCAGCCTCAGCCTCAGCCTCGGTGTCGGCTTCTGGCTCGGGTTCGGGTTCGGCTTCAGGTTCGGGTTCTGCTTCGGCCTCGAGGTCGGGTTCTGCCTCGGGGTCCTCGTCGGTGGTGTCGTCCGTCGTGTCGTCGGTCGTGTCGTCGGCCGACCGGACGTCGTCCCCGCCCTCGTCCCCGTCCTCGCCCCGGACTTCGTCCTCGCCGTCGTCCCCGCCCTCGTCCCCGTCGTCTCCCTCGCCGCCGACGGGTTCTTCGTCCTCCACGAGCGTCTCGCCGTCGGTCCGGTCCTCGTCCTGGCCGCCTTCGAGGGGTTGTTCCTGCTCGACCAGGGCTTCACCGTCGGTCGGGTCGTCCTCGGTGGTGTCCCCGCCCTCGGTCGCCTCGTCCTCGGCCACCTCGTCGTCGGGCGCGGCGTCGTCGGAGGGCTCGGGGAGGGTGTCCTCGTCGTCGAGGCTCGCCTCCGCGTCCGACGTCGGCTCGGGTGCCTCCGGTGGTGGCGCGGGCGGGATCTCCTGTGCTTCGGGTGACGCGGTTTCCAGGCTCATCGGGGGTCCCGGCTCAGGCCGAGCACGGTGAGCGGCCAGGTGGTGCCCAGGCGCAGGTACCTCGTCGCGGCCAGGAAGCGGTCGGCCGGGTTCGGTTCGCGGCTGAGTTCGGCCGTCGCCGCCTCGTGGACGTGGTCACCGGTGATCACCGACCGGGACGGCCGCCACGAGTCCGGGTGGGCACGCAGGTGGTCCCGCTGCTCCGCCGTCGTGCGGCCGGTCAGCACCAGACCGCGGGCGGCCCACGCGGCGGTGGCCGGGTGCGGGGTGGGCAGGTCCGCGGCACGCAGGTCGCGCAGCACGTCGATCCACCGGAAGCGGCCCGCCTGCCAGGTGGTCTCCGTGCCGTCGCACGGTTCGCCGCCGTCCAGGGTCGCGAGTGCCGACCCGGTCAGGTGCCGGGTGAGGGCCTCCGGTTGGTAGTGCGCGGTCAGTCCGGTGTAGCGGGCGTCCACCGCCGTGTGCACCCGGTGGGCCACGGCGCATTCCAGGGTTCGGCGGTCGGCGGCGCGGAGGTCGTCCAGCCACGCCCGCTCCGGTCGGGGCGCGGGGCGGCCGACCAGGTGGGCGATGGTCAGGAGTTCCAGCCACAGCACGAAGCGCGGGGTGTCGGCCAGGCGGGTGGCCAGGCCGATTTCGCGCAGCGAGCACGCGCGGGCGGCGCACGACGGGCCGCACGCCACGCTGCGCGGGCCGCGCACCGGCGGTGCGGCGTGGGACGTGGTGGACTCGCGGCCCTCGCCCAGCGGCACCGACACCCGGATCGGGTGGTCCATGCCGTCGGTGAACACCACCGCGCGACCCGGCGGGAGGGAGACGATGTGGCGGGACTGCGCCTCGTCCAGGTTCATCGTCGCGCCCACGGCCTCGCGGTCCTCCAGAGCCGGCAGCCGGTGGATGATCTTCAGGGCGGTGTTCTTCACGACGTCCGGCACGATCTTGGCCGGGATCTGCTCGGCGATCACGATGCCCTCGCCGTACGAGCGGATCTCCGCCAGCAGCGAGGTGAACAGCTCGACCGCGTGCGCCGTCGGCGAACCCTCCTGGGCGCGCTTGAGCAGCCGGTGGGCCTCCTCGATCACGGTGACGTGCCGCAGCACCACCGCGCCGGGCGCCCTTCCGGTGCGCAGGTGCTGGTGCAGGCGGATGAGGACGGCGCCGATGAAGAACGCCTTGTCCTGGTCGTTGCCGACGTCCTCGATCTCCAGGACCACGTTGTGCCGCAACAACTCCGCCACGTCCAGCGGGTGGCCGCCCTCGAAGAAGCGGCCCGGGGTGCCCAGCCGCAGCGCGCTCAGCCGCACGTCGATGAAGCCGCGGACGTTGTCGGCGATCTCCTTGCCGTAGCCGATGCCGTCCACCACCTCCATCGCGGTGCGTTGCAGGTCGGTCAACGTCGGGTAGCGCGGCGTGATGCCCGGCAACCGGGACTCGCTCAGCACGGTGTCCCAGCCCAGGTCCGCGTAGCAGCGGGTGAGCGCGTGGCTCAGCACCTGGGGGAACGGCTCGTCGGCGTCGAACGCGGCCAGGAACAGCGCGCGGACCAGGTCGATGTGGGTCTGGATGGGGAAACCGGGCTCCGGCTCCAGCGGGTTCAGCCCCACGGGCAGCGCGTCGGGGTCGCCCGGTCGGATGACCACCACCCGGTCGGCGCCGATCCGCCCGGCCATCGCGGCGTACTCGGCCTTCGCCGGTTCGACCACCAGCCACGGCACGCCCGCGTGGTGCAGCTGCTCGAGCAGGTGGCGCACGGTCTGGGACTTGCCGCCGCCGGTCGCGCCCGCGACGAACGTGTGCCGGTTGAGCGTCGACGGGTCCACGCCGAACGGGCCGGTCGGCTGGTCGGCCTCGTCCAGCACGGTGCCCAGCCGGATCGTGCCGTCGCGCTCCGGCGTCACGTCGAACGCCGCCGGCTCCACCAGCCGGATGCCCGGCAACTCCTTGCGCGGCACGCGGGCCACGGCCGCCAGCAGTTCCGCGCCGGCCGCGAAGGGCGAGCGCGGCGCGTCCGCGTCACCGGCCGCCGGCGGCGCGTCGAACGGCCCGACCGCGGTTCCCGGCTCCAGGGCGTAGGGCAGCTCGTCCAGCTCGCTCGCGCCGCACAGCAGGGCCGCGGCCCGCCGCGCGCCCACCTCGGTCACCCCGCCGACCAGCACGTGCACGTTCCACATACCGCCGGTGCGGGCCCGGCTCAGCTCCCGGTACCGGGCCTGGGCACGTTCCAGCGCCACCCGGTCGGCCTCGGAGTTCTCCCGCTGCCGCAACCTCGGGATCGACGTCGACAGCGCCAGCAGCTCGCGGTCCACCACCGAGGCGGCCAGCGGTTCGGCGACCACCAGCCAGGCGAACGGGTCGCGCAGGTGCGACACGTAGTCGTCGAACCCGCCCCGCGCGCCGGTGCCCTCCGCGGTCCACAGCGGGTCGACCCGACCGGGGCAGCGCACCCAGTGCGGGAACTCCGCCACGTCGAGGTCGGCGCCGACGCCGGTCGCGCCCGGCGGGTAGAGCAGCGGGCCGCCGCCCTTGCCGGCGGGCGGGAAGTACGGCCGCCCGCCGACCAGGAACCGCAGCCGCTCGTCGCCGGGCAGCCGGCACCACGCCACCGCGATCGCGGAGCCCGCGTCGTCGGACAGCTCGGCGTGCGCGCCGGACAGCGCCGCGAACAGCTGCGCCGGCACCGGGTCCGGCACCGCCGGGTCGCGTGGCGGACGCGGCGCGGACAGCACCCGGTGGAAGGCGAACCCGTCGAGGAGACCCACCGGTGTCAGCTCCGCGGCGACAGCGCCACGCGGTCGAGCAGCGTGATGCCCGGGTTGCAGTCGCCGATCACCACGCGCCGTCCCGACGGCGGGTTCTCCACCAGCACGAACGCCGTCACGGGCAGCGACTGGACGGTCGTCGGCTCCACCGCGAACTCGTAGACGCGGGCCTGCGTGGTGCCGTGGTTGACCGACTCGGTGGTCGACTCGGTCACCGACGTCGACCAGTTGCGGGTCAACGACTCGGTGAACGAGGTGGACTTCGTCGTGCTGTCGGAACCGCCGACCGACTGGGCGAACCAGCTCGCCACGTCCTTGTTCCAGGACCGGCCCTTGGTGGTGGAGACGCCCTCCGTCACGGAGGTGCCCTCGGAGGTGCCGTCGGTGTCCGTGGTCCCCTTGCTGACCGCGGTGCCGACCTGCGCGGTGATCTGGCTGAGCACGAACTTGTGCCCGCGCCCGATGAACTCCGCGGCCGCGCCGGCGTCCTGGGCGTTGCCCAGGCGCATCAGGATCGCGGCGCTGTCCGCGCTGCCCAGCAACTCCTTGAGGTCGCCGCGCAACCGCTCCAGCAGCAGGATCAACCGCAGACCCGCGCGTTCGCAGTGCTTGGCCAGCGCCTCGAGGCCCTCCAGGCCGATCTCGTCCGCGCCGACGACGAACAGCACGCCGTCCTCGCCGCCGCGCCGGTCGCGCAGGTCGTGCAGCAGGCGGTGGAACACCACGCGGTCCAGGAAGTCCTTGCGCCGCGACTGGGTGTGCGAGGTGGTCACCACGGTGAGGCCCTCGGACTCCCACAACCCGCCCAGCGGCGCCGCGTCGGGACCGGCGATCTCGTCCTTCGCCAGCAGGCCGAGCGTGCTGGTGAGGAACTGCAACTCCTGCTGCACGCGGTCGCCCTGGCCGATGGTGTCCACGGCCGAGGTCAGGCTGGTGATCTCCGCGGTGCTCAGCGTCTCGTCGGAGCCGATGTCGTAGGTGCGGCGCAGCACCTCCAGGCCGGCGACGATCCGGCGGAACGTGGGTCCGCCGGTCAACCGCCGGGCCACCGCCTCCAGCAGGTCGGTGTCGAGTGCGCGCAGGTCCACGTGGTCGTGGGAGCGGCGCATGGTGTGCACGGCCTGGGCCAGCACGTCGGCCAGCTCGTCGGCCTCCAGCCCGGCCAGCACGCCGTGCCGGTCGCCGTGCGAGGGCAGCTCGACCTGGGTGATCCGGTGGCCGCGCTCGTAGAGCAGCCCGGCCAGCGCGCTGGCCACGTACTGCTCGCTGAAGTCGACCACGGTCAGCTTCGCGCCCGACTGCACGAGCGAGCAGCCGAGCGTGGCCAGCAGGCTCGTCCAGCCCTCGGCGGTGCCGCCGAAGACGTCGACCCGGCTGGGGCCCGACCGCAGCTGCAACGGGTGCCACAGCTGGGCCGCGGCGCGCCGGGCGGTTTCGGCCTGGTCGTGGCCCGCCACCCGGGCCTGCCAGTCCTGGCGGGCCTGCTGGAACTGGTTGTGCCGCACGTCGCGCTCGGTCTTCGCCTGCGCGAGGGCGGACTTGATCTGGGAGTTCGGCACGACGATCGGCAGCACGACGAACGCCACGACACCGGCCACCAGGGCGACGAAGCCCAGCGTGGTGGAGCCGAACGAGAACACGATCCAGGCCGCCGCGGTGATACCGAGGCGCTTGGGGAGTTTCTGCTTGGCGACGGCGATCTTCTGCCGTAAAAGGCTGACGTCGGCCTCCGGCGGCTCGTACCACACCGGAATGCTGTCGGCCTCGGGACTGCGCGACGCCGGTGCCGGCGGCACGTACTCCCAGCCCCACCTCTCCTGCGGCGCGAATAGCCGGTCAGCCAGCGCGATGCTGGTCGAATTGGTCAAGACAACCTCCCATCGGACGCGGCCGACGAGGCCGGCCATCACGAACTGCTCACCCGAACGCGCCGGGCGGATCGGGCAATCGGTTACATCGACACGCGAGTCGTGCACGTTTCCATTTCCCCGAATGGGCTAATATTCGCCTGGATCTGGAAAAGTGAGTCGAACTCCATTTCGCCGGGTCACCCGTTCCGATCGCCGGTACACCGCCGGGGTGGCTTTTTAGCACATCTCTCCGGAACGGTTCCCGGCCGGCTCCGCCGGGATGGTCGAATCCGCATTCTTACGGACGGGGCGAAGTGAGTCGCGGTCGAATTGTGGAGCCGGCGCCGAATGCGTTCGCCGGGTGGTCGCGGGCGTCCGCCCGGGGTCCGCGTTCCACTGGGTGGGAGGCGGAATAGTCGCCCGGGCCGCGGGTTGGGCTCCATGTCGGGGTTGTGAGAGGAGTGCGCGGTGAGCGGAGTGGTGGACGTGACGCAGGACGGGTTCGTCGGGCAGTGGCGGGCGTGGAAGGACGAGCGGGAGCAGCGCCTCGCCGAGCCGTTCGGGTGGTTGGCCCTGGTCTCGCTGGACTGGCTCGGCACCGAGCCCGCGGCGTACCCGGGGTTGCCCGGGGTGTGGTGGCAGGCCGAGGACGCGTCGGTGGCCTACTTCGACCCGCAGGGCGCCGAGGCGGTGCACGACGGCGCGCCGGTCACCGGGGTGGTGACGTTCGACCTGGTCAACAGCGGTGCCGGCACCCGGGTCCTGGCGGGCGGGGTGGAGATCGAGGTGGCCAGGCGGAGCGGCTACCTGATCCGGGTGCACGACCCGAAGGCGCCGGTGTTGGCCGCGTTCCGGGGCGTGCCGGCGTACGAGCCGGACGCGCGGTGGGTCCTCAAGGGTGTGTTCGAGCCGTACGACGAGCCCCGGCCCACCACGGTCGGCGCGGTGGTGGAGGGGTTGAGCCACGTCTACGTCGCGCCCGGCGTGGTGCGGTTCGAGCGCGACGGCGTCGAGCACTCGCTGATCGCGTTCAACGGCAAGGAGTCCGGGCTGAGCATCCTGTTCACCGATGCCACCAGCGGGGTCACCACCTACGCGGCGAACCGGTCGCTCGCGGTGCCGGCGCCGGGCGAGGACGGGTCGGTGGTGCTGGACTTCACCCGCGCGACCAACCTGCCCTGCGCGTTCACCGACTACGCCACGTGCCCGATCCCGCCCGCGGGCAACCACCTCCCGTTCGCCGTGGAGGCGGGGGAGAAGACGCCCTACGAGCGGGTCTGATCGCGAGGCCCTCGCCGGCCCGGCGAGGGCTCTCCGAGCTCGGACGCCGGTGGACCGGCGGGCGACGGCGGCGTCGAGGTCGCCCTGGTCGGGGTGGACCTCGCCGGCGGCCCGGACCACCGGGGAGTCCGGCCGGAGCAGCAGCGCGGTGAGGTCGATCGGCAACGGCCGCGCGCGCCGGACCGGTTCGGCCCGGCGGCCGGGTGGGCGTGCTCGGGCACCGGCAGTCGCACGCCCGCGCCCGCGACCTCGGGCCGGGTGGGCAGCTCGCCGAACAGCACGCGCCGGCCGGCGGTGTCCTCTCCCGGTGCCGGCAGTGCGACCTGGGCCCGGGAGAAGGTGACGGCGCGCTCGGCGGCGGCCCGGCGCTCGGTCTCGTAGGTGTCGAGCACATCGGCGGCGAACACGTGCGCGGCGTCGCCGACGAGGGACACCCGGCGGTCCCGGAAGCGCCCAGCACCCTGGCCACGCCGGCGCGCCGCTCGGCCGGCGTCATCGGCGCGTCGGTGGCCGGCTAGTCCCACTCGACCGCGGCGACCAGCGGCGCGTAGGAGAAGCCGCCGGTCGTGGTGCGGACGGGCGGGAACGGCCGGATCGGGGCGTGCCCCGGCACGACCAGCGCGCCGGTCGCGCGGCTGTGCGCGCTGTCCGCGCCGACGAGGTGGCGGCCCGGAGTTCGAGGTCGCCGTCCGGGCCGGTCGCGGTCACCGTCACGCCGCCACCGTCCTGGGCGAACCCGGTGAACGTATGCGCCGCAGGTCGACGCCGAGTTCCCGCGCGCGCTCCTCCGCCACCCGCACCGTCTCCAGTTCGGGCACCGGGAGGTCGTGGATCGGGCTGTCCGCGAGCCGCTCGCAGCGGCCCCGCTGGTCGACCGTCCGCACGATCCGGCCGACGAGGCCGTTCGACCGGGGTTCCGGACACGCCGAACAGCCCGTCGGGCGGGCTCGGTGGGTCAGTGCGGTGGGTCAGCGCGGTTCGGGCAGCAGCGCCACGAGGTCGCGTGCGGGGTCACGGGTCCGGTGCGCCATGGCCGTGCCCAGGCCCGCGCCGACCACCGCCGCCACGACCTGCGGGTACAGGTCGTCGGCGGCGGTGGTCACCTCGTCCTGCGCGGGAGGCGTGCGCGCGGAACGCTTCTCGCGCAGCCCGCCGTCACCTGGTGCCCTGGCGACCACCGCGGCCACACTGTCCGAATTCGCGCACGTCCTGATCCGGAAAGTCCGGTCGACCCGGTCAGCGCACGTCGTAGACGAGCTTCTGCACGCCGTTGCCGTAGGACTCGCTCTCCACGAGCGTCAGGTTCTGCTTGTCCTTGTCCGTCTCGCTGAACAGCCGCTTGCCCGCGCCGAGCAGCACCGGGAACACCAGCAGGTGGTAGCGGTCGACCAGGCCCGCGTCGGCGAGCGCGCGGTTGAGGGTGGCGCTGCCGTGCACGGTGATCGCACCGCCCTCGGTCCGCTTGAGCGCCGCGACGTCGTCCAGCGAGCGCAGGATCGTGGTCTCGCCCCAGTTGTCGACCAGGTCGTCCTCGCCCAGCGTGGTCGACACGACGTACTTGGGCATCGCGTTGTACTCGGCGAACTCGGTGGTCATGGTCGGCCACACGGGCGAGAACACCTGGTAGCTGACCCGACCCAGCAGCATCGCGGTCGACTCGGTCTGCTCGCGCCCCTTGAGCTCGTAGGCGGCCGGGTCGAACTCGACGTCGGTGAACGTCCAGCCCGAGTTGCGGTAGCCGGGCTCACCGCCGGGAGCCTCGACCACGCCGTCCAGCGAGACGAACGCGGTGGTGATCAGGGTGCGCATCGGGGGTGCTCCTTCGTCGGTTCCTGCGTGCGGTCGTGAACGCGTCGAACGGGGACGCCCGGAATCGACACGTCCCGGGAAGAAGAGAACACGGGCCGTCCCAAGGGGACAACACGGCCGGCGTCGACCACGACCCGCGGCCGGGTTCACCCGATCGGGAGCGGTGCGCGGAGGTGGTGCTCACCGTCGGCAGTGGACCGGAACGCTGCGCGATGTGGCACCATCGCCGGGGTGGGCAGCAGATCCGACTCCGCGCAGGGGTTGCGCGACCTCGCCCGGCTGCGGCGCGTCCGGGACCGGATCGACCGGGACTACGCGCAGCCGCTGGACGTCGAGGCGCTCGCGCGCGGGGTGCACATGTCGGCCGGGCACCTGAGCCGGGAGTTCCGGCTCGCCTACGGTGAGTCGCCCTACGGCTACCTCATGACGCGGCGGATCGAACGGGCGATGGCGTTGCTGCGCCGGGGCGACCTCAGCGTCACGGAGGTGTGCTTCGCGGTCGGCTGCTCGTCGCTCGGCACGTTCAGCACCCGGTTCACCGAGCTGGTCGGCGTGCCGCCCAGCGTGTACCGGCGCGAGGCCGAGTCGGCCGAGGGCATGCCGTCGTGCACCGCCAAGCAGGTCACCAGACCGGTCAGGAATCGAGAAGCGCGTTCACCGGGCCGCACCTAACGTGGCCGGCATGGACATCACGATTTTCTCCAGCTTCCTCCCGCACGACGACCCGGCCGCCGCCCTGAAGTTCTACCGCGACGTCCTCGGGTTCGAGGTGCGCCAGGAGGTCGAGTACAACGGGCTGCACTGGATCACCGTCGGCCCGACCGGCCAGCCCGGCACCTCCATCGTGCTGCACCCGCCGGCCGTCGACCCGGGCGTGACCGAGGACGAGCGCCGCACCATCGTCGCGATGATGGCGAAGGGCACCTACGGCGGCATCCTGTTGGCCACCAAGGAACTCGACGCCACCTTCGCGCGCGTCGAGGCGGGTGGCGCCGAGGTCGTGCAGGAGCCGACCGACCAGCCGTACGGGGTCCGCGACTGCGCGTTCCGCGACCCCGCGGGCAACCTGATCCGCATCCAGGAACGGCGCTGAGCCGTACCGCTCCCACCGGCGACCCGCGACCGACCACTGGAGAGACGATGAGCAAGGCCAAGACGACGGACTCGCGGTCGCCCCACGCTGCCGACAGCCACGACCTGATCCGGGTGCACGGCGCGCGGGTCAACAACCTCAAGGACGTCAGCGTCGAGCTGCCGAAGCGCCGGTTGACCGTGTTCACCGGCGTTTCGGGCTCGGGCAAGAGCTCGCTGGTGTTCGGCACGATCGCCGCCGAGTCGCAGCGGATGATCAACGAGACCTACAGCGCGTTCGTGCAGGGCTTCATGCCCACGTTGGCGCGGCCCGACGTGGACGTGCTCGACGGCCTCACCACCGCGATCATCGTGGACCAGCAGCGGATGGGCAGCGACCCGCGGTCCACGGTCGGCACCGCGACCGACGCCAACGCCATGCTGCGCATCCTGTTCAGCCGGCTCGGCAAGCCGCACATCGGCTCACCGCAAGCGTTTTCGTTCAACGTCGCCTCGATCAGCGGCGCGGGCGCGGTCACCGTGGAACGCGCCGGGCGCACCGTGAAGGAACGTCGCAGCTTCAGCATCACCGGCGGCATGTGCCCGCGCTGCGAGGGCCGCGGCTCGGTGTCCGACATCGACCTCACGCAGCTCTACGACGACTCCAAGTCGATCGCCGAGGGCGCGTTCACCATCCCGGGCTGGAAGTCGGACAGCTTCTGGACCGTGCGGGTCTACGCGGAGTCCGGCCTGCTCGACCCGAACAAGCCGATCCGCCGGTTCACCAAGAAGGAGATGCGCGACTTCCTGCACCACGAGCCGGTGAAGGTGAAGGTCGAGGGCGTCAACCTCACCTACGAGGGGCTGATCCCGAAGATCCAGAAGTCGTTCCTGTCCAAGGACAAGGAGTCGCTCCAGCCGCACATCCGGGCGTTCGTGGAGCGCGCGGTCACCTTCACCACGTGCCCCGAGTGCGCCGGCACGAGGTTGAGCGAGGCGGCCCGGTCGTCCAAGATCGCGAAGATCTCCATCGCCGACGCGTGCGGGATGCAGATCAGCGACCTGGCCGAGTGGGTGCGCGCGCTGGACGAGCCGTCGGTGGCGCCGTTGCTGGACAAGCTCTCCGCCACGCTCGACTCGTTCGTGGAGATCGGACTGGGCTACCTCTCGCTGGACCGGCCCTCGGGCACGCTGTCCGGCGGCGAGGCGCAGCGGGTCAAGATGATCCGCCACCTCGGGTCCTCGCTCACCGACACCACCTACGTGTTCGATGAGCCGACCACCGGCCTGCACCCGCACGACATCCAGCGGATGAACAACCTGCTGCTCCGCCTGCGGGACAAGGGGAACACGGTGCTCGTGGTGGAGCACAAGCCGGAGACGATCGTGATCGCCGACCACGTCGTGGACCTCGGTCCCGGCGCCGGCGCGGGCGGTGGCGAGGTGTGCTTCGAGGGCACCGTCGAGGGCCTGCGCGGATCGGACACCGTGACCGGCAAGCACTTCGACGACCGCGCGTCGGTCAAGGAGTCGGTGCGCGTGCCCACCGGCGCGCTGGAGGTGCGCGGCGCGAGCAAGCACAACCTGCGCGACGTCGACGTGGACATCCCGCTCGGCGTGCTCGTGGTCGTGACCGGCGTGGCCGGGTCGGGCAAGAGCTCGCTGGTGCACGGCTCGATCCCGGCCGGCGAGGGCGTGGTGGCGATCGACCAGACCCCGATCCGCGGCTCGCGGCGCAGCAACCCGGCGACCTACACCGGCCTGCTGGAGCCGATCCGCAAGGCGTTCGCCAAGGCCAACGGGGTGAAGCCCGCGCTGTTCAGCGCCAACTCGGAGGGCGCGTGCCCGGCGTGCAACGGCGCGGGCGTGGTGTTCACCGACCTCGCGATGATGGCCGGCGTGGCGACCACGTGCGAGGAGTGCGAGGGCAAGCGGTTCGAGGCCTCGGTGCTGGAGCACCGCTTCGGCGGTCGCGACATCAGCGAGGTGCTCGCGATGTCGGTGGCGGAGGCCAAGGAGTTCTTCGGCTCCGGCGAGGCGCACACCCCGGCCGCGCACGCCGTGCTCGAGCGCCTGTCCGACGTGGGCCTGGGCTACCTCAGCCTCGGGCAGCCGCTGACCACCCTGTCCGGCGGCGAGCGCCAGCGGTTGAAGCTGGCCACGCACATGGGCGAGAAGGGCGGCGTCTACGTGCTGGACGAACCGACCGCCGGCCTGCACCTCGCGGACGTCGAGCAGCTGCTCGGCCTGCTGGACCGCCTGGTCGACTCGGGCAAGTCGGTGATCGTGGTCGAGCACCACCAGGCCGTGATGGCGCACGCCGACTGGATCATCGACCTCGGTCCGGGCGCGGGCAACGACGGCGGCCGGATCGTCTTCGAGGGCACACCGGCCGACCTCGTCGCGGCCCGCTCGACCCTCACCGGCGAACACCTGGCGGCCTACGTCGGCGCGTGAGCACGGCGTCCGGCGACCGGTAGGCGGGCGTGGGCCGGTGTAGCGTGGGTGACAGGCGCTTCGCAGGCCGAATGTCCAGGCCCGGCACGTGCGCTGTCGTTCGTTCTCCACATGACGCGGGTGCGCGGGTCGGATGTGCCCGGCCGCCCCCCTCGGCGGTCGGGCGCTGTTCGTCAACCGCGTCGCGGGCATCTCCCTCCCGGTCCGGCGGCGTCGACTTGTCGTCACGAGGCGGATCGGCTCGCGCGGAACCGCGCCGCCGTCCGCCAGTCAGGTAGTCCGTCATGAGCACGACAACGCTCTCCGGGCCGAAACCGGTGTCCGCGGAACCCCGGACCCGGGGCGAGCTGGTGACCATCCGGCTGTTCCTCGCCCTGCCCTTCCTGGCGCTGCTCGCCGTGGTGCCCGCCACCTGGGGCTGGGGGCTGAGCTGGGTCGACGTGGCGCTGGCCGCGGTCTTCTACACCGTGTCCACGCTCGGCGTCACCATCGGCTACCACCGCTACTTCACGCACGGCGCGTTCAAGGCGAAGCGGTGGCTGCGGATCGCGCTGGCCGTGGCCGGCGGGCTGGCCGCGCAGGGCCCGGTGATCACCTGGGTCGCCGACCACCGGCGGCACCACGCGTTCTCCGACCGCGAGGGCGACCCGCACTCGCCGTGGTTGTTCGGCACATCGCCCCGGGCGCTGGCGCGCGGGTTCTGGCACGCGCACATGGGCTGGCTGTTCGGCCGGGAGACCACGAACGTGGACCGGTTCGCACCGGACCTCCAGGCGGACCCGGACATCCGCGCCGTGGACCGGCTCTTCCCGCTGTGGGTCGCGGTCACGGCGGGGTTGCCGGCCGTGCTCGGCGGGCTGATCACGATGTCCTGGTGGGGCGCGCTGACGGCGTTCCTGTGGGCGGGGCTCGCCCGGATCTCGTTCCAGCACCACGTCACCTGGTCGGTGAACTCGATCTGCCACATGATCGGGGACCGGCCGTTCGCCTCGCGGGACCGCTCGGCCAACTTCTGGCCGCTGGCGATCCTGTCCATGGGCGAGTCCTGGCACAACTCGCACCACGCCGACCCGACGTGCGCCCGGCACGGCGTCCGCCGCGGTCAGGTCGACATCTCGGCCCGGGTGATCTGGGCGTTCGAGAAGCTCGGCTGGGCGTGGCAGGTGCGGTGGTCGCGTCCGCTGCGCCCGGCCGAGGGCCGGTAGCGCTACCGGCAGACGCAGCCGCGGGACAGCGCGGCGGCGGCGGTGGCGGTGCAGAACCGCACGCCGAGCGCGTCGTGCGCGCTCCACGGGTGCGGGCAGACGTCGCACTGGTCGGTGGCGGGGGTGGCGGGCGCCTGGTCGTTCGGCAGGACGGTGTTCACGAGGTGCTCCGATGAGCGGGTGCGGAAGTGGACGGGGGCGCGTGGCCCCCAACGGTGGGCGCGGCACGTGGTCGCGCGGATGTCCTTCCGTCACCGCCGACCCTACTCCGCGCCCGCGGTCGGTTGCTCGTCAGCGCATCCTTCTTGTCCGCCGCCGCACGAGCGCGCGCGGCCCGGTTCCGCCGGGCGGGTGGTGTGCCGAGACTGCCAGGGTCGGGGAGTGCGCAGACCGCAGGTCCGGTGAGGCGCCGGGTGGCGCGCACCGGGCGGAGCGGGTACGAACTCCGTGTTTCGCCTCGTGGGACGCTCGCCGTCCGCGACCTGACCGGGGAGTGGCCGCAACCTTGGCAGCCGATCTGATCCTGACCAACGCCACCGTCCACACCGTCGACCGCGACCGGCCGCGGGCCACCACGCTGGCCGTCGAGGGCGGGCGGGTGCTCGCGCTGGACGCCGTCGAGCCGGGACCCGACACCGAGGTCCGCGACCTGGGCGGCGCGTTCGTCATGCCCGGCCTGGTCGACGTGCACAACCACCATGCGCTGGCGGGTCGGGCCGAGCTGTTCGAGCTCACCTTCGGCGGCGACGCGGGCTTCGAGGCGATCCTGGACGCGGTCCGGGCATGGTCGGCGACGCTCGGTCCGGACGAGTGGGTGGTCGGCGGCGCCTGGGCTTCGACGCTGGTCGAGACCCTGTCGCGGGAGTCGGCGCGGCGCGCGCTGGACGAGGCGGCCGGCGGGCGTCCGGTCATGCTGACCGACGACAGCAGGCACAACCGCTGGGTGAGCAGCCGGGCACTGGAACTGGCGGGCGTCACCGCGGCCACCCCGGACCCGGCGGGCGGCGTGATCGTGCGCGACCCCGCCTCCGGCGCGCCGACCGGCGTGCTGCTGGAGGCCGCGGGCGTGCAGGTCGAGCGCGCGCTGCGGGAAACCCGCTCGTTGACCGAGGAGCAGCACGCCGCCGCGTCGCGGCTCGCCATCGGCGTCCTGCACTCCTACGGCGTCACCGCGTTCCAGGACGCTGGCGTGTCGGTCGACATCCTCACCGCGCTGAAGTCGCTGGACGACGCGGGCGAGCTGGCCGCGTGGGTGGTGTCCTCGCTGCTGATCAACGACCCGATCTTCGGGTTCGACCCGATCGGCTCCGAGCTGATCGCGCTCGGCGAGCGCTACCGCAGCGAGCACCACCGGCCGGACTTCGTGAAGATCTTCCTCGACGGCGTGCCGCCCACCCGTACCGCCGCGTTCCTCGACCCGTACCTGCCCGACGAGGTGCACGGCGCGTGCTTCCACGGCGCGCCGACCATGCCGCCCGCCGAGCTGGAGGGTTGGCTGCGCGCCGCGGCCGGCGCCGGGTTGTCCGCCAAGATCCACTGCACCGGCGACGCCGCGGTGCGCGCCACGCTCGACGCGGTGGAGAAGCTGCGCGCCGAGGGCCACACCGACACCCGGTTCCAGGTGGCGCACGGCCAGTTCGTGCACCCGGACGACCTGGCCCGGTTCGGCGCTTTGGGCGTGACCGCGGACATCTCGCCGTTCCTGTGGGTGCCCGGCGTCATCCCGACCGCGATCGCGAACGTGCTGCCGGCCGAGCGCGCGGAGCGCATGCAGCCCAACCGCGCGCTGCTCGACGGCGGCGCGCTGGTCGCGGGCGGCTCGGACTGGCCGGTCAGCGAGTCGCCGAACGCGTGGGAGGGCATCCAGGGTTTGATCACCCGGCAGGACCCGACCGGTGTGCACCCCGGCGCGCTGTGGCCGGAGCAGGCCATCACGCTCACCGAGGCGGTCGAGGCGTTCACCCTGTCGGGGGCGCGCGCGATGGGCGTGGACGACGTCACGGGCTCGCTGCGCCCGGGCAAGTCGGCCGATTTCGTGGTGCTCGACCGCGATCCCTTCGACAGCCCCACCGCGGACCTGCACACCACGAAGGTGGTCGAAACCTGGTTCGCCGGCCGCCAGGTGTTCCGCCGCTGAGCCCGCGGCGCTGAGCGGAAGGCCGGCGGTCGACACGTCGCCCGCCGGCCTGAACCACCGGTGTTGTTCCCCGGCCCGTGCTGCCGGTCGTTCCGGCAGCCGGGTCGAGTGCCGGCGTGAACGGCCGCCGGTCGTCTCCTCGACCGCGAGCCCGAACCACCGTCCGCCCCGACCGACGGCGCGCCTGAGCGGCTCGTCGGCGAATCCGGGGCGTGGTCCCGCGTTCGCCGTCCCGGCGCAGGCGTCCGCGCCCTCGGCCCCCACCATCCACTGTGGACCGGCGTCGACGGCAGGTGTCCGTCGACGCCGGTGCCCGGGTCAGGCGCGCGCGGCGAGCGTGCCGGCGACCACCTCGTCCACCCACGGCAGCACCGCGTCCCGGACGGTCACCGGGCGGGGGAGCAGGCCGTTCGCGGTGAACAGGTCGGCGGCGTGCTGCTGCTCGGCGAGGAACGCCTCGTCCACCGGGTTCACGCCGAACGGCCGTCCCCGCAGCGCGCGCTCCCACGAGTCCAGGTCGGCCTGCCCGCCGCGGGCGACCGCGTCGTCCACGAAGAACCGGGCCGCCTCGCGCGGGTTCGCCACGATCCAGCGGTCGGACTCCTGGAGCGCCTCGATGATCGCGGTCAGCTCGGCGCGGTGGTTCTCGGCGAAGTCGCGGCGGGTGAACCACAGCGACGGGTGGCTGAACAGACCCTCGGTCTCCACCAGCGTGCGCACCGGCGCCTGGGCCTCGACCCGGTCCAGGTCCGGGTACGAGCCGGTCCACGCGTCGATCCCGCCCTCCAGGAACAACGTCGCCGCGTCCGCGCCGGTGTTGACGGGCTCGACGTCGTCCCAGGTCAACCCGGCCCGGTCGAGCGCGAACAGCAGCAGCGTGGTCTGCCACGAGCCGTGCGCGATGCCGACGCGCTTGCCGCGCAGGTCCGCGACCTCCTTGATCGGCGAGTCGGCGGGCACCACGAGTCGGCCGTTCTCCGTACGGGGCCCGGAAACGCCGATGTAGACGACGTCGCGACCGGCGCCGAGCGCGGTGATCGGCGGGGTGAAGCCGGTGCCGATGACGTCGTAGCCGCCGTCGGCGAACAACTGGTCACTGTGGACGGTCGGCAGCCCCGACCGGGGGTCGGGCTGCTCGCCCTGGGGCAGCGTCCGCAGGTCGACCCACGTGACGTCGGGCAGCGCGCGCTCCAGGATGCCGGTGTGCCGCAGCACGAACAGCGAGTTGTTGTGCGGGAAGTACCCCACGCGAACGGTCATCACGAACCTCCAGGCGAGTGCGACGAAGTACCCGGCGCACACGCGCGCCGGGTGGGACAAAGGGGAATCGAGGGGATTACCGCGAGGGCAGCAGGAGGGCGGCGACCCGGTCGACCCGGGTCAGCGCCTGGTCCACGAACCAGCGCACGCGGTCGTAGGTGATCAGCTCGGGGGTGGCGCGCAGCGTCAGCGCCGCGTAGCTGAACCCGTCGGAGTCCAGCACGGGCACCGACACCGACCGGATGCCGGTTTCGCTCTCGCCGTCGTTCAGCGCGTACCCGGCCGCGCGCACCTTGACCAGTTCCGCGCGCAGCTCGGCGCGGTCGCCGATGGTCCGCTCGGTCGGCCGGACCAGGTCGGGCAGCGCGTCCAGGTCGTCCTCGCCCGGCGGCGCCCACGCCAGCAGCACCTTGCCCATCGCGGTGGAGTGCAACGGGGTCCGGATGCCGTCGGAGGACTCGGCGCCCACCGTGCCGCCGATCAGCACGAGCGCGTCGTGCCCGCTGCGCACCGAGATGCTCGCGGACGCCTTGGTGGCGCGGGAGAGCTGGGACAGCACGGGCTCCAGCCGGTGCAGCCCGTGCTGGAAGTAGTGCAGCTGCCCCAGTTCCGCGACGGTGGTGCCGAGCCGGTAGCGGGCGGTGTCCGGATCGCGGGCCAGGAAACCGGCCGCCACCAGGGTGAGCACCAGCCGGTGCGCGGTGCTGATCGGCAGGTCCATGGCCTTGGCGATGTCGGTGACGCCCAGTTCGGGCCCGAGGTGGGCGAAGCACTGCAACACGCCCAGCGCGCGCCGCACCGCCTGCGCGCCCGTCGGGGCCGCACTCGTCGCCATCAGCGCCTCTCCCGGTCGTCGGCCGCCGCGGTGAGTCTACGCACGCAGCGTCACCGGCTCGGTCCGCCCACGCGCGCCGAGTCGACCGCGCAGCAACGGGAGCACGCCCTCCGCCACGTGGTAGGCCTCCTCGATGTGCGGGCCGCCCGCCAGGATGAAGGAGTCCACGCCGAGGTCGATCAGCTCGTCCAGCCGCTGCGCCACCTGCTCGTAGCTGCCGACCAGGCCGAACGCCGGACCCGGCCGCATCAGCGCCAACCCGGCGAACACGTTGGGCGCCACCTCGAAATCGCGGAACCCGGTGAAGGACTCGGGTTGGAAGCCCACCGCGCGCCGCACGCCGAACGAGTCGCCGCCGTCCCGCGACAGCTGCGCCCGCACCGCCTCCGGCTCCACGTGCCGCCAGCCGCGCTCGATGTCCGCCCACGCCTCCTCCGCGGTCGCCCGCGCCAGGACGTCCACCCGCACCGAGAACTTCGGCGCCGCGCTGCGCTCCCGGACCGCGTCGAACTTGGCCCGCAGCGCGTCGAACGGCTCCAGCCACGACAGGTAGTAGTCGGCGTGCCGCCCCGCGGCCTCGATCGCGGCGGGCGACGAGCCGGAGAAGTACACCTCGGGGAACGACAACCCGGCCAGCGGACCGGGAAGGCCGCCGCCCTCGACGCGGTGGAAGCGGCCGTCGAAGTCGAACGGGCCGCCGTCCCACACGCCGCGCAGCACGTCCAGGAACTCCGACGTGCGGGCGTACCGGTCGTCGTGCGCGACCTTGTCGCCCCACCACAGCTGCGGTTGCCCGCCTCCGCCGGTGATGATGTTGTACGCCACCCGACCGCCGGACGCGCGGTGCAGGCTCGCGGTCATCCGCGCGGCCTGGACCGGGTTCAGGAAGCCGGGTTGGAACGCGATCATGAACTTGTACGTCTTGGTTTCCCGGGCCAGCGCGGCCGCCACCGCCCACGGGTCGTCGGTGCCGGGGAACGACGGCAGCAGCCCGCCGTGGAAACCCAGGCCCTCCGCGGCGCGCGCGGTCTGCACGAGGTAGTCCAGCAGCCCGTAGCCGTCCGGCTCGCCGTCGCGCACGCCGGGCGTGATGCTGTCCGGACCGGCAGGCGCCCAGTCGCCGCGGGACTGCCGGTGCGCGGTGCGCAGCGACTCCGGGTCGCCCGCCATCCCGATCCGCCACCAGATGTCGATCGTCATGTCAGGCCCTTCCTGCGAGCAGTGGACGGACGTGCTGCGCGAGGCGCAGCGCCTCCTCCAGCCGGGGTGCGGCGTCCAGGAAGAAGGTGTCGAAACCCCGTTCCCGGTAGGCCAGGATCCGGTCGGCGACCTGCCGGTAGGTGCCCCGCAACGCGGCCGGGTCGGTCAACTCCGCCTCGTCCTCGCGGGTGTGCACGGTCGCCTGGAGCGCGAGCCGGGTCCGACCACCCAGCCGGGCCACGTGGTGGTCCAACTCGTCGTCGGGCGCGAGGTCGAACACGTGCACGTCGGCGTGCTCGGCGGACAGCGCCAACGCCTCGTCCGAGGTGCCGGACAGGTACACGGTGGGGAACGGCAGCCCGGCCAGCGGGCCGACGAAACCGCCCTGGTACACCTCGTAGAACCGGCCCTCGAAGTCCACGTCCCGGCCGTGCCACACGGCTTTCGCCACGGTCAGGAACTCCGCGGCACGGGCGTACCGGTCCGCGCCGGTGACGAAATCGCCCTGGGTCCGCTGCACGCGCTCGTCCAGGTCGACCTCCAGCCGCCACGACAGCCGGCCGCCGAACGCGCGCTGCAACGTCGCGGACAGCTTCGCCGCGTACACCGGCGTCGCGATGCCGGCCGGGAACCCGGCCACCACCTCCAGGAACCGGCTGTCCCGGCCCACCGAGGCGGACACCACCAGCGACTCCTCGCCGTGCGGGTCGTACGGCACGTGGACGCCGCCCAGCCCGCCCAGTTCGGCGGCACGGGAGACCTGGTGCAGGTAGTCGAACGGGGTGAACGCGGGCCCGCCGTCGCGACCGTCCCGAATGGACGCCGGCAGCGGCGCGGGCCCGTCCCAGCCGCGGGCGCGGGTGCCCCGGCCGTCACCCCGGGTGGGAATGGTCCAGATGACGCGCGGCGCGGTCACCGGCCCGCCTCCAGCAGCGCCCTGGCCTCGGCCAGCGGCTCGTGCGCGGCCCACGCCCGGACGTCGACGTCCTGGGCCAGGAACCCGTTCGAC
Organism: Actinosynnema sp. NPDC020468; assembly: GCF_040642015.1. NCBI lineage: Bacteria > Bacillati > Actinomycetota > Actinomycetes > Pseudonocardiales > Pseudonocardiaceae > Actinosynnema > Actinosynnema sp. NPDC020468. The sequence continues at coordinate 23,051 of NZ_JBFAEO010000015.1, forward strand.
AGCAGGAAGTCCTTCTGCCGGTCGAGCAGGTCCAGCCGTTCGTCGGACAGGTCGGGGTGCAACCCCTTGTGGAACCCGTCGCGGTACGCGGCCACGACGCCGTCGACGCCGGACCGGGTTTCGCCGGCCAGGATCTCGCGGACCCGGTCGAGGTTGTCGGCCGCCCAGTCCGCCGCGCGCAGCGTCTGGACCAGGAACCGGGCCACCAGGTCCGGCCGCTCGGCCAGGATCCGCTCGTGCACGGTGATCGGCCGCGGCGTGCCGTTGTTCACCCGGAACCGCCGGTCGGTGAACGAGTCCAGGTCGATCCCGATCACCAGCCCGTGCGCCGCGGCCTGCTCGGCGGCCTGCGCGCCCTTGATGTACACCGCGTCCACGGTGCCCTCGGCCAGCGCCTCGACGCCGAACAGCGAGCTGCCGCCCCGCGCGCCCCGACCGACGTCGCCCTGCCCGGTCGGCACCTCCACGAACGTGACGTCCTCCGTGGACAGACCGACGGTGCCCAGCGCGCCGGTGAACCCGTGCAGCGCCATCGCCCGGGGGAAGCTGCGGGCGTGGTCGGCGGCCTTCGCGGGCAGCGCCACCCGGCGGCCCGCCAGGTGCTCCGGCGCGGTGATGCCCGAGTCCGGCCGGACCACGATCACCTGGGACTCGTCGATCCAGGTCAACCCGATCAGCCTGGTCGGCGCGCCCTCGGACTTCGCGACCAGCGCGGGCACGTTGCCGCCCTCGCGGAACAGCCCGACCAGCCGGTGGTCGAAGTGCCGGGCGGCGATCTCCGGCGGTGCGTCCTGGAGCACGCCGACCTCGAGCCCGTCGGCGGCGAAGTCCTCGGCCAGCCAGCCGAGGTTGTAGGCGAGGCCGCTGGCCGTCGGCACGGGGCAGCGGGTGTACCAGATCCGGTCCTGCTCAAGCGTGTGCGTGCTCATCACTTCTCCTGGGAGAACGGTCGGGGCTGACCCCGAGAGCGGCGAGGTAGTCCTTGCGGTGCGCGATCACCGCGTGGCCGTCGCGGTCGCGCGGCCGGGGCACGTCGATCCGCCGGTCGAGCGCGAAACCGCCGTCCCGCAGCACGATCGCGCGGTCGGCCAGCAGCAGCGCCTCGTCCACGTCGTGCGTCACCAGCAGCACGGCGGGCCGGTGCGCGGCGCACAGCTCGGCGACGAGTTCCTGCATCTGCAACCGGGTCAGCGCGTCCAGCGCGGCGAACGGCTCGTCCAGCAGCAGCAGTTCCGGCTGCCGGACCAGCGCGCGGGCCAGCGCGACCCGCTGCGCCTCGCCACCGGACAGCGTGGCGGGCCAGCTCCGGGCCTTGTCCGCGAGACCGACCTCGGCGAGCGCGGCGAGCCCGGGACCGCGGGCCGCCTTGCCGCGCTGGCCGATCGTGACGTTGGCCAGCACCCGGCGGGCCTGCACCAACCGGGGTTCCTGGTAGACGACCGTGCGCACCTCCGGCACCAGCACGGTGCCGGCGTCCGCGCGCTGCAACCCGGACAGCAGGCGCAGCAACGTGGTCTTGCCGGTGCCGCTCGGCCCGAGCAGCGCGACGAACTCGCCCGGCGCGATGTCCAGGTCGATCCCGTCGAGGACCGTTCTGTCCCCGAAGCTCTTGCGGATGCCGCGCAACCGCACCACGGCGTCGCTCATCCGCTCGCCGTCCCGTGCCGCCGCCAGGGCATGGCGGTCCGCTCGACCAGCCTGATCACCAGGTCCACCCCGATCCCGATCGCCGCGTAGATCACGATGCACAGCACCATGTAGTCGTTGCGGTAGTACTGCTGCGCGAGGGTGACCAGGTAGCCGATCCCCTCGGTGGCGCCGACCTGCTCGGCCGCGATCAGGCCGACGAGGCTGATGCCGAGGCAGATCCGCAGCGCCATCAGGATGTTCGGCAGCGCGCTCGGCAGGATCACCCCGATCGCCAACCGCGTGCCGCGCAACCCGAACCCGCGCACCGCCTCGATCACCTTGCGGTCCACCGACCGCACGCCCAGGTAGGTGTAGGCGTACATCGGCGAGGCCGACGACACCGCGATCAGCGCCACCTTGAACGCCTCGTCCACGCCGAACCACGAGATGAACAGCGGCACCAGCGCGAGGAACGGCACCACGCGGACGATCTGCACCGTCGCGTCGACCAGTTCCTCGCCGAGTCTGGTCAACCCGCTGACCAGACCCAGCACCAGCGCCACGCCCACCCCGATGCCCACGCCGAGCCCGGCGCGCCGGAACGAGGCCAGCGCGTAATCCCACAGCTGCCCGGTTTCCACCAGTTCGCCGAACGCCCGCACCACCTGGCCGGGCGAGGCCAGCACCTCGGTCGACACCAGGCCGCGGCTCGTCGTGTACCACCACGCCACCAGCAGCAGCGTCGGCACGCTGGCCCGCAGCGCCAGTGACAGCCACCGGTTGCGCGACTTCTCGCCCAGGAACTCCGGTTCGGCGAGCCCGGCCGCCGCCGGCGTGGCGCGCAGCGGCGTCACGGTCATTTCGGGACGCCCCAGTCGTAGAACACCGTCTTCGGGTCGGGCTTGGCGGCGAGCACCTTGTTGTCCACGAACACCGTCGCCACGCCGGTCAGCCTGGCCTCGTCCTCGGGTTTCGGCAGCCGCAGCACGTTGTCGTAGCGGCCGATCGCGATGTTGTTCTCCAGCTGCACGCCGGTCGCGGCCGTCGGGCCCTGGTCGGCGAACACGTTCTGGAACTTCTCCGGCTCGGCCTTCTCCTGCTCGTCCAACCCGGACAGGATCGTGACCAGGGTCCGCACCACCTCGGGGTTGCGGGACAGCAGGTCGGTGCGCGCGACGAACATGTTCAGGTCGTCCGACGGCAGGTCCCGGCCGCGGAACACCACCCGGGCGCCCTTGGCGACCGCCTGCGGGAAGGCCCGCACGATCGCGACCCACGCGTCGACCTGGCCGGAGGCGAAGGCCGAGGCGGCCTGGTCCTGTTGCAGGTACACGCGTTCGACCTGGTCGGCCGGGATGCCCGCCTGCTTGAGCGCGAGCAGCAGCAGGTACTCGCCGCGACCGGCCTTGTTCACCGCCACCCGCTTGCCGCGCAGGTCCTCGACGGTCTTGATGGGGCTGTCCGGCTGCACGATCAACCCGTCGCCCGCGCCCGCGCGCTGGTCGGTGACCACGTCCTTGACCGCGACGACCTTGATGTCGTCCGACGTGGCGAGGTAGCCGAGCGCGGGGGAGAACGCGCCCTCGGCGAAGTTCACCGCTCCGGAGTGGATCGCGTCGGTCGTCGCGGTGAACGACGCGTACGTGCCGCCCCACTCGACCTTCGCGCCGAGCTTGGCCAGCGGCTCGTCGAAGCTGTTGTGCTTCTTGGCGTACGCGAGCGGTCCGTAGTTGCCGGGGTCGACCAGCTTGACCACGATCGACCCGGAACCGGCGTCCGCGGAGCCGCCGCACGCGGCCAGTGTGACCGTGAGCAGCGCGGCGACGCCGGTGGCGGCGAGCCGGGAAATCCTGGTGTGCGCGAAAAAACCCATGGGGGTGCCTGCCACTCCTTGTCACAAGGAATCAAGGTGGGTGAAGAAGAAAGGGGTCGCCGGACACGGGGCGCCCGATCGGTTCGGGGCGCGGGGCGTCGGCCGGAGGAGGAGAGGAAGCGGCGTCGCTCAGCGCGACGGACACAGCGCGCTGGCGACCCGGAGCAGGTCGACGTGCTGACGCGTGGTCAGCCGGGGCAGCCTCATGGCACGGAACGCTAGGTACGGGGCGTGCCACCGTCAACCACGTCCCACGTCTTCCCGCATCATGGAAACCTGCCCTGATCTGCGCATTCTCTGCTTAGGATCGCGCGGATCTTCCACATCGTGGTAGTCGGGCCGCGCCGAGGGACCGCCCGCACACCGCGCTCCCGGTGCTGCCCGCACCCGCCAACGCCCTGTGCTCGCCCGTGCGGCCGGCCGCCCTGCCCGCTCGCGCCGCCCTGCGCGACACCCGCACGCGCACCACCGCCCCGCCCGCGTCACCGCCCTGCTCGCGCCCCGCGCCGGCCTGTCGAGACTCGTCCGGTGCCCGTCGGGCTTCCCCGGTGTCTCACGGCCCTCGTCAGTCCACAATGGACAACGGAAAACGCCTCCCGCGCACAGGGCGTGGGAGGCGTTCGGGAGGGGTCCGGCCGACCCCTCGCGCGAGGTCGGCCGGACGTCAGAGTTGCCCGGGTGGCACGACTTCCAGCTGCTCCACCGGCGCGACCGCCCGGCGGCGCAGGCGGGGCATCACGGTGAACCACACGAGCAGTGCCGCGCCGCCGTAGGCGACCGCCATGGTGAGGCTCATCGTCAGCGGCGTCGTGCCGCCCAGCGACACCAGCGGCGCCACCAGCGGGCCGACCGCGAACGACGTGGTGCCGATCAGCGCGGCGGCGGTGCCCGCGCGGTCCTTGTGGTCGGCCAGCGCCAGCGCCGAGCCGTTCGACATCGACGTGCCGCTCGCGATCATGGACAGCGCCAACGGGATCAGCAGCGCGATCAACCCGGCGTGGAACACCACCGCGGCGAGCATCCCCAACGCGGACACGGCGGTCAGCGTCGCGCCGAGCGCGTACATCCGCGCCGGACCCGCCCGCCGCACCAGCGCCCGGTTGATCTGCGCGCCCACCACGGACATGATCGCGTTGGCCGCGAAGCAGAAGCTGAACAGCTGCGGGCTCATCGAGTAGCTGTCCTGGAGCACGAAGCTGATCGACGCCAGGTAGGTGAAGAACGCCGCCCCGCCGAACATGCCCACCAGCAGGAACCGCTGGAACAACCGGTCGGAGAGCAGCGCGCCGAAGTTGTGCGCGCTGCTGGTCGGATGTCGCGACCCGGGTGGCAGGCTCTCCGGCAACGACGTCACCGCGAGCACGAACAGCAGCGCCCCGATACCGGCCAGCACGGCGAAGATGCCGCGCCACCCCATCACGGTCGCCAACTGGCCGCCGACGACCGGTGCCACGATCGGGGCGATGGCCCCGACCGTGGTCAGCATGGCCAGCAACCGCACCAGTTCCACGCCGTCGGTGAGGTCGCGCGCGACGGCCAGGGCGATCACGATCCCGGCCGACCCGCACAACCCCTGGAAGAACCGCGCCGCCAACAGCAGTTCGATCGACGGCGTCACCGCGCACACCAGCGACAGCACCGCGAACAGCCCGACGCCGACGAGCAGCGGGCGGCGGCGGCCGAACCGGTCGCTGACCGGTCCGACCACCAACTGCCCGAGACCCAGCCCGAGCATGCACGCGGACATGGTCGCCTGCGCCAGGCTCTCGCTGGTGCCGAGGTCGGCCGCCAGGCGGGGGAGCGTGGGCAGGTAGAGATCCATCGAGATCGGCCCGAACATCTCCAGGAGTCCGAGCACGATCGCGATCCGGCGCAGGCTCACGGTGACCGCAGGATCCGCCGCAGCCACGACAGTCGGGCCGCGACGGCGGCGCGGGACACCTCGGCGTCCGGCGAGAAGCCCGAGAAGCCGTGGTAGCCGCCGGCCCACACGTGCAACTCGGCCTGGCCACCGGTGGCCCAGATCCGCAGCGCGTACTCGGTCGCCTCGTCGCGGAAGATCTCCGCGGCGCCGACGTCGACGTACGCCGGAGGCAGACCGGACAGGTCGGCCATCCTGGTCGGCACCTGGTAGGGCGAGGCCTCGTCGGTTCCGCGCAGCGGGCCGAGGATCGCGTTCCAGGCGGTGTCGTTGTTGTTGCGGTCCCACGCGCCGAGCCCGTCGTACTGGAGCGTCGACACGTTCGTGTTGCGGTCGTCGAGCATCGGGCACAGCAGGCCCTGCCCGGCGATCGCGGGACCGCCGCGGTCGCGGGCCAGCAGCGCGACACCGGCGGAGAGCCCGCCGCCCGCGCTCGCGCCGGTCACCACGATGCGACTCCGGTCGACGCCGAGTTCGTCGGCGTGCTCCGCCAGCCACACCAGGCCCGCGTAGCAGTCCTCGACCGCCGCCGGCGCGGGGTGCTCCGGCGCGAGCCGGTACTCGACCGACACGCCGACCGCGCCGAACAGCAGCACGTCCTCGATCAGGCCGTCGATGCCGAAGGTCCGGTTGCCCAGGACCATGCCGCCGCCGTGGATGCTGTAGAACGCCGGGGCGTTCGTCACCGGCTCGACCGGCCGCACGATGGTCAGCTGGATGTCCGGCGCGCCCTCGGGCCCGGGCACCGTGCGCTCCTCGAGCACCACGGGCCGGTCGCCGACCATCGCCTCGACCGGGGGCAGGATGCTCGCGAAGTGGTCCCGGTTGGCCAGGATCGTGTCGGCCCGCAACGGGATCTGCTCGACCATGTCGAGGAACCCGGCGAGACCGGCTTCCAGCTCCGGGTCGTACGGGACGGGCGGGTGCTCGGCGGTCATGCGCTCAACCCCAGGACGCGGCGGAACCACGAGTTGCGGGTGGCGAGGGCGGCCTGGCTGACCTGCCACTCGGGCACGTACATGTCGAAACCGTGGAACGCGCCGCTCCACACGTGCAGCTCGGCCTGGCCACCGGTGGCCCAGATCCGCAGCGCGTACTCGGTGTCCTCGTCGCGGAACGGCTCCGCGCTGCCCACCTCGATGAACGCGGGCGGCAGGCCGGACAGGTCGGTGGCCCGGGTGGGCGCCGCGTACGGCGACACCTCGTCGGTGCCGACCGCGTCGCCCAGCAGCGAGCGCCAGCCCGCCAGGTTCGACTCGCGGGTCCAGGTGCCGATGCCGCTGTACTGCCTGCTCGCGACCGTGGTGTTGGTGTCGTCGATCATCGGGCACAGCAGCAGCTGACCGGCCAGCGCCGGACCCCGGCGGTCCCGGGCCAGCAGCGCGACACCGGCGGACAGCCCGCCGCCCGCGCTGCCGCCCATGACCACGATGCGCGCCGGGTCGACGTGCAGCTCCTCGGCGTGCTCGGCCATCCACACCAGACCGGCGTAGCAGTCCTCGACCGGCGCGGGGTGCGGGTGCTCCGGCGCGAGCCGGTACTCGACGTTGACCGCGACGGCGCCCAGCTCCAGCACCAGCGCGACCAGCCGGCCGACGTCCATGTTGCGGTGGCCGACCATCATGCCGCCGCCGTGGATGTTGTACAGGCCGGGCACCGCGCCCTCGACGCCGCGCGGGGAGATGATCGTGATCTCCAGGTCCGGCGCGCCCTCGGGACCGGGGATGGTCCGCTCGACGACGTCGACCGGGGCGTCACCGACCTGCTCGGCGGCCGGCGGGAACATCGCGGCCATCGACGCCCGCGCGCCCGGGATCGTCTCCGGGGTGAACGGCGGCGCGTCCGCCGGCACGATCTGGGCCAGGGCGCCCTCGATCTCCGGGTCGAACGGCACGGGTGTCAGGGTCACGGCGCGCTCCTCGCTCTTCTGCTCCGACATCACGGCCCCTCCGGGTCCACGACACCGCGGTCGACCCAGAACGGCTCGACCAGCGAACGCAGCTCGGCGGCGCCGATCTGCTCGACCAGGTCGACGGCCGCGAGGTTGTCCTCCAGCTGCGTCAGCTTGGTCGCGCCGAACAACGTGGTGACGTTGGCCGGGTGGGTCAGCGTGAACGCGACCGACAGCCGGGCCGCGGTCGTGCCCAGCTCCTCGGCCAGCTTGACGACGCCGACGGCCTTCTCCTTGATGGCCTCCCGGACGCCGCCCGGGTCGCGACCGATCTCGCGGGTCAGCCCGGTGCCGCCGGCGAGGATGCCGCCCTCCAGCACGTCCGAGGACTGCATGGCGAACCCGTCCGCGAACAGCCTGCCGAACGGCTCGCCGTCCGGGATGGACCGGCGGCCGATGCTGTACTTGAGCTGCGCGATCTGCGGGCCGGGCACGCCGCGCTCGGCGGCCAGCTCGCGCAGCCGGGTGATGTTGCCGGCGGACCAGTTGTTCACGCCCCAGGCCCGGATGAGCCCGTCGGCGGTGAGCCGGCCGAGGTCCTCGACCAGGTCCTCCAGCGCGAGGTCGTCGCGCCGCAGGTCGCCGAGGATGACCAGGTCGGCGACGTCGAAGCCGCCGCGCAGGAAGGCGTTCTCGAGCTGGGGGCGGAAGCCCTGCTCGCCGAAGCCCTCCAGCCACAGCTTGGCCGACACCAGGTACTCGTCGCGCGCGATGCCCGCGGCGCGGATGATCGAACCCCAGATGACGTCGGTGAACGCGGGCGTCATGCCGGGCATGCTGTAGACCGCGACGTCGAACAGGTTGACGCCGGCGTCGACGGCCGCGCGGACCATCGCGACGGCGTCGGCGAAGTCCATCCGGTCGTAGGTGTGCCAGGAGCCGAGGGACAGCAGGGAGACGTCGAGGTCGGACGTGCCGACGCGGCGACGGGGCAACGGGGACACAGTGGGCTCCTAGGAGGTCAGGGGAGACGGGGGTCGACGACGGCCTTGACCTCGTCCAGCCGGTGCATGGCCTCGATCCGCTCGGAGGCGGCGGACAGGCCGACCGGCGTTCCGAAGAGGTCGTTCCACGGCATCCGGTCCGCGAACGCGGAGAAGAACTCGATCGCCTTGTGGTAGTCGGAGATGTCGCCGTTGAGCGAGCCGTGCACGGTGAGCTCCTTGCCCATCACCGCGCCGAGCGGCAGCGGCTCCGAGTTCGGGCCCGTGCTGCCGACGATCACCACGTGACCGCGCTGCGCGGCCATGGCGACGGCCTCGCGACCGACCGACGGCGCGCCGGCGAAGTCCATCACCAGGTCGGCGCCGCGGCCGCCGGTGAGCTCGGTGACCCGCTCGACGATGCGCTCGGAGCCCTCGGCGATGTCGACCGTGGCGTCCGCGCCGAACTCGCCTGCCAGCGTCAGCCGGGAGGCGGGGGAGCCGACGGTGATCACCTTGGCGGCGCCGCTGAGGTGGGCGACGGCGGTGGCGAACACGCCGAGCGCGCCGGAGCCCTGCACGACCACGCGCTTGCCGGTCAGGCCGCCGACGTAGGAGAAGGCGCGGAGCACGGTCTTGGCCGCGCACCCGGCCATGGCCGCCCAGTTGTCCGGGATCTCGTCGGGCAGCAGCAGCTTCGCCGCGCGCGGCACCACGTAGGCGTACTCGCACAGGCCGGCGGTCGCGAACGGGTGCACGTCGGAGCGCTGGAGGAAGCCGTAGCCGCGGCGGGAGCACGCGACCGGCTCGCGCAGGACGACGCAGCCGTAGCACTCGCCGCAGGTCGACTCGGACCAGCCGATCCGGGCGCCCACCTCGATGTCGCGGCCGAGCGCGTCGCGGGTGTCGGCGCCGACCGCGACGACCTCGCCGACCATCTCGTGGCCGAGGACCATCGGGAGCATGCCCGGGAAGCTCATTTTGCCGGACCAGATTTCCACGTCCGTGCCGCAGAGCGTGGCGCAGGAGACGTGCACCAGGGCGGCGCCGGGTTCCACCTCGGCGGGCAGCGGGATCTCGGTGAGGTGCAGCGGCTTGCCGTGCTCGGTCAGCACCGCCGCTCGGGTGGAGGTCGGGACGGTCATCGGGCTCCTTCCGGTGGCGGGAGGCGCGTGCGGGCCACCCGGTTGTTAGTCTACGGGCGTTGACCAAAAAGTCGAGACCCGGAACACATCGGGTCGCGTCGAGTCGACGTCGACCCCGCGCTTCACCCCACACCGGCCACTGTGGACGGACACCGCCGTCGAACCGCCTGGTCCGGGAGCCGACCGCGCCGTCCGGCGTGGACGGGGTCGGGTGCGGGGCCGGACCGCGCGGTCCGGCCCCGGTGTCACTCAGACGAGGAGCTGACCGCCGTCGACCGGCAGGCTGGTGCCGGTGATGTGGGCGGCGTTGTCGCCCGCCAGGAACACGACCGCCGCGGCGACCTGCTCCACCGCGGCGAGCTGCCGCAGCGGGATCCGGCTCAGCCACGCCTCGCGCGCGGGCGAGCCCTCCGGCAGGCCCAGGGCGAGCATCGGGGTGAGCACGGGGCCGGGCGCGACCGCGTTGACCCGGATGCCGTGACCGGCCAGCTCGATCGCGGCCCAGCGGGTCAGCGCGTCGACCGCGGCCTTGCTGCTCTCGTAACCGCCCATGCCCGGCGTGGGCTGGCGGCCGCCGATCGAGGACATGTTGACCACGACGCCGCCCGAGCCGCGCTCGACCATCCGCCTGCCGACCATCTGCGTCATCAGGAAGGTGCCCTGCACGTTCACCTGGAGCACCTTGAGCAGGTCCGCGCCGGGCAGCTCGAGCAGCGTGCCGTGGATGGTCAGCAGACCCGCGTTGTTCACCAGCACGTCCACCGGGCCGACCTCGTCGAGCGCCCTGGTGATCGACTCCTCGTCGGTGATGTCCACGGTCACCCCGCGCACGCCGAGTTCCGCGGCCGCCTCCTCGGCGCCGTTCACGTCGGCGAGGACAACGTTGTCACCGATGGCGTCGAACGCGGTGGCGATCGCGCGGCCGATGCCGCCGGCGCCTCCGGTAACCAGCACGGTGCGGGCAGAGGTCATCGTCGGTTCCTCTCGCGGGACCGGGTGTCCGGTCGGGTTTGCAGTATACAAGCGTAGAAAATAAACCTCTTGGACGACAAGGGGAACTCGGGTGGCCGCGCGGTCCGCGACGGTGTCGCGGACGGGTGCGGCCGGCTCGGGTCGCCCGGTCGTCCCACCCCTTCGGGCGGTCGGCGCCGGTAGGGGGCGGCGCGGTCGCCCGCGGTCGGGCGGCGTACGGTGCCGACGTGGTCGCGCTCGGCGACGACTCCGGTCGCCTCCACCCGGTCCTGGCCTTGTGACCTGGTATTTCCACAGTGGTCGGTGCCCGCGAGCGTCCCGTTCGGTCCGTTCCGCCGCGGTGCCCGGGTCCACTTGGCGTGGCGGGGCCGGCGCGGTTGGCGGACGATGTGGGCGCGCCTGCGCCGGGGGACGGCGCAGGCGCGGCCGAACAGCGTGGTCGACCCGCCGGTCGCGACCCGTCCGGGTAACCGCCGCCGAAGGGGCCGGAGAAGGGACTGGCGCTTTTAGTCGACGTGCGTAGACTAACACCCTCTCGTCCCGGGCACCACCGAGGTGTCCGCATCCCCATTCGAGGAGCCGTCATGACCGGACCCGTCCCGGACCGCATCGTCGACATCGCCATCGGCTACATGGGCGCGAAGCAGCTCTTCGCCGCGTCCCGCGTCGGCCTGTTCACGGCGCTCGCCGACGGTCCCCGCACGGTCGCCGAGATCGCGTCCACCACCGGTGTGAGCGAGAAGATCACCCGCATCCTGGCCGACGCGATGAACGCGAAGGGCCTGCTCGACCGCGAGGACGGCCGCTACTCCCTGGCGCCCGACGCCGCGGAGTTCCTGGGTGGCGCCGGCGGGGGCGTCGACCTCGCGCCGTTCCTGGGCTTCCTGAACGAGATCAGCTACGGCCACTGGCTCCAGTTCGACAAGACGGTCGACACCACCACTCCGGGTGACCTCCAGATGGACGACGCCCGCTGGGGCACGTTCATGGCGGGCGTCATGCAGTACAACGCCCTGCACGCGTCCCAGTTGGCGCGCGGGTTCGACTTCACCCCGTACAAGTCGATGCTGGACCTGGGCGGCCTGTCCCCGGACTTCGCCATCGGCGCGCTCAAGGCCAACCCGGACCTGACCGTGAAGTTCGTCTTCACCGACATGTCCACCCAGGGCATCACCGACGCGCTCGCCGCGAACGGCTACACCGACCGGGCGACGATCGAGCCGGAGCCCACCGAGACGGCCGCGCCGGGCGGTGACCACGACATCGTCATGGTGAACCACGTGATCCACCGCTTCACCGCCGAGCAGAACCAGGCCATCCTCGCCAACGCCCGCGCGGCGGCGGCGGACGGCGCGACCCTGCTGCTGCTCGACTTCTTCCTGGACGACGACGAGCGCCAGCGCCCGATCGACGCCCTGCACGCGGGCGAGTACTTCGTCATCGACGGCACCGTGGTCTACCCCGAGTCCGAGGTGCGCTCGTGGCTCGACGCGACCGGCTGGCGCGCGCGCGAGGTCCTCTCGCTCCCGGGCAGCCCGCGGGTGCTCGTCGCCGACGCCGTGTGAGGACGCTGACGCGTTCTGTGGCCGAACAGGATTCGTATACGATTTCCGGCCGCCTGCTTGTGGGTGTTCGGTAACTATTAGGTCTATTCCTGGTCGGTCAACCGTTGATTTATTTGCCGACGACCGTAGACTAACCCGCATCCTAGTGAGCCAGGTCTCACCTTTCGATCTACACGCTCCAGGCGAGGACCAGCCCGCGGCAGCGGTGCGAGCAACCTCCGCCGGCAGTCCATCACCCGAGAGAAGGACTCATGACGAGGAAAAGGACAGCGGCACTGATCGCGATGGCCGTCGCAGCGGTCACCGCGTTCGCCGGATGTACCAGCTCCGGCAGTACCGGCAGCAGCACCAACGCCGCCGGCGCCGAGATCAACGAGCTCAAGGCCGGCGTCTTCCTTGACGTGACGTCCTGGGACCCGGCGAACGCCGACATCGGCTTCGACGGTCCCTACCTGTCGGCTGTCTACGACCCGCTGGTGTCGCTGGACAAGGACGGCAAGCCGGTGCCCGGGTTGGCCACGTCCTGGGAGTGGTCCGCGGACCGCCTGACGCTGACGGCGAAGCTGCGTCAGGGCGTCACGTTCGACGACGGCGAGAAGTTCGACTCCGCGGCCGCGGTCGCCAACCTCGAGCACCTGAAGTCCGGTGTGCGTTCGGGCCAGGCGTACCTCAACGTGGCGAGCGTGTCCGCAAAGGACGCGGACACCGTCGAGCTCAAGCTCTCGAAGCGCGACGACGCGCTGCTCTACTTCATGGGTCTGGGCCGCAGCTGGATGGCCTCCCCGGCCGCCATCAAGGCCGGCAAGCTGACCGACGGCCCCGTGGGCTCCGGTCCGTACACCTACGACAAGGCCAACTCGGCCCCCCAGTCGCAGTACGTCTTCACCAAGAAGGCGAACCACTGGGACAGCGCGACCTTCCCGTTCCCGTCGGTGAAGCTGTTCCCGATCACCGACCAGACGGCGAGCTTCAACGCGATGCTGTCCGGCCAGCTGAACATGCAGTTCGCGAACGCGGCGAACCTGGCCAAGGCCAAGGAGAGCGGCTGGAACGTCGCCTCCAAGCCGTCCTCGTGGGTGGGCGTGCAGTTCGCCGACCGCACCGGCTCGCAGGTCAAGGCCCTGGGTGACCAGAAGGTCCGCCAGGCCATCAGCTACGCGTTCGACGCCGCCGGCATCCTCAAGGCCGTCGGCAACGACTCGGGCACCACGACCAGCCAGCTGTGGGTCAAGGGCAGCCAGGTCTACGACGACGCCAACAACGGCAAGTACAAGACGGACATGGCCAAGGCCAAGCAGCTGCTCGCGGACGCCGGTTACAAGGACGGCTTCACGGTGAAGATGCCGATGTCGCCGATCTTCGCGGCGTGGCAGCCGGCCGCCAACCAGACCTTCGGCGAGCTGGGCATCAAGGTCGAGTGGCAGGACATGGCCATGCCCGACTACCAGAAGAACGCCCCGACGTACCCGATGTTCATCGCCGTCATCGCGATGGACGGCGACGACATGGCGACCCTGACCGACCAGGTCACCTCGGCGCAGTGGTACAACCCGAACCCGTCGGTCGACGCCTTCCCCGAGGTCAAGGCCCTGGTCCAGAAGGCCGAGACCGCCGAGCCGGGTCAGGCCCAGACGGACGCGCTCAAGCAGCTGAACAACAAGCTGGTCGACCTCGCCTGGTGGGATGTCTGGTACCAGGCCGACAACACCTACTTCAGCGTCAAGGGCATCACGGTCACCCCGATGACCGGCATGATGTTCCCGACGTTGCGGTTCATCCAGCGCGGCTGACGCGCCCGTGCTCCGGAGGGTCCGTCCACATCGGACGGGCCCTCCGGTGAGGAGCCGAAGAATGCTTTCCTTCATCGGAAAACGCCTGCTGTCCGGGATCATGCTGCTCTTGGTCGTCACGAGCGGCACGTTCTTCCTCGCCCACCTGGCCGTCGGCGACCCGACCCCCGGCCTGCTGGGCAACAGCGCCACCCCCGCACAGCAGGCCGCCCTGCGTGCCAAGATCGGCTACGACCAGCCGATCCTCGTCCAGTTCTGGGACTGGCTCTCGCACGCCGCCACCGGCAATTTCGGCACGTCGTGGCGCAGCTTCCAGCCGGTCGGCGACCAGTTGGCCCTGCGGGTCCCGGTGACGCTGTCCGTCGTCGTCTTCGCGACGCTGCTCGCCGCCGTCATCGGTGTGGCGGTGGGCATCGCGTGCGGCCTGCGCCCCGGTGGCGTGCTGGACCGCGTGCTCAAGCTGGCCTCGGTCGTCCTGTTCGCGCTCCCCGGTTTCTGGGTCAGCCTCGTGCTGGTCACGTGGTTCGGCATCCAGCTGAAGTGGTTCCCCGCGGTCGGGTACGTCTCGCCGGACGTGTCGGTCGGCGAGTGGATCCGGTCGATCACGCTGCCGTCGGTGTCCCTCGCCCTCGGCGCGATCGTCATGGTCGCCGAGCAGCTGCGCAACGGCTTCATGCAGGTCGCCAACCAGGACTTCGTGCGCACGCTGCGGGCTCGCGGGCTGTCGAGCAGGCGCGTGACGATGCACGTGCTGCGCAACGCCTCGCCGGCCGCGCTGACCGTGCTCGCCCTGATGTTCGTCGGCCTGCTCGGTGGCGCGATCGTCGTGGAGATCGTGTTCAACCTGCCCGGCATCGGCAGCCTGACCCAGTCCGCCTCGCAGATCGGCGACATCCCGATCCTGCTGGGCCTGACCGCCATCACCGTGGTGTTCGTCGTCATCGTCAACTTCCTGCTCGACCTCGTGCTCGGGTGGGTCAACCCGAAGGTGCGCGACCGATGACCGCTGCCCCCTTCCCCGCCGCACTGGCACCCGTGAAGCGGATCTCGCTGTTCCGGCGCTTCATGCGCCGGCCCCTCGGCGTGGTCGCGCTCGTCGTGCTGCTGATCGTGGTGGCCGCCGCGCTGCTCGCGCCGTGGCTCGCGCCGTTCGACCCGAACCGGGTCGACTTCATGCTCGTCCACGCGGAACCGGGCAACGGCCACCTCCTCGGTGGCGACTCGGCGGGACGCGACATCCTGAGCCGGCTGCTCTACGGCGCGCAGACCACGCTGTTCGGCGCCGTGATCACCTGTGGCGCGGGCCTGCTGCTCGGCGTGCCGACCGGTGTGGTCGCCGGGTACTTCGGCGGCGCCGTCGACCGGGTGTTCTCCTGGATCAGCGACGCGCTCCAGTCCGTGCCCGGCATGATCGTGCTGCTGGTCGTCGCGGCCGGCACCGGCTCGTCGTTCCCGGTCCTGATGGTCGCGCTGGGCATCTTCCTGGCGCCCGGCTACTACCGGATCACCCGGGCCCGCGCGCTGGCCGTGGGCAAGGAGCCCTACATCGACGCCGCCCGGGTGGCCGGCGTGACCAACCCGCGGATCCTGCGCACGCACATGCTGCGCGCGGTCTACGCCCCGATCGTGGTGCAGACCGCCCTCACCGGCGGCATCGCGATCGGCATGCAGGCGGGCTTGCAGTTCCTCGGCATCGGCTCGGCGTCGACGCCGAGCTGGGGCCAGGCGATGAACGACGGCTTCCAGACCATGCTGACCTACCCGCTGATCCTGCTGTGGCCGTCGATCGCGCTGGGTCTGACGATCGCCGCGCTGGCGTTCATCGGCTCGACGCTCGCGGACCTGATCAGCATCCGGGCCGAGCAGCCGACCCGCAAGGGCCGGATCCTGGCCCGACGGGCGCTCGCCGCGCCCGCGCCGGAGCCCGGCGAGCTGACCGACCGCGTCGCGAGCGGCGAGCACCAGCACTCGATCGAGGACTGCGCGCTGCGGATCGACAACCTGCGCGTCGGCTACCCGTCGCCCGGTGGGGTGAAGGAGGTCGTGCGCGGCGTGTCCCTGGACGCGGCGCCCGGCGAGGTGCTCGGCATCGTCGGCGAGTCCGGTTCGGGCAAGACGCAGACCGTGTTCACCGTGCTGGACCTGCTGCCCTCGGGCGGCACCTCGGTGTCGGACGGCATCTGGGTGTCCGGCAAGGAGGTCAGCAAGCTCTCCACGAAGGAGCGGGCCGCGCTGCTGGGTCGCTCGATCGGGTACGTGCCGCAGGAGCCGCTGTCCAACCTCGACCCGTGCTACACCGTCGAGCACCAGCTGGTCGAGCCGCTCCGCCACGTGCACGGCATGTCGAAGACCGACGCCCGCGCCCGTGCCCGCGAGGTGCTGGTCCGGGTGGGCATCACCGACCCCGACCGGGTGCTGGGCTCGTACCCGCACCAGATCTCGGGCGGCATGGCCCAGCGCGTGCTGATCGCGGGCGCGGTGTCCGGGCGGCCGTCGCTGCTGGTCGCCGACGAGCCGACCACCGCGCTCGACGTCACGGTGCAGGCCGAGGTGCTGGAGCTGCTGCGCGAGTTGCAGCAGGAGTACAACATGGCGCTGGTGATCGTCACGCACAACTTCGGCGTGGTGGCGGACATCTGCGACCGGGTCGTGGTGATGAAGGACGGTCGGATCGTGGAGACCGGTCCGGTGGAGCGGATCTTCGCGAACCCGGAGGACCCCTACACGGCCGAGCTGATCAGCGCGTCCCTGGACGACACCGAGGGACGGGTCGAGCTGGACCAGACCTGGGAGGCGCAGGAGTCCCCTGTCGCCGAGGACGTTGCCGCCGCGCACGCGGGCGGAGAGGACGGTTCCCGATGAACGCGCCCGACATCGCTCCCGAGGTCGAGGCCCAGGTCACCGGCAAGGGCGCCGCGCCCCTGCTCTCGGTCGAGGACCTGGTGGTGGACTACCGGATCTCGCGCAAGGTGCGGTTCCGCGCCCTCAAGGGCGTGTCGATCGACGTCGGTCCGGGCGAGTGCGTCGGACTGGTCGGCGAGAGCGGCTCCGGCAAGTCCACGCTCGGCCGGGCCGTGCTGGGTCTGGCCACCGCCGCCGAGGGTCGCATCACGTTCGACGGCGAGGACATCACGCACGCGCGTGGCGCCGCCCGCCGCCGGCTGGCCAACGACATCCAGGTGGTCTTCCAGGACCCGTACGGCTCGCTCGACCCGACGATGACGGTCGGCGAGGTCCTCGCGGAGCCGCTGGAGGTGGCCGGCGCGAAGAAGGCGCAGGCCCGCTCGGTGGTCGCGGAGATGCTCGACCGGGTGAAGCTGCCCACCGACGCGGTGCACCGCTACCCGAGCGAGTTCTCCGGCGGTCAGCGGCAGCGGATCGCGATCGCCCGCGCGCTCGTCCGGCGGCCCCGGTTGATCGTGTGCGACGAGCCGGTGAGCGCGCTCGACCTCACCACCCAGGCGACGATCCTGGACCTGTTCATCGAGTTGCAACGGGAGACGGGGGTGTCCTACCTGTTCGTCTCGCACGACCTCGGCGTCGTGCGGCGGATCTGCCACCGCGTCTCGGTGATGTACCAGGGCGAGATCGTGGAGTCGGGCGCGACCACGTCCGTCACGGAGGACCCGAAGGACCCGTACACCCGGAGGCTGCTGCTCGCCGCCCCCGTCGCCGACCCGGCACGCCAAGCCGAACGCCGTGCCGCCTGGCTCGGTCTTCGCGACTCGGCGTGACGAGAATGCATTAGAGTCCGAATCATGCCGAAGGTCATCGATCATGATCAGCGGCGCCGGGAGATCGTCGAGGTCGCCAAGAAGCTGATCGCCGAGGGCGGCTTCGAGGCGGCCACGATGCGCAGCATCGTCGCCGCGGCCGGTTTCGCCAATGGCGCTCTCAAGTACTACTTCGCCAGCAAGGACGGGATCATCGCGGCGACGTTCGACAGCGTTCTCCAGGAGACCGCCGAGCGGATGTCCATGCTGGACCCGGACGCCAGTCCGATGGAGGCGCTCCAGGGGTTCGTCGAGGCGGCGATGCCCCTGGACGCGCACCGCATCACCTCGGCGCGCGTCCTGCTGGTGCTGTGGGAGCACTCGGTCACCAACCCCGACCTCGCGCGGCAGTACCGGGACCTGCTGACCACGTGGCGGGCGGAGCTGACCCGGCGCATCGCGGCGGCGTGGGGCGCCGGCGAGCCGCCCGAGGCGCCGGCCGTCGGCGCGCTGGCGGACGAGATCATCTCGGTCGCCATCGGCGCGAACGTGGCCAGCCTGATGCACCCGGTCGGCGAACTGGTCGACCGGTACACCGCGTACGTGGACGGTCTGATGCGCCGGATCGCGGGCTGACTCCTGGCTCCGATCGGGCTTTTTCGTCTACACTTGTAGAATGACCAACGCGCTTCCGACCACCCGCACCGAGCCCGTCACCGAGGTCACCGGCCCGCCCGTGCTGCTGATCCACGGGTTCACCGCCACCGGCGACGTGGACTTCCCCGCCGAGCGCTGGGCCGCCCCGCTGGCCGCCGCCGGCCGCGAGACGATCGTGGTGCACCTGCCCGGCCACGGCGGCGGCCCGGCCGTCGACTCGGCGGACGAC
This sequence comes from Actinosynnema sp. NPDC020468, assembly GCF_040642015.1. NCBI lineage: Bacteria > Bacillati > Actinomycetota > Actinomycetes > Pseudonocardiales > Pseudonocardiaceae > Actinosynnema > Actinosynnema sp. NPDC020468. Next base: position 41,419 of record NZ_JBFAEO010000015.1, read on the forward strand.
GTGACCACCACGCGCGTGCTGGAGCGGCTGGCCGAGGGCGTCGGCCCGGTGTCCGAGGTCGACGTGGTGGGCTACTCCCTCGGCGCCCGCCTCGCGTGGGACCTCGTGGCCTCGAAGCTGGTGCCGGCGCGCCGCCTGGTGCTCGGCGGTCTGAGCCCGATGGAGCCGTTCGCGGCGGTGGACCTGGCCGTGGCCCGCGCGGCCGTGCAGGGCGGCCCGCAGCCGACCGACATGCTGACCGGCATCATCACCGGAATGGTCTCCGCGCCCGGCCAGGACTCCGAGTCGCTGCTGCGCCTGGTCGAGGGCCTGGCCCGGGAGTCGTTCGACCCGGCCGCCGGCGCCCCCGCCGTGCCGACGCTGTTCCTGGCCGGTCAGGAGGACCCGATGGCCCAGGGCGTCGACCAGCTCGTCGGCCTGATCGCCGACGCGCGCCTCCGGCAGGTGCCGGGCGACCACCTCGGCGCGCTCGCCGGCGAGGAGTTCCGCGCCGCCGTGTTCGAGTTCCTGGGCGTCTGACCCGTCGCGACGCGGTCGCGGTCCCGCGCTACCAGGGGACCGGGCCGCCGTCGTCGAAGAAGCCGCCCGTGGGTCCGCCGTCGGGCAGGGTGGCCAGTTCCACGGCGATCGCGGCGCCCTGCTCGGGCGTCCGGTCGCCGGCGTTGCCGTTCAGGTCGGTGGCGCACCAGCCCGGGCAGGCCGCGTTGACCAGGATGCCCTCCGGCGCCAACTCCTTGGCGTACTGGACGGTCAGCGCGTTGAGCGCCGTCTTGGACGTCGGGTAGGTCACCGACGGCGGCAGCGAGGCCAGCGCGGAGCCCGGGGTCGAGGTCGCGGCGAACGAGCCGACGCTGCTGGAGACGTTCACGATCCGCGCGGCGGGCGAGCGGCGCAGCAGTGGGAGCATCGCGTTGGTGACCGCGATGACGCCGAAGTAGTTGGTGTCGAACACCCTCCGCGCCACGTCCACGTCGATGCGGCTCGGCGGGTCGAAGCTGCCGCCGGTGATGCCCGCGTTGTTGACCAGCACGTCCAGCCGCCCGTGGCGCCGCTCGACGTGCTCCGCCGCCGCCCGCGCCGACGCCGGGTCGGTGACGTCCAGCCGCACCGAGTCCACGCCCAGCGCGGTCGCCGCCTCGGCGCGGCGGGTGTCGTCCCTGGCGGCCAGCACGACCGTGACGCCGCGCGCGGCCAGCTGTGCCGCGATCTGCCTGCCGATGCCCTTGTTCGCGCCGGTGACCAGCGCGACCCTCTTCTCGATCATGTCCCCAGTCCACCACCGGTCACCCCCACAGCGCCAAGACCGGCTCGGTCCCGGGCGATACCGTGGGGGTATGGACCTGCTGGAAACCCGCGAGCTGACCTACTTCGTCGCGGTCGCCGAGGAGTTGCACTTCGGCCGCGCGGCCCGGCGGCTGGGCATCGCGCAGCCGCCGCTGTCCCGGGCGATCCGGCGGATCGAGCAGCGGCTGGGCGTGGTGCTGGTCGAGCGGTCCGCGCGGGGCAACGAGCTCACCGCGGCGGGCGAGGTGCTGCTGCACGAGGCGCGCAAGGCGTTGGACGCCGTGGCGGCGGCGGATCGGCGGACGCGGCGGGCCGGGCTGGACGAGCCCCGGCTGGTGCTGGTGATGAAGGCGAACAGCGACGCCGGGCTGCTGCTCGCCGCGCTCGAGGCCTACCGCGCGGAACCCGACTCGGTGCCGGTCGAGGTGACGGTGTGCGGCATCGGGGAGCAGGCCGGCGTGCTGCGGGACGGGCGGGCGGACGTCGCGTTGCTGCACCTGCCCTACGACGACACGTCCGGGTTCGACGTGGAGGAGTTGCTGGTCGAGGGAGCCGTCGCGGTGCTGCCGCGCGAGCACCGGCTGGCGGGCCGGTCGACGCTGCTGATGGCCGACCTCGCCGGCGAGACGTTCCCGCGCCGGCCGGGCAAGGCGGGCGGCACCGGTCCCGAGGCCCGGGACTCCGCGCAGCTCATGCAGTTGATCGCGGTCGGCCAGGTGGTGGCCGTGCTGCCGGACTCGGTGCGGCACGACCTGCGGGCCGACCTGGTGGCCGTGCCGGTGTCGGACGGTCCGGTCACGACGGTCGCCGTCGGCTGGCCCGAGCGGTCCCGGTCGCGGGCGGTGGCGGCGTTCGTGCGCGCGGCGGCCAAGGCGGCCCGGCGGGAGACCACGTCCCCGGTGTGACCGTCCACAGTGGAGTGCAATCGGGTCACGGGTGGGTCTCGGGCACCCCGAGTCGCGGTGGCGGCGGAGATCGCTGAATACCCTGCTGGACGTGAGAAGATTCCACATCATTGCCCCGGTCGTCTGCGCCGCGTTGACCCTCGGCGCCTGCGGCCCGACCCCGGCCGCCGCTCCTTCCTCCACCTCCGCGGTCGCCGCCGGGGCCACGTCCACCACCCCGTCGGTCGACGCGGCCGCCGAGGGCAAGGCGGTGCGCGCGGCGTTCGACGGCTACAAGAAGGCGGCGTTGGACAAGGACGGCGCGGCGGCACGGCTGCTGTCCTCGTCCATGCGGGGTTTCTACGACAACGCCAAGAAGCTCGCCCTGACCGGGAGCGAGGTCGACGTGGTCGCGTCCGGCCCGTCGAGCGCGGTCACCGTGTACGTGCTGCGCGCCGAGATCGACCCCGCGCGGCTGCGGTCGATGTCCGCGCAGGACCTGATGACCTACGCCGTCGAGCAGGGGTTGATCGGCGAGAAGTCCGTCGAGAAGCTGGAGGTCGGCGAGCCCGTCGTCACCGGCGACACGGCCAAGGCACCGGTGCTCGTGCAGGGGGCCGACTCGGGCATGTCGCTGGACTTCCTCAAGGAGGACGGGGCCTGGCGCATCGACCTGAGCCCGCTGCTGGCCCTGGCGGACCAGGCGTTGGCGGCGGTCGCGAAGCAGCAGAACCTGAGCGTGGAGCAGTTGATCGACGCGACGTTGGCGCAGCGGTACGGCGCGGCCGCGGTGGCCGGCCTGAAGCACCCGCTGGAGGGCTGAGCCCGTTCACCCGCGGTCCAGGGCGTCGAGGTGCCGGCGGACGAGGTCGGCCTCGGCGTCGCGGCCCTGGGCGCGGTACAGGTCGTGGGCCTGCCGCCAGGTGTCCCGGGCCTGCTCGCGCAGGTTCAGCGCCGCGTACGGGTGCGCCAGGTTGTCCAGCGTGGTCGCGCACTCGTAGGTGTTGTCGAGGGCCGCGTACAGCGCGTGTGCCTCGCGGTAGTGCTCGACGGCCCGGTGGTGCCGGCCCGCGAGGTGGTCCAGGTAGCCGAGGCTGTCCAGGGTGGCCGCCTCGCCCGGCCGGTTGTCGTGGGCGCGGTGCAGGGTCAGGGCCTCCGCGCAGTGCGCCCGTGCCGCGTCGTGCGCGCCGGTGCGGGCCTCGTACCAGCCGACCTGGTTGAGGGCGTCCGCGCGGCCCACCGGGTCGGTGGTCGGGAGCAGGCGCAGCGAGCGGATGGCGTGGTGCAGGGCGCGGTGGTCGTCGTCGCGCTCTCCCCACGCCTGCGCGAGCATCCGGTGGGTGAGGGCCTGCTGCATCGCGTCGTCGTGCCGCTCCGCCAGCGCCAGCGCCTCGGACAGGTGGTCGGTCGCCTCCTCGTGCCGGCCGAGGTCCGCGTAGGCGACGCCGAGGAAGCGGTGCGTGCGCACCAGGACCGCCGGGTCGGGCAGGTGGTGGGCGACCTCCAGCGCGGAGCGCCACACAGCCAACCGGTCGTGCCGGTGACCCCGGCGGTAGTGGAAGGCGGTCAGCGTCCACGCCGACAGCCACACCAGGTCGTGCCACCCCCGCGCGACCGCGACCTGGTGAGCGGCGAGCAGGTTCGGGTGCTCGGCGTGGAACCAGGCCAGGGCCTGCGCGCCGTCGGCGAGCGGGTGCGGTCGCACGTCGGTCGGTCCCGGCTCGACGGCCTGGCGGTGCGGGTCCAGGAGCCGGTCGGCCGCGTGCGCGGTGCGGGTGTAGAAGTCCAGCACCCGGCGCAGGGCGGCGGCACGGACGTCCTCGGCGACCTCGGCGGCGGCGTACGCGCGGATCAGGTCGTGCATCCGGTACCGGCCCGACGCGTGCCGGGTGATCAACGACGCCTGCTCCAGACCGCGCAGCGCCGCCCGGACGTCGGCGGCGGGCAACCCGGTCAGGGCGACGGCCGCCGGCACCCCGATGTCCGGACCCGGCGCGTCACCCAGCAGGGCGAACACGGTGGCCTGGTCGGGTGTCAGACCCCGGCGCGACCAGGACAGCACGGTCGGTAGGCCGGCGGCCGGGTCGTCGTCCAACGCGTCCAGCCCGAACTCGCGCAGCGCCGCGACCGACTCGGCCAGCGGCAGGCGCTCGTGGACCCGGGCGTGCCCCGCGACGATGCCCAGCGCCAGCGGGAAACCGCCGCACAGCGCCACGAGCTCACCCACCGCCGCCCGCTCCGCCGCGACCCGGTCCGCGCCGAGCCGCTCGGTCAGCAGGGCCCGTGCCTCGGCGTCGGACAGCACGTCCAGCGCCAACTGGTGCGCCGCGTGGGTGGTGGTCAACCCGGGTAACCGACGGCGGCTCGTCACCAGCACGGTGCACGTCGCGCTGCCCGGCAGCAGCGGGGTGACCTGCGCGGTGTCGGCGGCGTTGTCCAGCACCAGCAGCACCCGCCGCCCCGCGACGAGGCTCCGGAACAGCGCGGCCTGCGCGTGCGGCTCGACCGGTATCCGCGCGGGGTCCACCCCGAGCGTGTCCAGGAACCCGCGCACGGCCACCGCGGAACTCATCGGCACCCCGTCCGGCCCGAACCCGCGCAGGTCGACGAACAACTGCCCGTCGGGGAACAGTTCCGCGTTGCGGTGCGCCCAGTGCAACGCCAACCACGTCTTCCCGATGCCACCCGCACCGCCGACCGCGGAGATCGCCACCGTGGCCCCGTCGCGCGCCTTGCTCAACGCCACGTCGAGCCGGTCCAACTCGTCCTGCCGCCCGACGAACGCACTGGGCGCGGCGGGCAACTCCCGCGGCACGACAACCGGCACGACAACCTGACCCTGCACGCCGACGCGCACAACAGCCGGCGCAACCTGCCCCGACACGTCCTGCCCCGACACGTCCTGCCCGGGCGCCGCGACCGGCGCGGCCTGACCCGGCGCTGCGACCAGCGCGGCCTGCCCTGCCGCGTCGTGCTCCAGCGCAGCCTGGTCTCGCACACCCTGACCTGCCCCGCCCTGACCTACCGCGCCGCGACCCGCCACCCCTTGCCCCGCCACCTCTTGCCGCCCCGCTGCCTCTTGTCCCGCCACGCCTCGCCCCGGCGTGGGCAAACCCGGCGTGACCTGTCCTGGCGCGGCCCCGGCGAGCCCCGGATCGGCGACCAGGATCCTCCGGTGCAACTCCTGGAGCGCGGGCCCGGGATCCACCCCCAACTCCTCGACCAGCCGTTCCCGGAACGCCCGGTGGTGCTCCAACGCGTCACCGACCCGCCCGACCCGGTAGAGCGCGAGCAGGTACTGCCCCGCGACCCGCTCGTCCAACGGGTGCTCCACCACCCGCCCGGCCAACTCCGCCACCAGCCCACCGCCCTGCCCGGCCCGCAACCGCGCGTCGACCAGATCGTGCTGCGCAGCCACCCGCTCCCGCCCCAACCGCTCCCGCTCCGCCTCCGCCCACTCCCCGTCCAACCCGGTCAACGCCTCACCCCGCCACAACGCCAACGCCTCGCCCAACACCCGCACCGGGTCCACCCCGTCCCCGGCCCGATCCCGCAACGCCCGGAACATCCCCAAATCCACCACCGGCTCCGCCGACACCAGCGCGTACCCACCCGACCGCCGCACGATCACGACCGAGCCCTCAGCCCCACCGACGCCACCGGTCCCGCCCACGAACCCAGTCCCGCCTGCACGGGCCACACCACCCACGCCCGCCCCGCCACCGGCTCCACCCACCCCGGCCACCCCGGCCACGGCACTCGCGCCGGCCACACCAGCCGCAACACTCGCGCCACCCACGGCACTCGCGCGGCTCGCGGCGTCCGCTTCGGCCAGCACCCGGCGCAGCCGGGACACGTAGCTGTGCAAGGTGGCCCGCGCCCGTCGCGGCGCGTCGACGCCCCACACCCGTTCCACCAGCCGATCCACCGGCACCACCCGCCCGGCGTCGACGGCCAGCGCCGCCAGCACGCACCGCTGCCTGGCCGGACCCGGGTCCACCGGGTGCCCGTGGACGTGCACGGCGACCTCGCCCAACAACCGCAGCAACACCACACCACCCCCAAGGTGACGCCGCCCGGGCCGCGACGGCCCTGAGCAGCGCAGTGCAGAACCTCGCAAGCCGTCCGCACGACCGACCCCCGATCGTCGGCGGCACGGCGGTCCGCAGTCTCCGAACCGCCGGAAAACCCAGTCAGGCCAACGGAAGGACCGCGCCATGACCACACTCGGCAGGAAGATCGCGCACGCCGCCGTCGCCCTCGGCGCGACCGCCGCCCTCGCGCTCGCCACCACGACCACCGCGTCCGCGGCGACGGCGCGCAACGGCGTCTGCGAAACCGGCGAGTTCTGCCTGTACTACCTGAGCGGACTCGAGGGGTCGGTGTCCGACTTCACCACCTCCGTCCCGGACTACGGCACCAGCCAGCCCGGCTGCTACGAGTTCAAGGGTGCCGGCTACGGACAGGGGCTGTGCGTGAAGAACAACGCGCGTTCGGCGTGGAACCGGCGCGCCGGCGCCGCGCGCGTGTACTACAACTCCTACTACGGCGGTGGCGACGACGTCGTGAACGGCTACGACTACCGGGACCTCGCGATCACCTACGACGAGAACGCCTCGCACGCGGTCGGCTGACCGACGCCCGTATCGTCTGGGGGTCCCGGCCCGGCCCGGGACCCCCGCGCCGACGTCCAGGAGGCAGGCACATGCACGCGACGATCGACCCCCGGCAGTGGCCGGGCCGCGTGGTGCCCGAAACCGATGCCCAGGTCGCCGCCGCCGTCGAGTCGCTGTGCCTGCGCGCCCAGTGGGCCACCGCGAACCGGGCCCGGGTCGCCGCCGTGGTCGGCCGGTGGTTCGACCGGGGCTGGTGCGTCGACGCCGTCCTGCGCGCCGTCGACCTGACCCCGTCCGGCACGCTCCAACGCCGCAAGGGCGACCGCCAGGAGGCCCACCTCTTCCTCCGCGACCGCCTGCGGTTCTGGTTCGCCGACGACGGCGCGGACAGCGCCACCGAACCCCTCCGCCCCCCGGTGCAGGGCATGACCTTCGCCCAGTGGTGGGACATCAGCCGCCGCAACGAACGCACCAACCGGGTCCGCCGCCGAGCCCCGCTGACCGCGGAGGGCGAGAAGGCCCGAGCCGAAGCCCGCGCCACGGTCCGGACGAACGACCGCGACGCCATCGCCACCGCCCGCACCAGGGGCCGACTCCGCCAGGACGCCCTGGACAGCCTCCTGCCCGCCGGCACCCCACCCCCGACCTTCGAGGACTCCCACCGCCCCGCGCCACCGAGGCCGGTCGACCGCCGGGTGGGCAACTGGGTCGGCCGCCAACAGGTCATCGCCGACGACCCGACCGTCCGCAAAGCCCTGGACGTCGTCCTGACCTCCGAGGGCCGCCCCACCCCGGAGGCGGTGGCCCGGTTGCGCAACGCCGTGCGCGACGCCCGCTGGACCGCCGAAATGGCCGGCATGGAGGCGATCACCACCCCCACCTCCGCCACCTCGCCCCCGCTGGGCCGAGAGGCACGCCGCGTCCTGGACTACGTCGAACAGGCCATCAAGGACGACCTGCCCTTCGACGTCATGGTCTTCCTCCTCCGCGACACCACCCGCCCCCGCCCGCGCCGCGTCTCCTAACCCCGGGTCCACCCGACGGGATCGTCAGGCCGCGAACCCGATCCGGTGACGGGTGCGGAACAGGGCGCCACGACAGGCCACGCCCGAACACCACGGTCCGCGGCAGACCGCGCACGGCGCTGTCCGGACCGGCGACCGTGAGGGCACGCGGCTTTCGGTGCTCGGCGCCAAGACGCGCTCGCCGCGAGCCCACCGGCCATCTGAGCCGACGGGTACCGCCACCACGATCGCCGACCCCTCCGACCAGGCGGGCCGTCGGATCCGGCGAGGGGCACGTGGCCGTCACCCGGCCGCGGTCCGCCTTGCCGTGCTCGGCGAGCGCTCCCGACGACGCCCCGACCAGGGTTTAGTCGGCCGGGCCGCGCAGCGTCAGCACCACCCGCAGGACGTGCTCGACCGCCGCCGGGAACACCGCCCCGCGCAGCTCCCCGCGACTCGCCAGCGTGTGCGAGGCGAACTCGACCATGCGATCGGTTCCCCCGCGCCGCACCAGCAGCGCGGCGACGTCCTCCAGGTCGAGGTCGGGGTTGTCGAGACGGGTCAGCGCGAACTCGACGATCAGTTCCTCGTCGGTCATGACCACCTCCGCGTGTCGTCGTCCAGCCTAGTTCGGCGAGGATCGTCGGCACGGTTCGATGAGGGGAGCGTCATGGATCTGATGACCGGCATCGCGGTGGACGAGGTGTGCGCCCGCCTGGCCGGACGCCTGTCCGACGACGTCCAGCGCACTGTGCGCGAGCACTTCGCCGCGGGGGAGTGGACGGTGGGCGAGTCGGTGCTGCTGCTGAGCCTGGCACGCGAAGGTGTCGGCATCACCCGCGCCGAACGCGACCTCATCCGCTTCTTCTCCGCGGACCCGGACGCCCCGGAACTCGCCCGGGTGCCGGAGGTGCCGGCGCCACCCACCCCGCGCTTCCACTTCCGGCCGGACGGCCCAGCGCACGCGCCCGATCCGAGCCGGGCCGACGCCGTGCTGGCAACCGGAGCGGCCGAGCTCGGCGGACGACGGTTGAGCCGGGCGTGGCGAGAACCCCTGGACGGCGGGTCGGGTGACTGGGTCCACCTGCTGGAGGTGGGCGACGACGTGAACGAGTTGGCCGTGTACTCGAGTTTGTCCTCTCTGTTGTGGGATTCGTCGCGGGAGAAGGGGAACCTGGAGATCGGCACGGGCCGCTGGCGGCTCTACCACGCCGCCGTGCTCGCCGGCGGTCGCCAGATCTGGTCTGCCTGACCCGCCACCGCCGCCCCCGGTCGGCGCACGGTCTCCGCCCGGCGACCGTGTTGTCGTGTTGGACGAACCGCCTCGGGAACGCGACGGCCGACGTCACCAGGCCGACACCCTTGTCCGGCAACGCCTTCACCGCGAACCTCACGTCGAGCCCAGGGCTCACCCCGCCTGTGGTCGCGCCCGAAGCGAGGTCGGCACGCCGCCGATCGACTGGTGTGCCGGGGATCGCCCGGCGGAGCCTGCCCCTCCGGTCGAGCACGGTTCAGGCCCGCGACGCGGCCGGTGGACGACCGGGGCAGAAGCCGTCCGCCATAGCGGGTCGGCCCCTGTCTGCGGTGCGAGCGTGCCGTTCCACGACGCGGCACTACGACGCGGTGCTTCGCGCCGTCGATCTCCTCCTTGAAGGTCGGGCGGCCCGGGCCTGAGGTCGAGGGACAGGCCGGTGTCGGACTGCGAGATCGTCGTTTCGGGGTGTGGTCGGACGTGAGCCGGGCCGTGGTCAGGCGCGCCTCGGCGGAGGGCTACGGATCGCGGGTTCGGGCGTGTGGAGGTGACCGCCGCGATGATCATCCGTCCGGCTCGGTCGCGGTGGCCGGGTGGTGGCCGTGGTTGTGGGTCACGCGCGGGTGCCGGGCTGTGGTCGGGCGTGAGCCGGGCCGTGGTCAGGCGCGCCTCGGCGGAGGGCTACGGATCGCGGGTTCAGGCCTGTGGAGCTGCCCACCGCGATGATCACCCCGCCCGGCTCGGCTGCGGTGGCTGGGTGGGGCCGGGTGGCGGCTGGGGTTGTGGGGTCACGCGCGGGTGCCGGGTTGTGGTCGGGCGTGAGCCGGGAGGTGGTCAGGTGCAGCTCGCGGAGGGCTACGGGATCGCGGGTTCGGGCCTGTGGAGGTGCTCGCCGCGATGATCACCCCGCCCGGCTCGGTCGCGGTGGCTGGGTGGTGGCCGGGGTTGTGGGGGTACGCGCGCGTGCCGGGGTGGTGGCCGGGCGTGAGTCGGTTGACGGTCAGGTCCACCTCGGCGGGTGACACACGATGGTGTCGCCGAGGGGATGTGGAAGCGGGGTGAGGGCCCAGGATCCGGAGTCGTCCACAGAGGAGAGAGGTGCTGGTGATGCGTGTACGTGGTGTGGTGGCGGCCTGCCTGGCGATGGTGGTGTGCGCCGGGTCCGCCTCGGCGTCGACCGGTCGGGTGACCGACGGGTGGAGTGACGAGGTGGTCGCCCGGCACAACGCCGCGCGGGCGAAGTACGGCGCGGGGCCGTTGACCTGGAACGCGGAGTTGTACGCGGACACCCTCCGGTTCGCGCAGGCCTGCGAGTTCCGGCACTCCGGCGGCGGGAACGGGCAGTACGGGGAGAACCTGTACGCCGCGACCTCGCGCCGGGGGAAGATCGGGGACGCGGTGACGTCGTGGCTCAAGCAGGCCGACGACTACGACTACGGCAGCCCGGGCTACTCGGCGGCGACGGGCAGTTTCACGCAGCTGGTGTGGAAGTCCACGACGCAGGTCGTCGCGGCGGTCGTCTCCTGCCCGGCCGGGACCGTCCTGTCGACGCCGAGCACCTTCGTCGTGGCGCGCTACACCCCGCCCGGCAACTACGAGGGCGAGTTCGCGGAGAACGTGGGCAGGCCCGGTGCCTGAGCCTCGCGTCGAACCGGGGCTGCGCGGTGGACGGGAAGCACGCGGCGACGAGCGGGGAGGGTCCGCGTCGGTGGTCGAGGGTGGGTGTGTCGCCGGCGGGTAGGTCGGGAGTCGGGCCGGACGGCGGCGGCCGAGCCACCGGGTGAGGTGGCGGCGCAGGTGGGAGAGCAGGTGGGTCGCGGTGTTCGTCATGGCGCAAAGTGTCCGGACGACCACCGACAAAATCGGGGGGTGGGGAGCGGTTCCGGGAGGTCGTTCACTCCAAAGTGCAGCGATTCCGGGGCGTGCCGAGGATGTGCCGCGGTCACCGGCTGAGCAGGGGCGTCCACTCCGGGTCGCGACCCAGCAGGCCCAGGGTGCGGACCCAGCCGGTGGCCTCGGCCGCGAACGGCAGCGCGGGCGCGAAGGCGGCGTCCGGCGCGGTGCGGGACGGGCCGTCGGGCACGAGTTCGGCCTGGAGGCTCACCGCGACCAGCAGGTCGCCCTCGTAGTCGACGTCGACGCCGATCGTGGCGGCGACGTCCCAGCCGTGCACCAGGGTGTCGAGCAGGTGGAAGCCGACCGCGTCCTCCAGCGGGAACCGGTGGTTCTCGAACTCGGCCAGCAGCACCGGGCGGGACGGGGGAGCGGCGGCGAAGGCGACGGCGACCGCGTCCAGGCCTGCCTGGTGCGTGGCGGGCGTCGGCTCGCGGGGCGCGAACGCCTCGACGGGCACGTCCGCCAGCACGGCGGCCGCGAAGCCGTGGTCCTGGCCGATCATGTGCGCGAGCAGGTCGTGCAGGTCCCAACCGGCGCAGGGGGTCGGCCGGGTCAGGTCGGAGGGGCGCACCCGGTCGAGGATCGGCCGGAGGGCGTCCAGCGCGCGGCGGTGGAGTTCCAAGATGGTCTGCATAAGTAGACTATCTACCCAGGTAGACGATTTGTCGAGAGGTATTGTCGCGCCATGACGGGGCAGCGCCACGACCTCGGCGCGTCGTTCGCCAGGTTGGCCAGGGCGATGATCGAGGCCGAAACGCCGATCCTGCGCGCGCAGGGTGTCGAGATGTGGGACTACGTGGTGCTCGCCGCGCTGGAGACCGCCGCCGCGCCGACCCAGTCCGAACTCGCCGTCGCGGTGGGTCGGGACAAGACCAGGCTCATCCCGATCCTGGACCGGCTGGAGTCGCGCGGACTGCTCAGCCGCACGCCCGATCCGGCGGACCGGCGCAACCGGGTGGTCGCGCTCACCGATCCGGGTCGGACCGTGGTGGACGCGTGCCGGCGCGGCATCCGGGAGATGGAGGCCGGGTTCCTGGCGTCGGTACCGGCGACCGAGCGGCGCGCGTTCGTCGCGGTGCTGGACCGGCTGGCCGATTCCGTGTGAGCCCGAAATTGTCGGTGGTCGGGATTAGGGTTGGGTCACGACTTTCGGGGAGGTAACCGATGACCACGCTCGCAGACCGGCCTGGTGTTGCGTTGATCGTGATCGATGTGCAGAACGGTGTGGTGCAGGGGGCGTACGAGAGGGACGCCGTCGTCGCCAACATCGGGACGCTGGTGGACCGCGCGCGCTCGGCCGGTGTCGAGGTCGTGTGGGTTCAGCACCACAGCGACGAGTTGCCCCGCGACAGCGAGGTCTGGCAGTACGTGCCGGAGCTGGTGCGGCGTGCCGGCGAACCGGTGGTGCACAAGGCTTACGGCGACTCGTTCGAGGAGACCGACCTGGAGTCGGTGCTCGCCGGGCGCGGGGTCGGCAAGCTGGTGGTGGCCGGTGCCCAGACCGACGCGTGCGTGCGGTCGACGCTGCACGGCGCGTTCACGCGCGGGTACGACGTGACGCTGGTCGGGGACGCGCACACCACCGAGGACCTGTCGGCGTACGGCGCTCCGCCGCCCGGGCAGGTCATCGCGCACACGAACCTGTACTGGCGCTACCAGACCGCGCCGGGGCGCACCGCTGGCACGGTCGACACGGCGGAGGTGGACTTCGCGGTGTAGCGGTTCGGGGTCGGGCCGGTGTCCGGGGTGGGCATCGGCTTGGCGTTGGTCGGCGGGGGCGACGATCGGCTTGGCGTTGGTCGGCGCCGGGGGCGGCGGGCTAGGACTCGGCTGGGCTCGGCGTGTGCGGGGGCGAGGGCTTCTTGTTGGCCTGGCCCGGTGTGAGGTCTGACCGCTCGCGTTGGCTGGGCTGAGGGTTGGTGTTGGCCGGGCGAGGTGTGCGGGCTGAGCGCTCGTGTGTGCTGGGGCCGGCGTGGGTTGAGGTTGGCGTTGGCTGCGCCAGGTGTGGAAGCTGAGCGCTCGTGTCGGCTGGGGCCGGGTGTGTGTGTGTGTGGACTGAGGCTCGCGGCCGGTCGGCTCGTAGGGCTGGAGGTCCGCTCGGCTGGGCTCTGCGGGCTCGGCGTGGGGGACTGGGGGTTCGCGTCCGCTTTGGCTGGGCTCGGCGTGGAGGCTGAAGGTTCGCTTGGCTGGGTCCGGTGTGGACGGCTGAGCGCTGCGGCTTCGCCTTGGCCAGGGCGGGTGTGGCGGGGTGCTTCGGCCTTGGTCGGGTCGGTGTGGAGAGTGGGCGTCGGCTTGGTCTGGCTGGGCCGCGGGCGGTCGATCGGTGGGATGACTGGGCCGACGCGGTGTGGGTCAGGGTGGGGTTGTGCCGGTGAGTTCGGCGGAGGCTTCCCACAGGCGGGTGGCGGTGGTCGGGTCGGACAGGGTGGGGTGGACCCGGTGGCGGACCGGGGTGCCTCGGAGGCCGAAGGCGCGCGGGGCCCAGAGGTCGCCGTTGTGGGTGTTCGGGTCCAGGGTGGCGCGGACCGCGGGCCAGGCTCCGGCGTGTTTTCCTTGCAGGACAAGGGCAGCCGGTCGGGCGGTCAGGCGGCGGGCGGGGCCGGCGGTCGGTAGCGGTGGGCGTGGTGGGGTCAGGGTGTCCAGTGCGCCGCCCGGGTGGTCGACCACGCTGATCGTGGTGCTGCCCCGGGCTTCCAGGCGGCGGGCCAGTTCGAAGCCGAAGAGCATTTGGGCCAGTTTGGACTTCGCGTAGGCGCCGTCCGGGGTGTAGTCGCGGGCGCAGTGGAGGTCCGCGAGGTCCAAGTCCGCGGACTTGGCCACGAAGCTGCCCGTGGTCACCACGCGTCCGGCCGGCGCGGCGGCCAGCAGTGGGAGCAGGTTGGCGACCAGGGTGAAGTGGCCCAGGTGGTTGGTGGCGAACGTCAGTTCGTGGCCGGCCGCGGTCGTGCGGCGTGGGCCGGACAGCAGCACACCCGCGTTGCACACCACCGCGTCCAGGCGGTCGAGGCCGTCGGCGGTGAGGGTGGTCGGGTCGGACAGGTCCACGTGCCGGTGGTGGAGGCGGGCGTCGGGGACTCTGGCGCGGATCGCGGTCATCGCCTGGGCGGCCTTGGTGGCGCTGCGCGCGCCCAGGAGGACGGTCGCGCCGGTGCCCGCCAGTTGTTCCGCGACGAAGTAGCCGATGCCCGCGTTCGCGCCCGTGACCAGGAACGTCCGGTCGTCGGCGCGCGGGAGGCGGTGCACGTCCCAGGGGTGGTGCGGTCGCATGGTCGGCTCCTCGGGAAGGTGACGGTGCCACCACGGTATCCGAAGTTGCTTCGAAATCGGAGTGACTTCGATTTCATCGCGACTAGCGGCAGGACCTACGGTGGGCGCATGGCGGACGGGCGGCGGGAGCGGAAGAAGGCGGCGACGCGGGAGGCGTTGTCGGCGGCGGCCACGCGGTTGTTCCTGGAGCGCGGGTTCGACGGCGTGACGGTGGCCGAGATCGCCGACGTCGCCGACACGGCCGTGTCGACGTTGTTCGCGCACTTCCCGGGCGGGAAGGAGGCGCTGGTCCTGGGCGACCGCACCGAGCGGGAGGCCGCGCTGGTGGCGGCGGTGCGGGGGCGGGACGGGTCGGTGTTGGTGGCACTGCGCGACTTCCTGGCGTCCCGGGGTCCGTTCCGGCCGGGTTCCGACCCGGCGTACCGGCGGCTGGCCGACCTGGTGATCACCACGCCCGCGCTGCGCGCCTACGCCCGGTCGCTGTGGACGGGGTGCGAGGCCTCGCTCGTGGCGGCGATCGCGGAGGAGACCGGTCGGGACCCGGCCGACCTCTCGCTGCGGCTGCTGGCGCGGTACGTGCTGGAGATCCCGGACCTGGCGGGCGTCGCGGCCGATCCGCTCGCCGCGCTGGACGTCGCGTTCGACCACCTCCGCCGCGGGTGGCCGGAGTTGTGACCGCGCCAGGGTGTCACGCGTGGACGCGACGGGCGAGGAGCACGCCCGGCACGACCACGACCGCCGCGACGAGGAACGCCGTCGAGTAGGACGTGCCGGCCGCCAACGCCGCGGCCTGACCGCCGACGGCGCCGCCGATCGTGCGGGCGACCGCGTTGACGCTGTTCGCCGCGCCCGCCCTGGCCGGCGGCGACGCCTCGGCGACCATGCGCGGCAGCGCGGACATCGCCAGGCCGTAACCGACGCCGCCGACCGCGTAGACCGCCGCCACCGCGACCGGCCCGTCGTGGGTGAGGGCCAGCAGCGCCGAACCCAGCGCGGCCAGCGCCGCGCCGACCGCGAACGGGACCCGCGCGGCCGACCGGAAACGACCCACCGCCCAGCTCGCCGGGATGGTGACGAGCGTGCCGGGCAACAACATCAGCGCCGCGCCGGTCACCGACGTGCCGAAGCCGTCGGCGGACCCGGCGAGCCGGGGGAGCAGGGCGTAGAGCATGAACTGGTTGACGCCCAACAGGAACGCGCCCGCGTGCGCGAGCAGCAGCGGTCGGTTCGCGCGCGGGCCGGTCGGCGCGGCGCGGTCGGGCGGCGGGAGCACGGGCACCAGCGCGGCCGTCGTCACCAGGGCGGCCAGCGTCACGGCCGCTCCGACGACGAACAGCCAACGCCACGACGCGTGGTCCACCAGCACGCCGCCGAGCAGCAGCGCGGCGCCCGCGCTGCCGGTGACCAGACCCGTCGCGAGGGCCAACCCGGCGGGCACCCGGGCCGGCGGGAGCGCCTCCCGCGCCACGGCCAGCGCCAACGGCAGGAACGCCAGGCTCACGCCCTGGACAGCCCGGCACGCGATCAGCGTCCCGACGTCCGGCACGGCGATCGCGGCGAGGGTGCCCACGAGGTGCAGCGCCAACGCCCACACCAGCACCCGCCGCCTGCCCAGCCGGTCGGCCAGCCGTCCGGCCGTCGGGGTCAGCAGCGCGCCCGCCAGCAGCGGCGCGCTCAGCACCGCCCACGACGCGGCGGACGGGCTCGCGCGCAGGTCGTGCTGGATCGCGCCGGCCGCCGGCACGAGCATGACCTGCATCAACCCGTAGGACAGCACGGCGAGGGACACCGCGGTCAGCACGCCCGAGGCGCCGTCGCGCGGCGGGGAGGTCGGGACCGCCGTCCCGGCCCTGCCCGCTGGTCCGCGTGCCCCCGCCACCTGGTCCGCCTCCGCGTCCACCGCGCCCCCTCCCAATTTGCGAACGTAGTTCGCAAAAAGCGACGCTACACTCCGGCGAACCGCGTTCGCAAAGAGGTGACGGTCATGTCGGGCGATCCGCCACGCCCTCGCGGGCGACCGCGCACGCTGAGCCGGGACGCGGTCGTGGAGGCCGCTCGTCGGGTCGCCGACGAGGAGGGCCTGGCGGAGTTGACGCTGCGGCGGGTGGCGCGGGAACTCGGGACCGGGCAGGCCTCGCTGTACCGGCACATCGCCGACCGCGGCCAGTTGCTGGGCCTGCTCGCCGAGGGGCTCGCCGCCGGGTACCCGTTGATCGCGCCCGACGGCGCGGACCCGGTGGACGGCGTCGTGCGCCAGTGGCAGTCGATGCGCGCCTACCTGGTGGCCCACCCGTGGGGGCCGCAGGTGATCGCGGGCGGTGAGTTCGCCCTGGACGCCGCGCGGCCCGTCGCCGAGCACTGCGTGGCCGGGCTGCGGGCGACCGGGCTGGCCGACGACGACGCGGTGCGCGCGTACCGCTCGCTGTGGCACCTGCTGCTCGGCCACCTGCTCAACGCCCACCCGTTCGGGCACCTGCACGGGAGCGGTCCGGCGGGGGACGACTTCGCCTGGGCGGTCCGGGCGCTGGTGCTCGGCGCCGTTGAGTCCACTGTGGACGGATGACGGCGGTGTCCGGCGCCGGCCGCGGTACCACGGCGCGTCGGCGCTCAGGGCGGGTCCGGGATGCCGTTCGCCTGGGTGGGTGAGCGCGGTGCTCGTCGCACCGGCTCCGGGGCCGGAGGGCTGAGCGAGATTTCGCGGTCGTCGTCACGGTCCGCAATGGACGGAGGGTGCTGAACCCACACTTTAGGGTGCTCTGCTCCTCAACCGTTTCTGGCGACCCGACGCGCTGCCACACTGGGCCCGGTTGCTGTGATCAGTGCGGATTCGACGGAACGGTGGTCGGATCAGCCGCTCCGCTACGGAGGTTTCTGCCGTGTCCAATTCCCTTTTCGGTGACAACGTGGGCTTTGTCGCCAAACTCGATGTCACCGACCTCCAGTCCAGTACCGAGTGGTACGCCGACTCGCTGGGGCTGTTCCCGGACCCCCGCTACCAGACGCGGACGTGGTCGCAGCTCAACGTGCCGGGTCTGCCGGGCATCGCGATCGGGCTCGATGCGTCCGGCGGCTCGCCCGGCACCGGCGGCTCCACGCCGACCTTCGTGGTGGCCGACATCCAGCGCACCGTGGCCGAGTTGACCGCGAAGGGCGTGAAGGTCGGCGAGATCACGCCGGTGGGCGAGGGCGTACAACTGGCGTTCTTCAGCGATCCCGACAGCAACGAACTGGGTCTGCGGCAGAACGGCCCGACGCACCCCGGCCCGGAGGCCGTGGGTCGCGCGTAGCGCGGTGGCGGGCGTCGGGGCCCGGAGCGGGTCCCGACGCCGTCCCGACCGCGAGCGGTCAGTGCCGCCGTCGGCCGGGCGCGGTGCCGACGCGCGCACCGCCACCGGGGAGCACCGTCACGACCAGGCCAGGTCGCGACCGGCCTTGGCGTACCAGCGGGACAGTTCGGCGTCGATGCGGGCCGAGTCCTCCTCGGTCAACTCCACCGCGGGGTCCTGGTGCGGCCACGATTCGACGATGCGCGCGCGCAGGCCCGACGGCGGGTGGCCCTGCCACAGCGTCGACGCGGCCACCGACTCGGCGCGCAGCGACTCGAGGTCCAGTCCGGGGCGGACCCGGTCCGCGGCGGCTCGCCACGTGGTCGCGCCCGGGTGGTCGCGGTGCGCGGTGACGCTGGTCTGCACGGCGCGCTCGGCCGAGGCGATCGCGGTCTGGAGGGCCTCGCCCGCGACGGCGTCGTCCAGCAGCGCCACCGCGGCGTCGGTGCCCGCGAGCCGCACCGAGACGGCGTCCGCGCAGTACTCGGCCCGTTGCCGGTCCCGGAGCGCCACGATCAGCACACCCGCCTGCACCAGCAGGAAACCGCGTGCCAGCAGGCGTTGCAGCGGCGCGATCAGCCGTTCCGCCAGTTCGATCGCGAGGTTCGCGCCGGTCGTGGACGAACTGGGCCGCACCATGTCGGCCAGGATTCCCGGCGTGGCCACGGCGGGCGCGGTCAGCAGGCCGCGGGTCGGGTCGCCGTTCACGAAGTGGCCGAACTCGTGGCCGAGCAGGGCGACCCGCTGCCCGGGCGACAGCACGCCCCACAGCGGCAGGCCCAGGGTCAACATGCGGCGGCGGCGCAGGCCGGCCACGCTCGCGCTCGCGTTGAACTCGAAGTCCAGGGCCACCACGTGCGGCGCGGGCGCGTCCGCCGCGTCGGCGATCCGGTCCAGCAGCGCGAACAGGGTCGGCGCGGCGTCCCGGGTGATCACCGACCACGGGGTGTCCTCGACGCCCAGCCGCGGGCGCAGCGCCCACGCCACGGCGATCAGCACCAGTCCGGGGAGGATGGTGAGCGACGGGAAGTCCCGCAGCACCAACCACCCGCCGGTCACGAGGCCGGCGAGCACCACCAGGACGAGCAGCAGCGACCCGGCGGCGAGACCCGCTCGGGCGGCCGTCCACTCGGGACGGGTGGGCGGGGTTGTCGAATACGCGGCGAACTGGCGTGCGTCCAGTCTGAGCGCCGCGGTCTTGAGTCTTTCCACGGGGAGGAGTCTGCCTGCCCGGCCCGCCGAACTCGGTGGCCTTCGGGCGACATCATGATCACGGAACGGTCAGGCCTGCCGCCGCGGTCGGTTGATCTTGATCAGGTCCACGTCCGTCGCGGACGCCTTCATGTCGCGGAAGTCGACGTCGAACGCCTCCACCGCGCGCGCCGCCAGCGCCATGCCCCGGTCCCGCACCGCGCGGTCGTCGTCCGCGACCTCGGCGCGCAGCTCCACCCGGAAGCTGAAGAAGTCCAACCCGCGGTCGTAGGTCAGGTTCCCGGTGTCGCTGAACCCGTTGGTGATCATGCTGTGCCGGTCGACCTCGGCCAGCAGTCGCGTGCGACCCGCGTCGTCCAGGTCGGTGAACCGGCCGCGCACCAGGATCCGGTACGTGTGCTCCGCCATGTGCCTCGTCCTCCGCCGTGCCGATCCGGGGACGTCATCGTCCCCGACCCGGCCGGCGTCGGGCAATCGGGTTTCGTCAGCGCACGACGATGGCGCCGGGCGCGGAGAACACGGCCAGGCAGCTGTCGTATTTCAACGACCAGCGGTGGCCGCTGTAGGACTGCTGGGTTTTGGTCTCGCCCGGCTCCACGTCGAACCAGTGCTGCCACTCGCCGGTGAAGTCGATCCAGTACACGATGATCGGGTAGCCGCCGCTGCGCGCGTTGGTCACGGTGAACTCGGAGGCGAAGCCCGTCGGCGAGGACGGCACGTCGGCCTGGTCGCACGAGTAGAACGACACCGAGCCCGACACCTCCGGGTCGGCGAGGGCCGGCTGCGTGGTGGTCGTCGTGGTCGTGGTGGTGCTCGTGCTCGTCGTCGTGCTCGGTTCCCACGTGGTGGTCGTGGTTTCCGTCGTGGTGTCGGTCGTCGTCGTGGTGGTCGTGGTGCCGGAACTGCCCACCGGGGTCGACGGGGAGTTGGTCAGCGCCAGCGTCAACGCCACCGCGCCGCCGATCGCGACCACGGCGGTGCCCACCGCCGCCACCGACACCCAGCGCTTGCGACCCGTCGGCTGCGGGCCGGTGTAGGTCGGGATCGGCGGCAGGGTGGCGTTGCGGAACTGCGGCTGCGGCACGGGGAAACCCGGCGGCGGGGTGTTCGGGGCGTAGAAGACCGGCGCGGGGCGGCCGGGCAGCGAGTGCGGCGGCACGGGCGCGGGTGTCGGGAAACCGGGCGCGGGTGTCTGCGGCGGGGGAGTGCCCGGCAACGACTGGCGCGGCACGTCCGACGCGGCCGGTCGCAGTCGGGTGTGGGTGGCGTCGGGCTGGCGCGACGACGGCGCCACGTCGATCCGGGTGGCGGGCGGTGGCGGCGTCTCGACCCGGGTGGGCGTCGGCGCGGACCCGCCGGCGGTCAGCGCGGCCCGCGCGGCGGAGGCCAGCGCGCCCGCGGTGGCGTAGCGGGTGGTCGGCTCCTTCGCCATCGCCAGGGCCACCACGCCGTCGAGGGCGACCGGCACGTCGGGCACCGCGGTCGACGGGCTGGGCGGCGGCACGCTCAGGTGCGCGTGGATCAGGGCGGGCATGTTGCCCGCGGGGAACGGCTTCGCGCCCGTCAGGCACTCGTGCAGCAGGCAACCCAGCGCGTACACGTCCGAGCGCACGTCCGCCTCGCCGGTGACGAACCGCTCCGGCGCCATGTAGTCCAGCGTGCCGATGGCGGCTCCGGTCGCGGTGAGACCGGTGGTGCCCGAGGTGCTGCGGGCGATGCCGAAGTCCAGCAGGTAGACGAAATCCGCACCGTCGACCTGGGACAGCAGCACGTTCGACGGCTTCACGTCGCGGTGCACCAGACCGGTCGCGTGCGCGGCGTCCAGCGCCGAGCCGAGCTGGCCGATCACGTCGACCGTGCGCGCGGGCGACAACCTGCCCTGCGCCAACACCTTGTCCAGGTCGCGCCCCTCGACCAGGAACATGTCGAGGTAGAGCCGGCCGTCGATCTCGCCGAAGTCGTGGATCGGGATCACGTGCGGGGCGCTCAACCGGGACAGCAGGCGCGCCTCGCGGCGGAAGCGGGCGCGGAACTCCTCGTCGTGGGCCAGGCTCGCGGGCAGCCGCTTGAGGGCCACGTACCGCTCGTTCGCCGTGTCGTAGGCGCGGTGCACCTCGCCCATGCCACCGCGTCCGAGCAACGACTCGATCCGGTACGGCCCGAACTGCTCGGACATGCCACCCCTCATCCACACCGACTGCCCTGGACATCGTCGCGACCCGTGGTGGCGCTACGCCTCGGGCGTGATCGACAGGAACTACCACGGACGGTGATCAACCGTGTCGGCAACGTGCGGAAACGGGGTGGCCGGACGCCGCGAGCGGCGGTTCTCGCGACATCCGGAACGGTGTGGTGTCAGAACTTCACGGTCGCGCAGGCGAGTCGGGGGCCGGCGGTGCCCGCGCTGCCTGGCTCGCTGCTGGTCTTCTGGGCGTGGATCACCACGGAGCCCGCGCGCCGGTCGGCGAACTGCCACGGCACGGAGGTCGTGACGACCGCCCGGCCGCGGTGGTCGGTGGTGAAGTCCAGCCAGATCTCGTTGGTCGGGTTCGCGTAGGCGGGGTCGACCGACGGCTGCTTCGGGTCGACCTCGTGCTGGTGGTGCGCGCCGGCGTCGGTGGGCAGCGCGCCGCACGGGCGTTGGTGGGCGTGCGCGCCGTAGGTCCGGTCCGGCACCAGGCCGTGCACGCTCAACAGCACCTTCGTGGACTTCCGGCGCACCGGCGTGCCCACGACGAGCACCGCCGAGCCGGGCTCGACCAGCGCGGTGTCGTAGGTGAACGCCTTGGTGGCGACGTCCGGCGTCTCGAACCGGGCCAGCGTCACCGCGACGCCCTGCGCGCCCGGGTCGTCGTCGGCGCCCGCCACACCCGCCGACGTCACCACCAGCGCCACTGCGGTCAACGCGGAAAGGAGGTTGCGCAAATCCTCACACCTTCCTGGAAAAGGGCGGCCATTGTTCACGGGCGGCCCGAATGTAGCAGTACGGGCGAAATGTCTGCGGCCTCACTCGAATGGGCCATGGATTACCGTCGGTATCGGTGGAAGGGGAATGCGACATTCGGCTCACGCCATTGTGCGGGTGCCGATTCGACACCCGGTCGGAATGACGCGCCCGGCGGACCGGCGGTCCCGGTGGGGTTGAAAGATCCACAGTGGACGCCGCGCCGGGCCGTCGGGTAGCGTGCGGTTTGTCCGAATTTGTTGCGGCGTAACGGTTTTGACGGCGCCGGCGGGTGAACATCCCGGGCTGTGATGGACCTGTCGCGGGCCCGCCCCGCGGCGTTAACGTCTCGCGTGTTCGGCCCGCGGCGGCCCCTCGCACCGACGCGGAACCTGTTCTCCCCCTGCGTTTTCCGGGTGACCGGTGGCCTTACCGGGCCGACCGGGGCGTGCCCGGGAAAGGAACACGATGAGATCGACTCACCGGCTCACCGCGCTGGGCGGTGCGGTGGCCGCGGGCATGGTGGTCATCGGCACCGCCGTCGCCACGCCGACGCCCACCGCTCCCGTCCCGCCCGCCGTCTCGGCGGCTCAGGCGCAGGCCAACGCCACCAGCGGGGCCGCCGCGCTGGTGGCCAACCCGCCCGCCGGGTTGTTCGCCAGTGCCAAGGACAAGTTCGTGCAGCGGACCGTGCGGTCCGCGGGCGGGCTCCAGTACGTGGTGTACGACCGCACCTACCAGGACCTGCCGGTCGTGGGCGGCGACTTCGTGGTCGCCACCGACGACAGCGGCGCCGTGCGCGCCACCTCCGTCGCCCAGACCAGGGCGCTCGGCGACGTCGACGTCCGCGCGGCCAAGCTCGACCAGGGCCAGGCCGACGCGGTGGCGCTGCGGCAGTTGACCGGCGCGAAGGTGGTGTCCGCCGGGCGGAAGGTCGTCGTCGCGGACGGCGCCGGCCGCCTCGCCTACGAGAGCAACGTCGAGGGCAAGGACTCCGACGGCGAGTTCAGCAGCCTGAGCGTCTACGTCGACGCGCTCGACGGCCGCGTGCTGAGCACCGTGCAGCACGTCGCCGCGGGCACCGGCACGGGCAAGTGGAACGGCCCCGCGCCGCTGCCGCTCGACACCGTGAAGTCCGGCAGCACGTACTACCTGCGCGACCCGGGCATCTCCGCGCTGGAGTGCCGCGACTACGCCACCGACACGGTGCTCACCGGCACCGACGACACGTGGGGCAACGGCAGCGGCACCAACAAGGAGACCGGCTGCGTCGACGCCCTGTACGTCGCGCAGACCGAGAACAAGATGCTGTCGCAGTGGTTGGGGCGCAACAGCTTCAACGGCAACGGCGGCGCGTGGAAGATCAACGTCGGGCTGGACGACCAGAACGCGTACTACTACAACTCGCGGCCCGCGTACGTCTACATCGGACACAACCCGAGCGGCGAGTGGGTGGCGTCGCTGGACATCCTGGGCCACGAGATGGGCCACGGCATCGACGACTACTCCGGTTCCGGCGGCTTCTCCGGCGGCGGCACCCAGGAGTTCATCGCCGACACCTTCGGCACCGCCACCGAGTGGTTCGCCAACGAGTCGTCGCAGTACGACCCGCCGGACTACGAGATCGGCGAGCGGTCCAACCTGCTCGGCACCGGGCCGATCCGGTACATGTACCAGCCGTCCAAGCACAACAACGACCCGAACTGCTACTCCAGCAGCATCCCGAACGCCGAGGTGCACGCGGCGGCCGGTCCGGGCGACCACTGGTTCTACCTGCTCGCCGAGGGCAGCAACCCGACCAACGGCCAGCCGACCAGCCCCACCTGCAACAACAGCACGATCACCGGTCTCGGCCTCCAGAAGGCCATCAAGATCATGCACGGGGCCGTGCAGCTGAAGACCTCGGGCAGCAACTACCTCAAGTACCGGACGTGGTCGCTCCAGGCCGCGAAGAACCTGTACCCCAACAGCTGCGCCGAGTTCAACACGGTCAAGGCCGCGTGGGACGCGGTGAGCGTGCCGGCCCAGTCGGGTGACCCGACGTGCACCGGCGGGCCGACCACGACCACCTCGCCCACCACCACGACCACGCCGCCCACCACGACGACGAAGCCCACGACCACCACGCCGCCGACCACGACCACCCAGCCCGGCGGGTGCTCCGGTCAGAAGCTGGCCAACACGGGCTTCGAGTCGGGCCGCACCTCGTGGAGCGACCCCAACACCGCCATCGGCCAGTTCGGCGCCCAGGCGCCGGCGCGCTCCGGCACGTGGGACGCGTGGCTCGGCGGGTGGGGCTCGGCGCACACCGACACCATCTCGCAGTCGGTGGCGATCCCGGCCGGGTGCCGGGCCACGCTGAGCTTCTGGCTGCGGATCGACACCGCCGAGGTCGATCCGGCCGTCTACGACAAGCTCGTCGTGTCGGTCGGCGGCACGGCGGTGGGCACGTACACCAACCTGGACAAGACCAGCGGGTACGTCCAGAAGACGATCGACGTGTCGTCCTACGCCGGTCAGACGGTGACCGTGAAGTTCGCGGGCACCGAGGACCAGTCGTTGAAGACCTCCTTCCTGGTCGACGACACGGCGTTGACGCTCGGCTGAGCACCACGCACGGCGGGCACGGGGCGGGCACCACTGCGGCGGTGCCCGCCCTCGTCGTGTGAATACTCACGCATTTGGGTTAATCGTCTCCATCATTCGCGCAGGTCAGGCCACTTCACGCGATCACGCCGCCTTCACGGTTTTGAACAGCGGGCCGACACCCCTTGAACAGTGCGGACCCGGTGCACATGCTGGGCACTCCTCATCCGGGAGGTGGCACCGTGACGACGGCCGCGCGCGAACCGGCAGTTCCCCTGCCCCCCGAACTGGCGGCGGCCCTGCGCCAGGGCTCGTTCCACGACGCGCTCGACCTCGCGATCCGGCTGCGGGGGTTGTCCCTGGAGGCCGTGCAGCGGCGGATGTCGGCCCGCGGCGCGCGGGTCAGCCAGGCCACGCTGAGCTACTGGCGGCGTGGTCGGCGCTCACCCGAGGGTGAACGGTCGCTGCGGGCGGTGCGGGCGCTGGAGGACTGCCTGGTGCTGCCGCGCGACGCGCTGGTCCGGCTGATCGGGCCGCAGCGGCCGCGCGGGCGGTGGATCGGGCACGTGCCGGGCACCATCAGCCTCGCCACCGCGCTGGAGCTCGAGCCGACCGTGCTGACCTCGTGCGACGGCATCGACCTCGACGGCAACAACCGGTTGTCCATCGTGTCGCTGCACGAGCACGTGCGGATCGACGCGGACCGCGCCGAGCGGTCGGTGGTCAGCGAGATGGTCGTGGTGAGCAAAGCCGATGGCGTCGACCGCTGGGTGCTCTTCTTCCACCCCCAGGACCGCGGCGACCACCGGCCGACCCTGGTCCGCACCGAGGGGTGCCGGGCCGGTCGGGTCCGCACGGACCCGGGCAGCGAGCTGCTGGCCGTGGAACTGCGCTTCGACCACCCGCTGCGCACCGGCGAGAGCTACGTGTTCGGCTACGAGATCGGCTACGCGGGCGTGCCGCCGCAGGGCGACACCATCCAGTACGGCCTGCGCACCCCGGCCCGCGAACTGCTGATCCAGGTCTCGTTCGACCCGGCCACCGTCCCGGTGCGCGCCTACCGCTTCCACCGGTCCCGCACCGACCCGGACGCCGCGCAGGGCTCGGAGCTGTCGATCGGCGTGAGCGCCACGACCCACATCTGCGTGCTGGACGCACCACCCGGCGTGCACGGCATCGTGTGGGAGTGGGACTAGCCGCTCGCGGAAAGCCTGGGCAAGTCCACGTGAGGTGTGCCAGGCTCCCGGCGTGCGCGGAACGCTCTACGAGTTCGCCGGCGGCGCCGAGGCGCTGCTGGCCCTGGCCCGGGCGCACCACGCCCGGTGCGTCGCCGATCCCGAGCTGAACCACCCGTTCACCCGACCCGGCCAGAACCCCCGGCACGTCGAGCGGCTCGCCGCGTACTGGGGCGAGGTGTGGGGCGGGCCGGCGGACTACACCCGGTCGTACGGCGACCACACGGACGTAGTGGTGATGCACGCCGGCAACGGCGACATGGACGACCTCGGCCGCCGGTTCCTGGCGTGCTTCCTGCTCGCGCTGGACGACGCCGGGCTGCCCGCCGACCAGGACTTCCGGGCCGCGCTGCGCGGGTACATGGAGTGGGCCGTGGCGGACATGGTCGCGCACCCCGACTCGGCGGAGCGCGTGCCGGCCGGTCAGGGCGTGCCGCGGTGGTCCTGGGACGGGCCGGTCGGCTGAGCTACTGGCGGTAGCCCTCAACCTCGCCGGCCGGTCGCACGGCCGCCTCGTCCGGGTCCTGGCCCGCGTGCCGGAGCGCCCGGCGCTGCCGCAGCAGGTCCCAGCACTGGTCGAGCGCGACCTCGAGTTCGCGCAACCGCGCCTGCTCGGCCTCCGGCGGCAACCCGCCCGCCACGACCTTCGCGCGCAGGGCGTGCTCCTCGGCGACCAGCGCGCCGATCCGCTCGTGGATACCGGTGTCCGTCATGCGACCAGCCTAGGCACGGCGGACGGGCGCGCGCCAACGACGGCGTTCCGGGCGTGATCGGTGGTGGGCGGACGCCCGTTTCCGATGCGCGGAGGTTGTGATGGGTTCGTGACCGGGTGTAACGGCTAGGCCGAACCGCCGATTCCCGGATGTCTGAACGTCGGCACCCGAGGAGTGACGCGGTGATCGAGAACTCGGCTGTGGGGCTGGTGATGGTGGCGGCTGAGGTCTCGGTCGTGGTCACCCGGGAAGAGGATCACCAGGTGGAGCTGTCCCGGTACGCGGTCGTGCCGGGCGGGCGGCGGGAGGTGGCCGTCGAACTGGACTGGTGCACCGCCACGGCCGGGCGGCACCAGGGCGAGCTCGTCCTGGAGGTGCGGCTGGACGGTCGGCGGGTCGGCGAGCTGACCCAGTTGATGAGCAGGCGGTACGCGCACCTGGTCGGTGGGGTGCTCGCGGCCGGTGGTCGTCCGGGCTGCCTGGCGACGGTGCGGCGCGGCACGCGGGGGTTGGAGGTCGTGCTGCGGCTGCCCCGCGAGGCCGCCGCCGTCGCGCCGGTTCCGGTGCCGGTTCCCGGTCCGCTGCCCATGCCGCAGGCCGGTCCGCTGCCCGTGCCGCTGGGCGCGCCGACGCCGCGGCGTCGCCGACCGCTGTGGATCGCGGCCGGGGTGCTGGGCGTGCTGCTGGTGATCGGACTGGCGAACGCGGGCAACCGCCGGTCCGACGTGGGCACGGCCGCGTTGACCGGCACCACCGCCGCCACGACCACCGCGGCCAAGGCCACCACGACGCTCGTGCCGACCACCACCACCCCGTCGCCCACGACCACCACGACGACGACAACCACCACCACAACCACGACCACGACTCGGCCGGTGCCCACGACGACCGTCGCCGCGCCGCCGGTGGTGACCCAACCCCAGGCGTCCGGGTGCGACCCGAACTACACCGGGTGCGTGCCGATCGCGAGCGACGTCGACTGCGCCGGTGGCAGCGGCAACGGGCCCGCGTACACCACCGGTCCGATCCGGGTCGTGGGGCGCGACATCTACAAGCTCGACGCCGACGGCGACGGGATCGCCTGCGAGTAACCGGGTGGCGTTGGCGACCCAGCGTGGTCGGACCAGGACGGAGAGTGCAATTCGGGCAGACAAATCCCCGTGTTGGTGTTACACCGGAGCCGTAGATAGTTGCGGTAGCTAAGCAGTGGCCACGGGGAGGCGCGCATGTGCGGTATCACCGGATGGGTTTCCTTCGACTCCGACCTCACGCGACGGCAGGACGTCGTGGACGCGATGACCGCCACGATGTCCTGCCGCGGTCCCGACGACGAGGGCACGTGGGTCCGCACGCACGTCGCGCTCGGCCACCGGCGGCTGGCCATCATCGACCTGCCCGGCGGGCGCCAGCCGATGACCGTCCGCACCCCGAACGGCGACGTCGCGCTCATCTACAGCGGTGAGACCTACAACTTCGCCGAACTGCGCGCGGAGTTGACCGCGCTGGGCCACGCCTGGGAAACCGACAGCGACACCGAGGTGGTGCTGCACGGCTACCTCCAGTGGGGCGAGTCGGTGGTGGACCACCTCAACGGCATGTACGCCTTCGCGATCTGGGACGGGCGCGAGGACCGGCTCGTGATGGTCCGCGACCGGATGGGCATCAAGCCGTTCTACTACCACCGGACGCCCGACGGCGTGCTGTTCGGCTCCGAGCCCAAGGCGATCCTGGCCAACCCCCTGGCCGCGCGGGTGGTCGACGCCGACGGGTTGCGTGAGCTGCTGACGTTCACCAAGGCGCCCGGGGTGTCGCTGTGGAAGGACGTGCGCGAGGTGCTGCCCGGATCGCTGGTGACCGTGACGCGGGAGGGTCTGCGGTCGCGCACCTACTGGCGGCTCGACGCGCGCGAGCACTCCGACGACCGGGACACGACGGTGGCGCGGGTGCGCGAGCTGATGACCGACGTCGTGCACCGGCAGCTGGTCGCCGACGTGCCGCGGTGCGTGCTGCTCTCCGGCGGGTTGGACTCCAGCGCGGTCACCGGGCTGGCCGCCGCGCACCTGGCGTCGCACGGCGAGGTGCTGCGCACGTTCTCGGTCGACTTCCTCGGCCAGGAGGAGAACTTCAAGCCCGACGGCATGCGCGACACCGCCGACTCGCCCTACGTGCGGGACGTGGCGCGGCTCGTCGGGTCGGCGCACCGGGACGTGGTGCTCGACCCGGCCGCGCTGAGCGACCCCGAGGCGCGGCGCGCGGTGCTGGTCGCCCGGGACTCGCCGTCCGGCATGGGCGACCTGGACACGTCGCTTTACCTGCTGTTCAAGGCGATCCGGGAGGAGTCGACGGTCGCGCTGTCCGGCGAGTCGGCCGACGAGGTGTTCGGCGGGTACCGGTGGTTCCACGACGGCTCGGCCGACCTGGACACCTTCCCGTGGCTGGGGTTCTTCACCGCGCAGCCGGACCGGCGGACCTCGTTGTACGACGGGGAGGTGCTGCGCGCGCTCGACCTGGGCGCCTACGTCGCCGACCAGTACCGGACGGCGGTGGCCGAGGTCGACCGGCTCGACGGCGAGTCGCCGCGCGAGGCGCGCATGCGCGAGGTGTGCCACCTGCACCTGACCCGGTTCGTGCGGATGCTGCTGGACCGCAAGGACCGCGCGTCGATGGCCGTGGGGCTGGAGGTGCGGGTGCCGTTCTGCGACCACCGGCTGGTCGAGTACGTGTACAACGCGCCGTGGGCCTTGAAGTCCTTCGACGGCAGGGAGAAGAGCCTCCTGCGGCACGCGACCGAGCACGTGCTGCCGACGTCGGTGCGCGACCGGGTCAAGAGCCCGTACCCGTCCACCCAGGACCCGGGGTACGCGAAGGCGTTGCAGCAGCAGGTGAAGGAGGTGCTGGTGGAGGCGGACCACCCGGTGTTCGACCTGGTGGACCGCACGTGGGTGCACCGGGCGTCCGAAGTGGACGCGACCACGATGAACCCCGCCGACCGGGTGGGCCTGGACCGGGTCCTCGACCTGTACCACTGGTTCGACCTGTACTCGCCGCGCATCCACCTGGCCTGACCGGTCCGTAGTCGGACCGGCGCCCGCCGGTCCGACTACGGACGGACCACTGCCTGTCTGAACGCGGTCCAGGCCGCCGCCCCGAATGCCAACCGCTCGCCCGCACGATTACGGGTATTGCGAAGGTGGGCCGTTTTCGGAGTGAACGCGATTTCGACGCAGCCATGATCACCGGAAAATGTGCTCTTTCGCCAGGTGAGCACGAATTCCGGATCTTCGTCCGCCATGTGCCGGCCTCCTCCCGTGCCCCTGACTTGGGCGAGGTGGACACATGATATCCGCGGCGGTGCGGGAGGAGCCACCGCCGAGTGAGCGAGCGCCATTGCTCCGCTTCCGGCACCTCGTGGGCCGAAGTGGAATAGGACGGCGCTCAGCGCGTGTGAAGTTGGCGGTTAGCGGGGAACCTCCTCCAGCAATCGGTCGATCACCGCGTCGAGTCGGTCGCTCGGTTCGGCGAGACCTTCCAGTTCCAGGAAGATCTCCACGAAATTGCTCGCCTGCGCGGTGTCGTTCTGGATGACCTGGACACCGCTCGGCCATTCCAGGTACACCACGTGGTCCTGGTCGTCCGGGAACTCGAACACCTCGAAGTTGCCGCGTATCCCGCGGTGGACACCCTTGTCGAAGGTCAGGACCTGGATGGACACGGCGGGCCGGCGATTGAGTTCCTTCAGGTGTTCGAGCTGTGCCCGGAACACCGCGGGTCCGCCGACCCAGCGCCGCAGCGCGGCCTCGTCGATGACGAAGAACGCCTTCGGTCCGCCCTCCTCGAGGACCAGGCGCTGCCGTTCAAGGCGGGTCTTGACCTTGAAGTCCAGTTCGTCCTCGCGCGAGTACAGCCGCAGAATTTCCCGCGCGTAGTCCTCCGTCTGGAGCAGCCCGGGGATGACCAGGGTCTGGAACTGGCGGATCAGCGACGTCGCCGATTCCAGTTCGAGCAGGGCCGACAACTCCTTGCTCAGCTTGCCCTTGTACTTGTCCCACCACGCCTGTTGGCGGCTCGCCTTGGCCACCTCGACCAGTTCGGCGATGCGCTCGGCCGGCTCGCCGTAGAAGGCCAGGAGGGCGCGCAGGTCGGTAGTGGAGATGTTCACCGCGCCGGTTTCGATCCGGATGATCTTGCTTGTCGACCAGTCCAGCTCTTCGGCGACATCCCTTTGGGTGCGGTTGGCCCGGTCGCGTGCCCTGCGCAGCTCGGTGCGCAGACGTCGCTGCTGGGCTACAGGGTTGGTCGCCTGTGCCACGGAGTCACCTTTCACTCGGCTACCGGGCTATCTGCAACGTAGCATATAGCCATCTCGTCTTATGCTTGCTACCTTCATGCTAGCAAGCACTTCGGGATCTGACTTCTCGGATTCGGATGGGGTCATGGTCAAACACACGTGGGACACCGAGCGGGGACTGCTTGTCGCCGCACGCAACTCCACGTCGTTGTTCCGCTTGCTCCAGCAGTTGGACGGGATGATCGCAGCGCGCCGGGTGGCGCTCAAGTTCACTGTGGACAGTGGCTCCCAGTATGACCGCGACCTGCGCGAACACCTCTCGCAAGCCGGGTGTCACGTGTTGCCGTGGGAAGAGGCGGTGGCGACGAGGTTCGACGCCGTTCTCGCCTCCCACACCAGCTCCAGGCTGCACGAACTCGACGCGCCGCTGATGACGATTCCCCACGGCGCGGGATATCCGCGGTTGGTCCCGGAGACGACCGGGGGCGATGGAAGTTCACCCACAGGTGTGGCGCGGTCCCAACTGATGTCCGGTGGGGAAGTCATCCCCGCAAAAATAGGGCTTTCGCACGAAGAACAAATGTCGCTTCTTCGCCGCACCTGTCCCGAGGCGGAAAGTCGGGCGGTGGTCGTCGGGGACCCGGTGATGGACCAGTTGCGGTTCAGCCGCGGGCAGCGCGACCGGTACCGGCGGGAGTTGGGGCTCGGGGCGGACGAGAGGTTGGTGCTCGTCAACTCGACCTGGGGGCCGCACGCCACGCTCGCCGCCGACCCCGACCTGCCGCAGCGCCTGGTGGCGCAGTTGCCGCTCGGGCGGTACCGGGTCGCGCTGGTGCAGCACTGGAACATCAGCCAGGCCCACAGCCGCTACGAGGTGGGGCAGCAGTTCCGGGACGCGGAGCGGTGCGGGTTGGTGCTGGTGCCGCCGGACGCGAGTTGGCAGGCGGTGCTCGTCGCCTCCGACCTGGTGATCGGCGACCACGGTTCGGTGACCGTCTACGGCGTCGGACTCGGCAAGCCGCTGCTGCTGGTCAGCGACGGCGGACCGGAGGTCGAGCCCACCTCGGCGCAGGCCGACCTGTGGGCCGCCGCGCGCCGGCTCGACCTCGGGTCGTCGTTCCGCAAGCAGGTCGAGGAGGCGCTCGGGCGGCCCGACGCGGAGCCGTTGCGGCGGATCACCGACCGGGTGTTCGGGGTGCCCGGCGAGGGCAAGGCCCGGCTCTACGCGGAACTCCACGGACTGCTGGGCATCACCGGGGCGAAGCCGCGGGTGCACGCGGTGCCGCGGTTCACGCCCCGCGAGGCCGAGCCGGTCGGTGCGTACCTGGTGTCCGCGCGGGTGCGCGAGTCCCGCAACCGGGTCGAGCTGGAGCGGTTCCCCGATCTGCTCGAGCGGTTCCACGACCCCGACGCCGACGTGTTCCTGCTGGTGGACGACACCGAGGTGGACCCGGGCGTGCGGTCCAACGCCGAGGTCGTGGTCACCGGTGAGGTGACCGGACCCGCCGAGGCGGAGCGGTGGGTGCGGCGCGCGCTCGAGGAGTACCGGGGCGCGTCGGTCGCCGCGGCGGCGGTCGACGGCGGGTGCGTGGTGGGGTTGCGCGACGTCGGGCCGTGGCGGGTGTGCGTCGGGCCGGTGCAGGCGGCCTGCGCGCTGAACGCGTGGGTGTCCACAGGGCACCCGCTGACCCCCGAGCTGGTGCTGGCCGTCTTCGACAACGATGTCATAGGCGTGGTGGCGCTGTCCGAGGCGCCCGCGGTGGGTCCACCTCAGCAGCGGCGGTCCAGCCAGCGGAGGACCTCGGCGCTGCGCGGGTTGCCCGCCTCGCGGTAGAGCTGGTAGAGCCGTTGCGCGGACGTGCGGAGCAGACCGTCGTCGTGCTCGCCGAGCGCGATGACCACCAGCACCTCCAGCGCCTGCGCCTCCTTCACCGGCTGCTCGCGGTGCCGCGTCACGGCCACCGCGTCGTCCAGCACCCGGCGCGCGTCGGCGGTCCGGTGCAGCGCCTCGTACGCCCGGCCGAGCGCGATGTGCACCCGCGCGGTGGCCAACTCGTCGTGCAGGTCGGCGAGCAGTCCCCGCGCCTCGTCCAGCACCGGCAGCGCCTCGGCCGGTCGCACGGCGTGCACCAGCGCGTCGCCGCACTGGTAACCCTGGATGCCGATCGCCCGGGGGTCGCCGAGCCGGCGGCTGACGTCCAGCGCCACGCCGAACGCGCGCGCGGCCTCGGCGAAGTGGCCGCCGGCGCGCAGCAGGAGACCCCGCGACTCGTGCACCATCGCCAGCCCGTAACCCTCGCCGACCACGGCGCCCTCGGCCAGGGCGATCTCCGCGCGGGCCGCGTCGAACTCGCGCAGCTCGATGTGCGCGCGGGCCAACTGGTTGCGCAGTCGGCACTCCGCGTCGCGGTGGCCGCACCGGACCGCCGCCGCGACACCGATCCGGTGCGCCTCGATCCAGTCCGCGTGGTGCTTGAGGCTGTGGTAGAGCGCCCACAGCGCCTCGCAGAACCGCCACGCCGACCCGTCGTCGCCCAGTTCCGCGGCCAGTCGCACGGCGCCCAGCAGGTTCGTCCGCTCGACCTCGAGCCAGCGCTTGCCGGACGCGCCGTCGAACGCGACCGGCCAGTCCGCGACGGGATGCCGGGCCAGGCGCCACCGGGCCGGGCCCAGCACCGCGTGGTCCGCGGCGGCCGCGCCGAGCAGGTACCAGGCGACCACCCGCCGACGGGCCTCCTCGCGTTCCGCGGGCGGGCAGTCCCGGTCCGCGACGCCGCGCGCGTGCAGCCGCACGAGGTCGTGGAAGCGGTACCGGTCGGGCGCGTGCTCCTCGACCAGGTTCACCCCGCGCAGCACGCCGAGCAGCGCCTCGGCGTCCTCGTCGGGCCGGTCGGCGAGCGCGGCCGCCGCGCCGGGCCCGAAGTCCGGGCCCGGGTGCAGGCCGAGCAGTCGGTAGAGCCGTTGCGCCGGGTCCGGCAGTTCGCCGTACGCGGCGTCGAAGACGTGTTCCACGTGCTGGTCCCCCTCCACCGACAGCCGGCGCAGGCGTTGGCGGTCATCGGACAGGTGCCGGGCGTACCGGGCGACCGACCAGCGGTCCAGCCTGCCCAGCTCGGCGCCCACGACGCGCAGCGCGATCGGCAGGCCCGCGCACAGGTCCACCAGCCGGCGCACCGACGCCGGGTCGTCCGCCGCCCGCTCGTCGGTGAGCATCCGCGCCACCATCGACGCGCCGTGCTCGCCGTCGAGCGGCCGCAGCGCGACGGCGTGCGCGCCGTCGATGGCCAACCCGCTCAGCCGCCGCCTGCTCGTCGCGATCACCGCGCTGCCCGGCGAACCCGGCACCAGCGCGCGCACCTGGGCCGCGTGGTCCGCGCCGTCGAGCACGACCAGCAGCCGGCGGCGCGCGGTGAGGCTGCGGAACTGCGCCACCCGTTCGGGGAAGCTCGGCGGCAGGTAGTCCCACGGCACGCCCAACGCGCGCAGGAACGCCGCCACCACGTCGGTCACCGCGACCGTGCCGCCGTGCCGGTAGCCGTCGAGGTCGGCGAACAGCTGCCCGTCGGGGAAGCGGTCGGCGTTGCGGTGCCCGAACTCGACCGCGCACGCCGTCTTGCCCACGCCCGCGAGACCGGTCAGCACCACGATCGCCGCGCCGCCCGACCCGGCCGTCACGGCCCGCGCGATCCGGCACAGCTCGTCGCTCCGGTTGACGAACGCGTGCGGCGGTGGCGGCAGTTGGCGCGGCCGCTTGACCTGCGCCGCCGCCGGCGCGGCCACGAGCGTCACGTCCTGGATGACGTTGGCCTGCACCACGCTGCCCGCGACCGCGCCGGAGTGGTCGTTGCGCGCCGCGAGCGCGGCGAGCGCGCCGCGGAGGCCGTGGCGCGGCGTCATGTCCGGTTTCATCAGCACGTCTCCCGACCGGGTGCCGACCAGTATCACACCGATGCGGGCGGTCGGCGAGCAGCCCGGGACTGAACCTCGGCGGCCGTCCGCATCACGCTGAGTCCCCATTCCGACCGGCGGGCCTCACCCGGTTGGCGGTGCGCCGGCCCCTTCGGTCCACAGTGGACCTACTCACCGTCCACTGTGGCTGGTCGACTGCACCGCGCAGCGGAAGCACGTCGGCGCGCCCGCCAGGTGCACCCGGGCGTACTCGGCGTCCGCCATGCCGCGCGGGTACAGCCGCACCGCGCTTTCCCAGCACCGCCTCGCCTCACCGGTCTCGCCGCGGCGCATCGCGGTGTGCGCCAAGCCTTCCAGCGCCCGCGCCCGGTACCGCGGCGCGTCGTACTGCCGCGCGTACTCGACCGCCTGGGTGAACACCTTCTCGGCCTGCTCCGGTTCGCCGAGCGCGAACGTGGTCTCGCCGATCGCGTTCAGCGCCTCGCACTCCAGCAGCGGCAGGTCGAGCTTGCGCGCCAGCGCCAGCGACCGGCGGCCCAGCGCGAGCGACTCGTCCAGCAGGCCCAGCGCGCGCCGGGCCGCGCTCAACCCGAGCACCGCCACCGCCTCGCCGTGCTCGAAGCCCCGCTGCTCGCTCTCCCGCAGGATCCGGGAGAACTCGCGGACCGCGTCGTCGTGCGCGCCCTGGTAGTGCCGCACCGCGCCGATGCTCCACGCGGTCAGCAGCTCGGCCTGCGGGAACCGCTCCGAACCCTTGGCGCGCAACGCCTTCCGCAACGCGGCCAGCGCCTCGTCGTACCGGCCGAGATCGCGGTGCACCACACCGAGGTTGTTCGCGATCGCCGCGCCGAGCGGCGAGTCGGGCAGGTCGGCCACCAGGTCGCCCGCCGCCGCGAACGCGCCGTGCGCCTCGTCCAGCCGCTCCTCGGCCAGGTGGAGGTTGCCCAGCTCGACCAGTTGCGCGGCCTCGCACTCGCGGTCGCCCAGGGTGCGGCCGATCTCCAGCGCGGCGCGCAGGTGCGCCGCGGCCTCCTCGGTCGAGCCGCGCTCCCGGCACACCGCGGCCAACCCCTGGAGGCACGCCGCCTCGCCGCGCACGTCGCCGGTGCGCCGGGCGGCGCGCAGGCCGCGGTCGAACACCTCGGCCGAACCCTCGCCGTAGTTGCGGTCCCGCAACGCGGGCTGGAGGAAGCACGCGAGCTGCCACGCGTGGTCGTGCCAGTCGTGCTCGGCGGCGAACCTGGCCACCGCCATCAGGTTGCGGTACTCGGTGCGCAGCAGCGCGATCGCGTCCTGCGCGGTGGGCGCGGGCGGCACCTCGGGCCGGTGGTCGACGCGCGGCGGCAGCGGGTAGACCCGGTTGTCCAGGTCGCGCGACCAGTGGTGCGCGGCCAGCGCGTAGTAGTCCAGCAGGCGGTGCAGCGCGGTGCGGCGCTGGGCCTCGTCCTCGGTCTCGGTGAGGATCTGGTGGGCGCAGTCCCGCACCAGGTCGTGGAAGTAGAAGCGGCCGGTCGTGCTCTGCTTGAGCAGGTTCGCGTCGAACAGCGCGTCCAGCAGGAACTCGGCCTGCTCCGGCGGGCAGTCGGCGAGCGCGGCGGCGGCGTGCGGGTCGAAGTCGGTGCCGGGGTGCAGGCTCAGCAGCCGGAACAGCCGCTGCTGCGCGCCCGGCAGGTATCGGTAGCTCATCGTCAGCACGTGGCTCACGCTGCGGCCGTCGACCTGGAGGAACCGCATCCGCCTGCTGGCCAGCCGGTCGACCAGGTCCGACACCGTCCACGTGCCGCGGTCGCGCAGCCGGGCGGCGGCGATCCGGATCGCCAGCGGCAGCCGGCCGCACAGCTCGACCGCGGTCGCCGCGGCCTCCGGCTCGGCCGCCACCCGGTCCGGACCCGCGACCCGGGTGAACAGCGCCACCGCGTCCGCCGCCGGCAGCACGTCCAGCGACATCGGCACCGCGCCGTCCAACGCGGCCAGCTTGCGCCTGCTCGTGACGACGACCAGCACACCGGCCGCGCCCGGCAGCAGCGGGCGCACGTGCGCGGCGTCGATCGCGTTGTCCAGGATCAGTAGCGCCCGCCTGCCCGCCATCGCCGACCGCCAGCGCGCGGCGCGCCCCTCGAGCCCGTACGGCACCAGTTCCGGCGGCACGCCGCTGTCCCGCAGCAGGGCGTCCAGCGCCTGCTCGGGGGTGACCGGGTCGACGCCCGGGCTGAACCCGTGCAGGTCGATGAAGAACTGGCCGTCCGGGTAGTCGTCCGCGACCTGGTGCCCGAGGTGGACCGCGAGCGTGGTCTTGCCGACACCGCCCATGCCGTCGATCGCGGTGATCACCAGCGCGGTCGGCAGCACGCCCCTGGTTTCGGCCAGCAGCCGGACCAGCTCGGCCGACCGGCCGGAGAAGTCGCGGATGTCGTGCGGCAGGTAGGACCGGGTGGCCCTGGCCTGTCTCGGTGGCTCGGCGGTCGCCACGGCGGCGCGCGGCTGGTCCCGTTCGGCCAGGATCTCCGCGTGCAGCGAGCGCAATCGCGGACCCGGGTCGAGGCCGAGCTCCTCGGCCAGCGTGCGGCGGCCCTGGTCGTAGACCTCCAGCGCCTCGGCCTGCCGGCCGCACCGGTGCAGCGCGCGCATCAGGTGACCGCGCAACGACTCCCGCAGCGGGTGGTCGGCCACCAGCCGGCGCAGGTCCGCGATCAGGCCGCCCGCCTCGCCCCGGTCCAGCCGCAGCGCCATCAGCTCCTCGACCGCGGCCAGCCGCTGCTCGTCCAACCCGGCCGCCGCGCCGGTGATCGCCCGACCGTCCAACCCGGCCAGCGCGTCGCCGCGCCACAGCGCCAACGCCTCGGTGAGCAGCGCGATCGCGTCGTCCGCCGGCCGGTCGGGTCGGGCCGCCTCGCGCACCGTCCGGGCGAACAGGTGCGCGTCGACCGCGTCCTCCGGCACGTCGAGCCGGTAGCCGACGTCCGCGCGGGTGATGCCGACACCGCCGCCCGGCGCGGTCAACAACGCGCGCAGGCTGCCGACCGCGTTGTGCACCTGCTGGCGCACCGACCGCGGCGGTTGTTCCCACAGTTCCTCGACGAGCCGGTCGACGGGCACCACGCGGTTCGCGTTGAGCAGGAGCAGGGCGAGCAGTCGCTGCTGGCGCGCGCCCGGCACCCGCACGACCTCACCGGACGCGCGCACCTCCAGTGGGCCGAGTACCCGGAATTCCACCGCGCCGACCACCTTCGACTCGCAATGCGCGCGCTGCGCCACGGGGTCAGGTCTACCAGAAGTAGTCGACCGGTAGCAGGGCAATAGCCGGTGTGGATAGGCTGGCCGACGGCCGTCGCCCGGTGGTGGATCCCGCCGTGTGTTCCGCGGCTCCGCCGCACGCACCGGTTGAAAAAAGTTCCTTGGGGGCTCCATGCGAGCGTTGTTGGTCGGTTTCGCGCTGTCCGCGGCATTGGTCGTGGCGGTGCTGGCGACCGGTACCGATCCGGGTCCGGCGCCGACCGCGGATTCACCGAACCACGTGGTGTCCGGGACGGTGCTCCAGGGCACCATCAAGCGGTGAGGAGGTCGGGGCGGGAGTCGGTCTGGTGTTCGCCTCACCGGCGCGGCACGGCGCCGCGTCCCGCGGTTTCCTGGTCACCGTCGCACTGCTGCTGACCAGTCTGATCGTCGCCTGTCTGGCCCACGCGCGGTTCGTCCTGCCGGACGGCGCGCTGCGCCGGCTGGACGCGTACGAAGTGCTCTGGCCACAGGGCTGGGCCTTTTTCACGCCGGCCGAGCAGGACGTCCTGGTGGCCTATCGCCGACTTTCCGACGGGCGATTGGACCCGGTGCGGGAACGACGGTTGTGGGACGACCGGTTGGGTGGCCTGCGCCGCTTGGACGATTCCTACGAGAAGGAATTGCGGGCACTCGCGGTGCGAATACCGGAGCGCTATTGGCAGCGTTGCGGTGACGTCGGGTACCGCGCCTGCGGTTTCGCGCTGGACGCCGGATTGACGTTTCACACCGAGAACCGGGCGGGTGGCGCGTTGCTCTGCGCGCCGGTGGCGTTATCCGTCGAACGGGTGACCCGGGACGGTGAGCGGCGGCTGTCCGTGCCACCGCGGCACGTGCACCGGATCGCCCTGGTGGTGCCCCGGTGCTGAACGCGTTCGTGGAACGGCACAGCGCGCGCTTCGACCCGCGCGGGGCGTTCCTCGCGGTCGGGCGCAGCCTGCTCGGGTTGGCGCTGCTGGTCGTGGTCGCGGTCAACCCCGACGACGTGCTGTTCCCGGGCGGTCCCCGGTGCGACGGGATCCGCGCGCTCGGGCTGTGGTGCGTGCTGGGGCCGTCCTGGCCCGCGCGGGTGGTGGCGGTGGTGGTCGCGACGCTGGTGACCGCCGGTTTCGCGCCGCGCTGGACGTGCGTGCCGCACTGGTACGTGGCGTTCGGCTTCGCGGCGTGCTCCTCGACGGCCAACGGCGGCGACCGGATCGCCCAGATCACCGCGCTGCTGGTGGTGCCGCTGTGCCTGGGCGACCGGCGGTGGTGGCAGTGGGCGCCGCTCGGCACGCCACTCGCTCCCGCGTGGCGGGGAAGCGCGCTGGCGGCACTGCTGGTGCTGCGGGTGCAGACGACGGTGGTGTACCTGGACGCGGCGGTGTCGAAGCTGCGCGACCCGGCGTGGCGGGCGGGTACGGCGCTGCGGGTGGTGTTCCACGACCCGGAGTTCGGGCTGCCGCGGGTGCTGCTGGACCCGGTCGCGGCGGTCGCGGTCGGGTGGGCGCTGCCGGTGCTCACGTGGTCGGTGATCGCGGTGCAGCTGGTGCTGGCCGTGGCGGTGCCCGCGGGGCGGCGGCGGGTCGTGCTGGTGCTCGGCCTCGGGTTGCACGCGGCGATCGCGCTGCTGCTCGGGTTGCCGGTGTTCGGGCTGGTCATGGCCGGTCTGCTGGTGTGCGGGTGCGTCCGCGTCGGCCGGCCGGGTAGTCGACGGGGCGCGCACGGGTAGCGACCAGGAGCACCCTCCCGTGTGGCGCGGCGAGAGGAGTGGCGGGTGGGCGTGGCCGAGGACGGGTCCGAGTGGGACCGGGTGGGGCCCGAAGTGGTGCGCCTGCCGGTCGACCCGCTGCGGTTCGACCACCGGGTGCGTGCCGGTGCGGACGCGGCGCACGTGCGGGCGTTGGCCGACGCGGCGACACCGTGGCCGCCGATCGTGGTGCACCGGGCGACGATGTCCGTGGTCGACGGGGTGCACCGGGTGCGCGCGGCGCGGTTGCGCGGTGACCGGGAGATCGACGCGCGGTTCCACGAGGGGTCGTCGCGGGACGCGTTCGTGCTGGCCGTGCGGTCGAACACGGAGAGCGGGCTGCCGCTGACGGCCGCCGACCGGGAGGCGGCGGCGACCCGGATCATCGACCTGCACCCCGAGTGGTCGGACCGCGCGATCGCGGCGGCGGCGGGGTTGGCGGCCAAGACGGTCGCGGCGATCCGGTCGCGGTCGCGGGTCGGCGCGCGGGGCGGGACGCGGGTCGGCCGGGACGGCCGGGTGCGGCCGCTGGACCCGATCGCCGGCCGCCGGCGGGCCTACGAGCTCGTCAAGGCGACGCCCGGGATGTCGGTGCGCCGGTTGGCCCGCGAGGCAGGGGTGTCGGTGGGCACGGCGAGCGACGTGCGCGCCCGGGCGGCACGCGGCGACGACCCGGTGCCGCCCGGTCTGCGCGCCCGCCGGGCCCGCGAGGTCGAGCCCGCGCCCGACCACCTGGCCCTGCTCCGCTCGCTGACCCGCGACCCGTCGCTGAGGTTCCGGGCCGAGGGGCGGCTGCTGTTGCGGTGGCTCGGCATGCGGACCGTGCTCGCCGAGGACCGGGCCGCCGTGGTGGCCGCCGTGCCGCCGCACTGCGCGCCGGTCGTCGCGGACCTGGCCCGGGCCTGTGGTGACGCCTGGCGCGAACTGGCGGAGGAAGTGGAACGCCGCGGCCGCTCGGCCGGCGTCCGTCGGGCCAGATGACCGGCCGGGAACGGCGGGGCGTTTCGGACGGTGCCGCGAGGGCTGCCGGCGACGTCCGCCCGGTGGGTTGGACGCAGGTCGGGCGCGGGCAGGGCGGCGGAAGCCGGGAACGGCGAGTGCACCCGGGCGCGGCGACCGTGGGCCGAGACCGGCGGGCCGGGAACCGCGAGGGCACTCGGGCGGGGCGGCCGGTGGCGGGGGGCGCGCGTGCGACCGGCGGGGTTCGACTCGCTCGGGATCAGCGTCTTGATCAGGGGCGTGATCAGGGGCGCGCGGGGCGGACGGGTTCGGTGTCCGACTGGCCGGCCGGGGGAGTGGGCGCTCGGCCGCCGGCGGATGTGGCGGGTCGTGCAACCCGGTGGGGTCGGTACCGCGTGATGCACTCGGAACGGGTGTGTGGGGAAGGACCGGTGGGCGCGGGCGCCGTGTGGGCGGCGTCGCGCTCCGGGGGAGAACCCGGGCGGCGTGGTAGGCGTCGGTCGGGTTCGGGGACGGGGCCGCAGCGCGGTTGGCGCTGCGGCCCTCGGCCTCTCGCGGTGCGGGCGGGCCGGGCGGGCTCGTCGGCCACGCCCGGCTCCCCGGTCGACGTCATCGCGGGTCAGCGGTTGAGCGCGGTGAGGATCGCGACCTCGGACTCGTCGTAGGGCAGGTACTTCACCCGGACCACCATGCCCGGCTGCACCTGCGGGATCGCGCTCGGCACCAGGTTCTTCTCCTGCACCAGGTCGAACATCGTGCCGTTCGGCCGGGTCACGCGCAGCGTCACGTGGGCCACCGTGCGGCCGTCGCGCACCTCGCCCGTCGGGACCATCGCCAGCACGACCGCCTGCGCGTCCACGCCCTGCTCGCTGATCCGCAGCTGGTTCGGCGTCACCAGGCCCTTCGCGAGCTGGATGCGGTCCAGCGCGTGCTGCAACTCCTGCTGCGACGCGTCGGTCGCCAGCACCACCCGGCCGTCGGGCAGGTACCGCACCGGCAGCACCGCGCCCGGCTGCACGGCGCCCAGCTCGGTCAGGTCCACGATCTGCTTGGCCGTCGCGGGGAACGTGCGGCCGTCGACGGTGTCGACCCGGAGCTGGATGGCGAGCTGCGGCTGGTCGTTGATGCTCAGGCCGGTCCGGCCGACGCCGACCACCGTGCCCATGCCGATCGGGGCGCCGGCGAAGTCCTGGGGCAGCTCGCCGCGCAACTGCGCCATCGCGCCGCCGAAGACCTTGGAGAAGGTGAACAGCATCGGCACGACGAAGATCAGCACGATCGGGCCGGCCAGGTAGCCGTTGAGCCAGGCGAACTCGTCGTCGCCGGTCAGTCCGCCGGCCACCCAGAGGCCGGTCAGGACGAGGGAGATCACCAGCGAGATCCAGGCGGCGGTCTTCATGGTCGTTGCTCCTTGGTGTGAGGGGGAAGGGTGACTAGGAGGGGGAGCCGAAGAAGTCGGTCGCGCCGACGGCCAGCGCGGTGAGCTTGCCGTCCCGTGCGGTCAGGACGCCGTCGTCGGTCGTGACGAGCGTGCCGCCGTCGGGCGTGGTGAGCACCCTGGTCAGCGAGGACGCGACCGGCTGGGTGCCGGTGACCTGACCCGTGGCCAGGGACACCAGGCTGACCGCCCAGCCCTTGTCGTTCACCGAGCGCTGGTGGTGCACCAGCACGGAGCCGGCCGCGGCGCCCGCGGCCCGGTCGCCGTCCACCACGATCGAGGCGTTCTGGAACGCGGCGTCGCCCACCGGCGTCTCCTGACCGTCCGCCGCGACCCGCACGAGCACCTTGCCCGGCGCGCCGTTCGGCCGCTCGCGGACCACCAACTGCCCGCCGTCCACCGCGGCCTCGCGCTTGGTCGTGTCGTACCGGACGGTCTTGTGGTCGGTGGTGAGCCTGCCGACCCACGCGGCGGCGGTGGCCTGGTCGACCGGCGCGGCGGCCGTCTGGTCCACCGGGATCGCCAGCACGTCGCCGTTCGCGTTCATCGCGAGCACCCGGCCGCCCTCCGGGTCGTAGGCGTAGGCGCCGCGCGCCGCCACGTACCCCGAGCCCAACCCGGTGATCCCGTCGCCCTGCGCGACCAGGTCGCCGTCGGCCAGGTCGAGGATCCGCAAGCCCGAGTCGGTGGCCACGTAGGCGTACTTGTCGCCCGCGCCCAGCACGTCCGCCTCCCAGATCAGCTCGTCGGACAACTGCGTGTCCCACAGCGACTCGCCGGTCGCCGGGTCCGTCGCGGACAGCCGCACCTGGAACATGTCGCGGAAGATCAGCTGGAACATGCCCCGCGCGCCGTGCCGGGCGTAGGGCACCAGGACGACGTCGCGGCCCTGCACCCTGGCGTGGCCGACGCCTTGCTGCACCTCGATGTCCGGCTCCGGCGAGGCCAGGAAGGACAGTCCGAAGAACAACCCGGCGAACAGCACCAGCGGCAGCACGACCAGGAACGGCCCGAAGCTGAGGCGGCGACGTCGCGGCGTCTCGTAGGGCGCCACCGGCGAGTACTGCTGCGGTGTGGGGTACATGGGGTTTCTCCCTGCTCGGTTGGTGGCACAAGCTTGCGGTACCGCGGTCGCCTACCGGTCACAGAAATCATCACGATCAGATCCTTCACCTGGGGTTTCCGGCTAGGCTCGACGTCGTGGCGAGCACCGGGACGCAGGCGGCGCTGCCCCGCGGCGTGCTCGTCGCGCAGGCGTGGGCGACGCTCGGTGACGCGGTCGCGCCGCTGAGCAACGTCGCCGGCCGCCCCCTGGCCCGCACGGTGAAGCTGATCCTCGACCCGCTCGTGCTGCGGCCGGTGCAGAACCCGGACTTCGCGGCGGGCGCGGTGCCGATCGACCGGGTGGACGCGCTGCGCGCCCGGATCACCGACGCCGGGCCGGTGCTGGCCGCGACCGCGAGCTGGTTCCTGGTGCTGAAGGGTGAACGCCGCCGGCGCCGGATCACCGAGGGCAACCCGCAGG
This sequence comes from Actinosynnema sp. NPDC020468, assembly GCF_040642015.1. Lineage (NCBI taxonomy): Bacteria > Bacillati > Actinomycetota > Actinomycetes > Pseudonocardiales > Pseudonocardiaceae > Actinosynnema > Actinosynnema sp. NPDC020468. The sequence continues at coordinate 84,760 of NZ_JBFAEO010000015.1, forward strand.
ACCTGTACTTCCAGCGCTGCTACGAACTCGCCGTCGGGCACGGCGAACCCGGGCCGGACGCGGCGGAGCGGGCGGGCGAGGTGCTGGCCGACGTGCACGGCCGGGAGGGTCCGACGGTCGCCGGGCTGCGCAGCTTCGTCACCGACGCGGCGAACGCGGGCGAGCTGACCCGGTTGCTGGCCGCGACGTGGACCGCGATGCACGCGCCGCGCCCGCTGCCGGCGGGCTCGTCCACCGCGGACTTCCTGGCCACGTGCGCGATCGAGCCGGACCGGGCGCTGTTCGCCGCGCTGGTCCGCGACCTCGCCGGCACCGCGGGCGCGGCCGAGCTGGACCGGCCGGGTGTCGCGCTCGCGCACGGTCTCACCGACCGGGACCTGGTCGCACCGCCGGAGATCGGCGAGAGCGCGTCCAAGCGGAACCTGCCCAAGCCGTTCGACCGGTCCATCGTGGAACGGCTGTTCGCGCCGTTGACCGACGCGGGCAGGCGGGCCGAGCTGGACGACGTGCCCTCGTTGGTGCGCAAGGAGATCGCGCGCGTCGCGGGTCCGTGGCAGCTGGCGCTGGAGGAGGGCCGGGTGGTGCTGGTGCTCGGCCGGGAGGCGTCGGCGGGTCTGGTCGGACCGGTGCCGGCGGCCGGCGCGGCGGCCCGGTTGCGCGCCCGGTGGGACCGGGAGGCCTACGTGCACCGGGTGCTGCGCGCGCCGTCGGCGGTGCCGGCGGGCGTCCTCGCGGACGTGCACGGCGTGCGCGAGGCCTACCTGCGCCGGCTGTGGGTCCGGGTGCACGGCCGGGAGTTGCGCGACGACGTGATCACCGCCGACGAGCTGTGGGACGTGCTGGACGGCGTGCTGCGGTCGGTGGTGCTCGACCAGCGGGACCGGCTGCGGTCGGTGTTGGAGCGGGAGGCGCCTTCATGAGGCCGAACGGGTGGCCCGCGTTCCCGGAGCGCACGGCGCTGCTGGAGGCCGACGGCGCGCTGCTGGCGTGGGACGTGCTGGCGGGTTCGCCGGTGCCCGCGGTGCGGGTGCACGACGAGGCGCGCGCCGCGGACTGGTTGTGGGAGGTCTACGGCGCGGCGGCGGACGCGGTGTTGGCGGGCGAGGACGTGGACGTGCCGGAGGAGGGCGACCGGCGGGTCCGCGACGCGTGCCGGGTGGCCGCGCACCTGTCCTGGGCCCGGTCCTGGTGGCCCGCCTCGGCGAGCGCCGGGGTGCCCGCGCTGGACCCCGTGCTGCTGCACGCCGAACGCGCGCTCGCGGTGGCGGCGGTCGAGCACCTGCTGGACGACCCGGACGCGACCGCGCGGGCGCTCGCGGAGGTGGGCCCGGTGGCCGCGGCGACCTCGGACCCCGAGGTGGACGCGCTGGTGGCCCGGCTGGTCGAGGTCGCCGAGGACTACGGCGTCGTGCCGGATCAGGTCGTGCCCCGGCGGTCCGCGTTCGCGCTGGCGGCGGGCGGCAGTGCCGAAGCCGGCCTTGTGGTCCTCAGTGGACAGTCCTCCGTCGACTGGAACCTGGTGCCGCAGGGCGTGGTCGACGCGGCCGCGCCCGCGACGTGGTCGGTGGCCCGGCGGGACGGCGGCACGTTCCTGGACGTGGTCGTGCCCGCCGGACCGCGCGGCGGGGTGCCGCTGGCGGCCCGGTTCGGCGACCTGGACGTGGTCGTGGACGGCGTGGACGACCTGGGTCGGCTCACCGGGTCCGCGCCGGCGCCCGCGACCGCGCTGCTGCTCCCGCCCGACCGCCGGGTGCTCACCGTGTACGCGCCGGGTTTCGCCGAGCCGGTGGCGCCCGAGCCGGACGCGGCACCGCGCCGGGCGGCGGTGGTCGCCTACGCGCTGGCCAGGGTCGGCGCGGCGGAGGCGACCCTCACCGAGCGGGTGGCCGGTCGGTGACCTGGCGCGAGCGCAACCTGGAGGGCGTCCGCCTGATGGAGGCGGGTGACCACCGGGGCGCGCGAGCCGAGTTCGAGGCGGCCGCGGCGACGGCGCCGGATTCGCACCGGGGGCTCCTGCTGGTCAACGCGGCCCACGCGGTCGACCTGACCGGTGACCGGCAGGGCGCGGTGGACCTGCTGACGCGGGTGGCCTCGACCGAGGTCGGCGAGGCGCGGGTGCGGGCGCTGGTCGCCCGGGCCGACCTGCTGCCGTGGCTGGGGCGCTGGGACGAGGCGTGGGCGGACCTGGAGGGGCTGCTGCCCGGCGGTACGCCCGAGCTGGAGGTGTTGCTGGGCACCACGAGGGTGGCCCTGCTGATGATGGCCGGTCGCGCCGACGAGGCCGAGGAGCAGGCGGTGCGGACGCTGGACGTCGCGCTGCGGCACGACCCCGCCTTCGTGCCGCAGCTCTACACCAACCGCGCGATCGTCGCCGAGCACCTCGGTGACGAGCGCCGGGCCGCCGCGTTCCGGGGGTTGGCGGAGGTGCCCGTCGGCGAGTTCCCCGCGCGGTGGCGCGCGGTTGTCGAGTGCCACGCGCTGGAGGACTTCGAGGGCGCGTACCGGGCGATCACCACCGACGACGACGAGGCGGCGCGGTGGCGGGCCGCGACGTTGACCCACCTGGTCGGCGCGGACCCGGCGCGCTGGGCGGACGAGGCGGTCGCCGCGGCCCGGTCGGTCGTGGCGCTGCCCGACGGCGGCGACGGCGCGGTGGTGCTGGCGAACGCGCTGATCGCCCGGTCGCGGCAGCGGTTGCGGGAGGTTCGGCTGCCGGCGGCGCTGGCGGACGTGGACGAGGCGTTGGCCCTGCTGCCGTCGATGTCGCACGGGGTGGCGGAAGTAGAGCCGTTCGCCCGGGCCGCGCGCGCGTCCGTGCTGGCGGCGGGCGGGCACTTCGCCGAGGCGTCCGCCGCCGCGAACGCCGCGCTCGACCTGGCCTACGGCACGTCGGCCGCGCTGGCCGCGGACGTGCACCGGACGCTGGCGGAGATCGCCGACGCGACCGGTGACCCGGCCGGCGCGGCCGAACACCTGGGGCTGGCCGGGGAGTTCGCGGCGGGCGACCCGGCGGGCGAGGCCGCGGCGCTGGTGAGCCTGGCGCGGTTGGCCTACCTGCGGTCCGACCACGACGCGGCGGACGCCTGGTACGACCGGGCGGAGGCCCTGGCGGCCGAGGATCCGGTGTCGCTGTCGGCGTGCCTGGTCGGCCGCGCGGCGGTGCGGGTGACCCGGGGCGAGGGGCGGGAGGCGTTGGCGCTGCTGGACCGCGCGGTGGCCGCGTACGTCACGCCGCGGCTGCTGCTGGCCGAACCGCCGTTGCGCGCGGCGGCGTTCGAGTCGCTCGGCGAGCACGACGCGGCGGACGAGTGGTTCGCGATCGCGTCCCGGCGGTGCGCCGAGGCGGGCATGTGGCACGTCGACCTGGGGTTGACGTGGTGGCGGGTGGACGCGCTGGTGCGCCGGGCGGCCGCGGTCTCCGGCGCGGAACGGCGGGTGCTCGCGCAACGCGCGCTGGACCTCGGCCTGCCCGCCGCGCTGGCCGCCGAGGCGGTGCGGCACCGGTTCCCCCCGGGGCCGTTGCGCGAGCGGTGGGTGGCCCGGGCCTGCGCGCCCACCGTCCGCGCCGCGTTCCTTGCCGTGCGCGCGGTGGGCGACCTGCTGCTCGCCGCCGAGTACGTCGACCACCTGGCCGGCTCGGTGTCGCTGGGCGCGGCGGTGTCGGCGGTCGCGCTGCCGCTGGAGGTGGTCGACCTGCCGGTGCCGCCCGCGCCCGAGGCGGAGTCGTTGCCCCACGCGGCGTCCGGGCTGGTGACCGGTGCCGACCCGGCGTTCGCCTCGGCCGGTTTCGCGCTGCCGCCCAGGGTTCGGGTCGACCCGGCGACACCATCCACTGTGGACCACTGGATCGACGTGGCCGAGCGGCGCTACGGCGTCGCGGTGCGCTCGGGCCTGGCGGTGTCGTCGTGGTGACCGTGCAGCTCAAGCTGGTGGACGCGGGCGACCTGTACCTGTCGTGGCGCTGGGAGCACGACCCGACCCGGCCGCGCGCCCTGGTGCTGCCCCGGGAGCTGGTCGCGGACGCGGTGGCGCGGTGGGCCGCGGCGGTGCCCTCGCCGCTGCCCGGCGAGAACGCGGACGCGGCGTTGCAGCGGGCGCTGACCGGTGGTCCGCTGCTGGACCGGGAGCGCGAGATCGCGTTGGCCGGCGCGCTGTCCCGGGCTTTGCTGCCGGCGCAACTGGCGGTCGAGTTGCAGGGGTGGCTGGACCAGGGCGTGCGGCCGCGGTTGCGGGTGCAGCCGTCGCCGTCGACCGCGCTGGTGCCGTGGGAGGCCTTGCGGGTGGACGAGGCGGAGCGGTTGGTGCACCTGGTGGAGGTGTGCGCGCTGGCACCCGCGACGGTGGCCAACGGGCCGGGCCGCCGGGTGTCGCCGTTCCGTCCACAGGGGACGGTGGTGGCGGTGCTCGACCCGCCGGTGCCCGGGTTCGCCGACCACTCGGCGCTCGGCTCGGTGCTGCCCGCGCCGGTGCCCGCGTTGGCGTCGCTGGGTGTCCGCCGTCCGGTGGACCGGGACGAACTCGAGGCCGCGCTGGCCGGCGCGGCGCGATTGCTCTACGTCGGCCACGTGACGACCGGCGGCCACGCGCTGGACGCCCGGTTGCACCTGTCCTGCGGCCTGGCCACGACGGGGCGCGCGGCGCCGCTGGGCGCGCACCGGCCGTTGACCGCCGCGGACCTCGCGCTCGGCCACCGGCCCGGACCGGCGCGACCGTGGCGGATCCCGAACCGGGTCGCCTTGGTGGCCTGCGAGAGCGGTGGGGACGTGCGGTTCGCCGAGCCGTCCGGTCTGGTCACCACATTGGTACACGGTGGTGCGGAATTCGTGGCGGCGACCAGGTGGACGCTGCCCACCGACGCGGGCCTGACCGCGCTCGCGCCGGGGTTCCCGGCCGAGCCCGTGCTGGGGCCCACCGTCCTCGCGGTCGACGCGGCGCAGGCGGCCGACGACCCCGTCCGCGCGCTCAACGACTGGCAGCGCGAACGCGCGACACGCTGGGAATCCACCGGGGATCCGGCCGCCACGCCGCTCGTCTGGGCCGCTTTCACCACGACCTGGGCTCCGCACTCCGCAGGCAGGACCGCCGCCGGCCCGCCCTGACGTGGCGAACGCCGGGAAAACGCCGTTGTCAACCCGTGCAACGGCGTGTTTTCCGCGCGGCCCCGACATGTCATGGTGAGTTCACGCACGATTGGTCTGGACCTTAATCAGGAGAGAGCGATGCGCGGAACGACCGTCTTAACCGGAACGCCCTGCCACGCGCCACGGGACGGCGAGCTGCCCATGCACCGGCTGGAAGTGCCGATCCCCAACGCGCTCCCGTTCGTCATCGGGACGTTCGACAGCCTGGGGCCGCTGTCCCGGGCCGACTTCCCGCACCGGCACACGTTCCACGAGATCGTCTACGTCACCGGCGGCACCGGTGCGCACGTCGTCGACTTCGCCCGGTGGGAGGTGCGCCCGCCGCACCTGTGCTTCATCGCGCCCGGTCAGGTGCACCACTGGGAGAGCGCGGAGGGCCTGGAGGGGTACGTCGTGCTGTTCACCGACGACTTCCTCATCGACCACCCCGTCGACCGCGACACGCTGCGCCGGCTCGCGGAACGGCCGTGGCTCAGCCTGGACCCCGACACCGACGAGCGCACCGGGAGGCTGGTGGCGGACCTGTTCGAGGAGCACGAGTCCGGCGCGGAGGGCGTGGAGACCGTGCTGCGGTCCCTGTTGCACGTGCTGGTGGTGCGCGCGGCCAGACTGCCCGCCTCGCACGCGGTGGCGCCGTCGCGCCCCGGTGGGGTGGCGCAGGAGTTCACCAGGCTCACCGGCCGGACCGACCTCGAGCTGTGGTCCGTGCGGGCCTACGCCGAACGCATCGGCGTGACACCGGGACACCTCACCGACGCGGTGAAAAGTGCCACCGGGCGCACGCCCTCGCAACTGGTCCGGGAGGCGCGCGCCCGTGAGGCCAAACGGTTGTTGGTCCGGACGGCCCTGTCGGTGCGGCAGGTCGCGGCCCGGGTCGGGTTCGGCGACCCGGCGTACTTCTGCCGCTTCTTCCGTCGTGAGACGGGTGTCAGCCCCGGCCACTTCCGGCGCGACGGCGGTGACCCTTCGGTGAGCGATGTTCACAGTTATCACGGACCGCGAGATTCACCACGACCAGCCGGTCCAGTCCATCGTCGGAGTCGGGCGGCCTCCGTACGTTCGTGATGAATTCCCGAATCCCACCAACGAGGAGCAAGCATGGACGCCTCCCTGCCCGGCGACCACGACGCAACCGAAGAGTCCGGTGACCGGCGCCTCACCAGGAAGACCGTGCTGAAGGCCGCGGTCGCCGCCGGCGTCGCGGTGCCCGCCGCGCTGATGGGCGTGCCCGCCCTGGCCCGCACGCTGCCCGCCACGGGCGGCAAGGTCGAGCTGACCCCGGACTGCCACGACGGCGACGCGCCGACGATCGACCAGACCGAGGGTCCGTACTTCAAGCCGAACTCGCCCGAGCGCTCCGTGCTCGTGACGGGCAGCACGCCCGGCACGCGGCTGACCGTGTCCGGCTACGTCTTCGGTCTGTCGTGCCAGCCGATCGCGAACGCCCTGCTGGACTTCTGGCAGGCGGACAACAACGGCAACTACGACAACAGCGGGTTCACCTTCCGCGGGCACCAGTACACCGACGCCTCCGGCAAGTTCAGCCTGTCGACCATCGTCCCGGGCCTGTACCCGGGCCGCACGCGGCACATCCACGTGAAGGTCCAGGCGCCCGGCGGTCGGATCCTGACCACGCAGCTCTACTTCCCCAACGAGCCGCGGAACAGCACCGACACGATCTACGACCCGCGTCTGCTGATGACGATGGGTACCAACGGGACCGCCAAGACCGGTGCGTACGACTTCGTGCTGAACGTCAAGCAGACGCCCACCACGACGCGTCCCACCACGACCACGTCCACCACCAAGCCCACCGGGCCGACGACGACGACGACGTCCACCACGACGACGACGGCGCCGACCCAGCCCGGTGGTTCGTGGGCGGCGGGCACCCAGTACGCGGCGGGCGCCACCGTGACCTACGGCGGTTCCTCGTACGTGTGCTTGCAGGGCCACCTGGCCCAGCCGGGCTGGGAGCCGCCGAACGTGCCGGCCCTCTGGCGTTCGGCCTGATCCAGGCCACACCCGGACGCCCCTCGCACCAGCGGGGGGCGTCCGGCCCGTTCCCGGGTCGACTACAGCACCGCGCGCCAGCGCTCGGCGAACGCCTTCGGGTCCTCGGCGAACCCCACGTGACCGCCGGGGAAGGAGGTCGGCTCGACGCCCAGGCCGTCGGCCAGCGCGCGTGACGTGCGGTCGCACAGCTGACCGGTCGAGTCCTCGCCGATGCCGATCACCACCCGGCTCGGTACCGACCGCAGCAGCGCGAGGTCCGGCCGCCAGTACACCGTCGGGCGCATCATCCGGTCGTTCTGGTAGTCCGCGTCGGCGGTGGCCTGCTCGTCGCGGTCGTCCACCATCTGCCGGACGATCTGCTCCGGCAGGTGCAGGTTCGCCAGCAGGAGGAACTTGCGGAGCGCGCCCTCCACGTCGCCCGACCGGTGCGTCGCGACGATGTCCTCGGTCCGCGCGCGCAGGTCCTCGACGTCCTCCAGCAGCTCGGTGACCGGCGGCTCGTGCGCGATCACCGTCGTCACCTGCTCCGGGTGCGCCTGGGTCAGGGCCAGCGCGCTCACCGCGCCACCGCTGGAGCCGAGCACCGTCGCCGGTCCCGCGTCCAGGTGCGCGATCAGCCGGGACAGGTCGTCGGCGCGCAGCTCGGGGGTCGAGTCCGCGCCGCGGTCGGCCACGGTGCTGCGCCGGATGCCGCGCGGATCGGTGGTCAGCACCGTGTGGTCGGTCGCCAGCAGGTCCGCGAGCGGCTCGAACGGTTGCGCGTCCATCGGCGCGCCCACCAGCACCACGAGGGGGCCGGAGCCCCTGACCTCGTAGTACAGCCGTGCGTCGGGTACTTCCAGGTGGCTCATGGGAGTCCTTTCCGATCGGGTCGGGAGTGGTGACTCCCACCATCCGGCAGAATCGTCGCCCGTGCCCGAACTTCCCGCGGACGTCGGCTCGGCGCGGGCCGGCGACGACGCCGCGTTCGGCAGGCTGGTCGCCCCGCTGCGCCGCGAGCTGCACGCGCACTGCTACCGGCTGCTCGGATCCGGCCACGACGCCGACGACGCGCTCCAGGAGGCCCTGGTGCGCGCGTGGCGCGGGTTCGCCGGGTTCGAGGGGCGCAGCTCGGTGCGGTCGTGGTTGTACGCGGTGGCCACCCGCACGTGCCTGGACGCGATCCGGGCCCGCGGCCGGCGGGCGCTGCCGGTGGACCTCGGGCCGTCCGGCGACCGGGTCGTGGTCGGCGACGCGCCGCGGACCGACGTGGCGTGGCTCGGGCCCTACCCGGACCTCGGCCCGGACGGCGCCTACGAGCGGCGTGAGGCGGTGGAACTGGCGTTCGTCGCGGCGCTCCAGCACCTGCCGGGCAACCAGCGGGCCGCGCTGCTGCTGTTCGAGGTGGTCGGGCTGCCGGCGGCGGAGATCGCCGCGATCATGGGCACCTCCGCGACCTCGGTGAACTCCGCGCTGGCCCGGGCACGCCGGGTGCTCGCGGCGAAGGCGCCCACGCCCGCCGCCCGACCCACCGACGCGCGCACGCGCGAGGTCGTGGCCCGCTACTCGGCCGCGCTGGAGGAGGGCGACGCGGACGCGCTGGTCGCCCTGCTGACCGAGGACGTGACGTGGTCGATGCCGCCGCTGCCGCGCTGGTACCGGGGCGTGGCGGCGGTGCGGGACTTCGTCGTGACGGTGCCGATGGGCTCGTGCGGCTCGTGGCGGCACCTGCCGACGTGGGCCAACGGCACGGCCGCCGTCGCGTGCTACCTCGGCACCGACGGCGGTCCGCACACCGCGTGGTCGATCAACGTCCTGACGCTGCGCGACGGACTGGTCGCGGAAGTGACCTCGTTCCTGGGCGCGGAGCACTTCGGACCGTTCGGGCTGCCTCTTTCGGTGGACTGAAAGTCCTGGTGGCAGGTCACATCGAGGTTGCGGGCGGAGCCGATCGCGCGATTTTTGTCGGTGGTCGTCGCTAACGTCCCGATCATCACTTCGAACACGACTCGCAGGAGGAACCGTGGGCTGGCTCGACGCCGCGTCCGGGTACCAGGTGCGGCTGGGGGAGAACGGTCGCGTCCAGTGCCGCAACGGCAAGGGAAAGCTGCTCTCCTCGGTGCCCGCGTCCATCAAGGACGATCCGCAGGTGGTGCAGCTGCGCCAGCTCGCCGAGTGGCTCGCGCGCCACGAGGCCGAGTGCCTGTCCGCTGTGGACGGCTGGATGGTGCGCTCGCTCCCGGTGCCGACCGCCGTGGTCGTCGAGGCGTGGGCGGACCCGTCGTGGGCCGGCGCGCTGCGCGACCTGGTGGTCTCGGCCGACGGCGAGGTGGGCTTCCTGCGCGACGCCGACCCGGAGCGCGGGCTCGGCGTGGTCACTGTGGACGGTGACACGGTGCGCGTGCGCCCCGACGCGGTCGACGTGCCGCACCCGGTGCTGCTCGCCGATCTGGAGGAGCTGCGCGAGTTCGGCGCCGAGCTCGGCGTGGAGCAGAAGGTGCAGCAGCTGTTCCGGCAGACCTTCGCCCGGCCCGAGTCGTTCCCGGCGGGCAAGAACTCGGTGGACGCCTACTCCGGCGGCAAGTTCGAGCAGCTCAACCACGCGCTCGGCCGGTGCCGCACGCTCGGCTACCCGGTGCGCGGCGGCGACGCGGTGTACTCGGCGTTCGAGGGCGGCCGGGTGGTCGAGGCGCGCTACTGGCTCGGCTCGGACTACCCCGAGGGCGAGACGTGGACCGGCGACCTGCGCTGGGCGTTGGAGGACGGCACGTCCGTGCCACTGGCCGAGGTCGGGCCGGTCGCGTGGTCGGAGGGCATGCGGATGGCGTCGACGGTGTACGCCGGTCGCGTCGTGGAGGAAGCGGTGGCGGGCCAGTGAGGAAGAAGAACGTGCGCGAGGACGAGTCCACCCTGATCTCGGCGGGCGCGATCCTGCCCGGTACGGCCGCGGCGGGCCAGGACCGGGACACGATCACCGCCCGGCACTACACCCACCCCGGTCTCGGCGACCGGGTCGTGGTCCGGCTGGTGCCCGCGGTCCTGGGCAAGGCCGAGGACCTGACCTGCGAGTACCTCGGGTTCGCCGCGCCCGCGCGCACCGCCGAGGTCGGCACCGGTCGGCGCAGCGCGCTCGGGTTCCCGGCGTGGGCGCTGGTCAACGACCCGGCCAACGGCCACCACGCGCTCAACCTGGTCAAGGACGTCGAGCGGCTGGCGCGCACCGCGCGGTCCCGGGCGGGCGCCGCCAAGGACGGGTTCACCGCGCTGGGCGAGATGCTCGGCCGGTCCGCGCCGCACTTCCTGCCGACGTTCTACGAGCAGGCGGGCCGGATCTTCCTCGAGCACGGCAACACGACGTTCGCGGCCACCATGTTCGGCAAGGCGCGGGAGGCCGAGGAGGTGCACGACCTCAAGGTCGACCCGGAGCGGATCCGCGAGGTGTTCCTGGAGTTCGCGTTCGCCGGCGCGCTGACCGCGAAGGCGCTGTCCGCGCACGCGAAGGGCTTGGCGCGCAAGCACGACGTGGACGCCGCCTACGAGCTGTTCCTGACCCTGTGCGTGGAGCGGACCCGGGGCGGGCTGCCGCCCTACACCGGCATGCCCGAGGACCTGCGGCGGCTGGCGAAGGCCGCCAAGCGGGACCTGCGCACCGAGGACGAGCGGCTGCTGGCCGCGGTGCTGGACAGCTCCTCGATCAACCGGGCCACCGCGTCGTTCTGGAAGTTCTACCGCGACTCGCTGGTGGCGCTGGCGAAGAAGTCCGAGGAGGTGCGCGTCCGACTGCTGTCGTTCGTGCCGTCCTCGGTCAACGCGCTGGACACGTGGGTGGAGATCCTGCGCGACTGCGGCGCGTTCGAGTACCTGACGGGCACCGCGCCGGAGGGCACGACGCCGCCCGCCGCGTGGCTGTCGTCGCTGCTCGCGGTGCGGTCGAGCGGGTGGCGCTCGGTCGACCGGTCCGCCGTCGTGCTGGACCTGGTGGCCGAGATGGCCGACCGGCTGGTCGCGGACGGCATCGCGGTGGTGGTGCTGCGCGGGTGGCGGCAGGGCGAGCTCGACCTGCTCGACCTGCTGGTGGCGCGCGGCGTGCCGGTCAACGACCAGGAGCGCGGCGAGCTGCGGCTGGAGCTGTCGCACTGGTTGGCCGACGAGCAGCCCGGCGCCCGCGACCTGGCCGCGCTGGCCGCCGACGAGCGGTTCGTCGGCCCGCTGGGCAACGCGTTCGTGGAGTGCGTCCGCACCGCGGTGAACGCGGGCATCGCCGCGACCGAGGTGCTGCTGCCCGGGATGGCCGTGCCGGGGCTGCGCTCCGCGTTGCGCCGCTGGTTGACCGACCGGGTGGGCGAGGTCGCCGTCACCGGGATGCCGGACCTGGGCCTGCTGCTCGACCGGCTGGCCGCCGTGCGGGTGCCGGAGGCGTTCGCGGACGTGCCGGAGGCCGCCGAGACCCTCGCCGAGACCGACGTGGCCGCCGCCCTGCACGCGACGCTGCGCGCCGGTCTGGTGGACGAGGTGGAGTGGCCGGCGCTGGAGGAGGCCGTCGCGCTGCTCGGCGAGCCGCAGCACGACAAGGACGACAGCACGGTCGTCTGCGGCGAGGGCTGGCCCGCGCTGGTGCTGCGCCGGGGCGAGAAGTTCGTCGTGGTCGGGCCGGACGGCGTGCTGCTGGAGCACCTCGCCCGGGTGCCTCCCGAGGCCCGCAACCGCTGGTCCTTCGAGCCGACGGCCGCGTGGTTCGACGGCGTGCTGCTGGTGCGCTGGCAGGGCCCCGACGGTCCGCTGGCGTACTGGAGCGACGCGCCGGACCGGGTGTTCGAGCCGGAAGGCGCGAGCCGGTCGTACTACTACAGCCGGGACGAGCACGAGCCGTCCGTCGCGCTGCCCGGCGGCGGTCGTTTCGCGGGCCACCGCGCGGTGCACCCGGGCGACACCTCGCTGCCCGTCTCGGACGTGGCGTTCGGCGACGGCACGACCCTGTGGAGCGGGCACCACCACGACCGCGCGTGGCGCTGGGTGGAGGTCGACCCGGCCACCGGCGAGCGCGGCCGCAACAGCCTGCCCGCGTTCATCGAGGACTTCGCCGCCGACGGCGCGACGCTGCGGCTGTCGGACTGCGACCTGCGTCCCGCGACCGAGGCGACCGCGGCCAGCCCGCTGGGCGCCGCCTCGGGCCTGCACGGGTGGCGGGTGCGCAAGGAGGCCGACGGCTCGTGGCTCGGCGAGAGCGTGGCGGGTGACCGGGTCCGGTTGCCGCGCGGCGCGAAGCCGCCCGTCGGCGTGCTGAACCTGCCCGCGGGCAGTCGGCTGGTGCTGGCCCAGAACGGCAACGAGATCCACCTGCTCGAGGAGGAGGGCACCCTGCTGGGCACCGTCCTGGTGGGCGGCAGGCGTTCGTTCGGCGCGCCCGGCACGCCGCTGGTGCCGCCGCTGGACTGGTGGCACCTGCTGCGCCCGCGCGACGAGGCGGGCTCGGCGGCGTTGCGCGGTGTCGACCGCAAGACCGTCGACGGGCTGATCGCGGTGGCGGCGGCCGAGCGCAAGACCGAGAAGTCGTTGCGCGGCAAGCTGACCGCGCTGGTCCGCGGTGATCGCGAGGATCTGGAGCGGGCCGTGCTCAAGGCGCTGCCCGGGCTGGAGCACCCCGGTCTGCTGGCCGGCGTGGTCGCCGTGGTGCGGCGCGCGGGCGAGCTGCTGAAGTCCTACCGGGGTTACGCGAAGATCGCGTCGGCGGCCCGCACGGTCGACCCGACGGCGTTCACCCCGGCCGGCCCCGACGTGGCCGAGAGCGTGGTGAACGAGGCGCTGTCCTGGTTCTCCGGCGGCAACTCCGGGCGGTCGGGCGGCACACCGACCAAGCTGCCCGCGCTGATCGGCGAGCTGGGCGCGGTGGCGGCGGAGGCCAAGCCCGAGGGCCGCGCGCTGGGCGCGACCACGAGCACCGAGTGGTACGACGCGCTGCCGCACCTGGGTTCCCTGGTCTACCGCGCCGCGTCGCCGTTGACGCCGCAGGACCAGCGGGAGGCGTTGGTGCTGGTGCTGCGCACCTTGACCGAGCACGGCCTGGCGGACGGCGCGGGGCAGTGGCGCGTGGTCGAGGTGGTCGTGCCGGAGAAGACGGCCGATCCGCGGCACCGGATCACGCCGGTCGCGGACGGGTTCCTCGCGCTGTTCGCGGAGCACTGGAACCGCGGCGAGGGCGACAAGTACGAGGGCGTCCAGTTCACCCGGACGCCGGGTTCGTACAGCCTGCCCAAGGGCTGGGTGGTGTCCTCGGAGACGCGGGTGACCAGCCCGTTCGGCGGTGACCGGGTGCGCCGGTTCCTGGCCGCGCTCGCCGAGAACGGCCCGCTGTCGTGGCGGCCGGAGGCGGTGCCGGCGCTGGTCGAGCGCACCGGTCTGGGCACCGCGGAGGCGACCGTGCTGCTGGCGGGCATGCCGGGTGTCGACCGGTGGGACGCGTCGTACCTGTCGACCGCCGACCGGCACCTGCTCGACGTCTCGGCGGCGGCGGCGAAGACGGCGAAGGAGCGGCTCAAGCCGTTGTCCGACACCTACCGGCACCGGCTGCTCGCCGCGGCGGTGCCCGCCGACCCGGCCGACCTGTGGACCTCCGGTCCGGACGTGGCGGCGGTCGCCGAGGTGTGGACGGCCGAGCACGGCGTGCGCCGCCCGGTGCCGGACGACGTGTTGGTGGACGCGACCAAGCGGCTGCCGACGCGGGGTGCCGGCGAGTACGTGACGGCGGTGCTCAACCCGGAGAGCACGGTGTGGCTCACCACGGACAAGGGGCTGCGGCTGGAGGGCACCGACCTGAACCCGAGGCACCCCGAGGGCTTCAGCCAGGAGAACCTGATGACGGCGCCCCAGGTGCTGCGGTGGCTGGCGCACCGGCTGCCCGCCGGGTCGCCGTTGCGCGCGAAGCTGCCGGTGGCGCTCGACCTGATCCGGCGGCGGGTCGCGGACCCGGGTTTCGCGGTGGACTTCGGCGGCTGGCACGACGCCGAGTCGGTGACGGCGCTGGCCGGCGAGGTGCCCGCGGTGGGCTCGTCCACCACGGTGCGCGGCTGGCTCGAGGTGATCCGGGTGAACGAGCACTACTGCCGGTTGATCATCCGCCCGGCGCTGGTCGGGGCGGGTGATCGCGACCTGCTGGTCGCGGCGGCGGAGACGACGAACTCCCGCGAGGCCGTGGCCGCGCTGGACCTGGTGGCGGACGCGGACTTCGAGGCCGCGTGCGCGGCGGTGGCACCCGAGGGCGCCGACCCGGAGGCGTACTTCCAGGACCCGGCGTTCTCCGTGCCGCACCTGGTGGCGGAGGTCGCGGCGACGCTCGGGCTGCCCGAGGACGCCGCGGTGCTGTACCTGCAACTCCTGGCCCTGCCGGACCCGACGGACGCGAACGTGGCGAGGTGGACGGCCTGGAAACCGGCCCGCCTCCGCAAGGCCCGTGCCGCCCTGGCCGAGACGACCCTGGTGCTGACCGCGAAACGCGCCCGAGCCGGCCGCACCCTGTTCCTCCCGGGCGGCTGGCTCCCGCTGGGAACCCCCCACCTCCCACTGGAGTCGTGGAAGGCCACCATGTTCGGCTTCACCCTGGCCCCACCCCACGGCACGGTCGTCGCACCGAGGCAACCGATCCCGACCCTCTTCGAACAGGCCTGGTCCCGAGTCCGCTCGGGCGACGCCCCGGCCTACGAAGAACTGAAAACCGGCACCCGCCGATGACCACCGCACCACCGCCACACCCGGCCCCGACGCCTCGCGCGCCGGAGCCGGGTGCGGCGCCCCCCTCACCCCACCGAGCCGGCCGCTCGCCCCGGACCCGGCACTCGTCGGCCCACGCGGTCCTCCGCCGCTCGTCGCCGAGCCCGAAGCCCGGGAGACCGCTCGCGCCCAGGCCCGCGACCCGCGACGCGGCCTCGCCGGTGCGCCCGCCCGCAGACCTCGTGCCACGGGCCGGCGCCCCGGCCGAGGAACGCCCCACACGACAGTCCGAAGTGGACGGTGGACGGAGCGGCCCGCGCACACCTTCCCGCCGCTCGGGTCCGGCACGGTGCCGCCCACCCGCGGCACGCGGTCGCCCGAGTCCGGCACGGTGCCTTCTGCCTGCGGCGAGCCACTTTTCGCGTCCGGCTCGACCTCGCCCGCCCGTGGTGCGCGGTCGCTCGCGTTGGACGCGATGCCTTCCTGCGGCGGACCGCCCTCCCCACTTGACTCGGTGTCGCCCGCCCGCGGCACGCGATCGGTCGAGCTTGACACGGTGCCTTGCTCTGGCGGGCCGCCTTCTGCGCTTCGCACGATGCCTTCCTGCGGCGAGTCGCCTTTCGCGCTTGGCGTGGGGCCTTTCTGCGGCGGGCCGCCCTCCGCGCTTGGCTCGGTGTCGCCCGCCTGCGGCGCGCGGTCGGTCGAGCTCGACACGGTGCCTTGCTCTGGGGGGCCGCTTTCCGCGCTTCGCACGATGCCTTCCTGCGGCGGGCCGCCTTTCGCGCCTGGCTTGGCGTCGCTCGCCTGCGGCACGTGGTCGGTCGAGCTCGGCTCGATACGTTGCCGTGGTGGGCCGCCTTTCGGGCTTGGCGCGGTGCCTTCCTGTGGCGGGCCGCCCTCCGCACTCGGAGCCGTGCCATTCGCCCGCCGCGTGCCGTCGCCCGAGTCCGGCGCGGTTGCTTTCGCCGCCTTCTGGCACCCTTTCGCTTCCCGCGGTTCGTTTCCCGCGTTCAGCACGTCTCGACATCGGAGGAGTTCGGTGAGTTCCACCCCCGTTCGGCAGGTCGAGCCCGCCGAGGACGCGTACCGCGACGAACTCGCGTTCCTCGCCGCCCAGGACGACGGCGCCCGGCCCCCGGGTTGGCGGCTGACCCCGCGCGCCGTCGTCACGTTCGTCGTCGGCAGCGGCGGGGACGCGCTCGTGCTGCCCAAGGGCGTCAAGGTCGACGGCGTGCCCAACCGACTGGTGATCACGCCGAAGTTCGTCGGCGAGCGCGCGCTCGTGGAGCGGGCCGTGGTGACGTTGGCGGGTGAGCGGGGGCTGTTGCTGGTCGGCGAGCCCGGCACGGCCAAGTCGATGCTGTCCGAGCTGCTCGCCGCCGCCGTGTCCGGCACCAGTCAGCTCACCGTGCAGGGCACCGCCGGCACCACCGAGGACCAGCTGCGCTACGGCTGGAACTACGCGCTGCTGCTCGCCGAGGGGCCGAGCCCCAAGGCACTGGTGCCCTCGCCGGTGCTCACCGCCATGCGCACCGGTGGCGTGGTGCGGGTCGAGGAGGTCACCCGCTGCCTGCCCGAGGTGCAGGACGCGCTGGTGTCGATCCTGTCCGACCGGCGGATCGCGGTGCCCGAGCTGTCCGGCACCGACGGCGCGACCGTGCACGCCGCGCCCGGCTTCACCGTCATCGCCACCGCGAACCTGCGCGACCGGGGCGTGTCGGAGATGTCGGCGGCGCTCAAGCGGCGGTTCAACTTCGAGGCCGTGGGGCCGATCGGCGACCTGGCGGCGGAGACGGCGCTCGTGCGGCGGCAGGCCTCGGCCGCGCTGGACCGGGTCTCGGCGCCGTTCGGCGTGGACGACGTGGTGCTGGAGGCGCTGGTGACGGCGTTCCGGGACCTGCGCAACGGGGTGTCCGAGGAGGGCTGGGCGGTCGAGCGGCCGTCGACGGTGATGAGCACCGCCGAGGCGGTGTCGGTGGCGACGTCGCTGGGGCTGGCCGACGCGTACTTCCCGGGCGACCGCGATCCGCTGTCGCTGCTGCCCGGCCACCTGCTCGGCGTGGTCCGCAAGGACGACCCGGGCGACGCGGCCCGGCTGCTCGGCTACTGGGACGGCGCGGTGCGGCGGCGGGCCGAGTCCGGCGCGCGCACCTGGCGAAGGCTGTGGGAGCTCCGTGACGTCCTCGACGCGTGACACCGACCTCGCGGACCGGTTGGCCGCGCACCGCGAGCCGCTGCTGATCGGGGTGCGGCACCACTCGCCGGCGCTGGCCGCCGTGGTGCCCGCCCTGCTCGACGCCGCCGAGCCCGAGGTGCTGCTGATCGAGCTGCCCGAGGAGCTCGCCGACTGGCTGCCGCACCTGGCCGACCCGGACCTGGTCGCGCCCGTCGCGCTGTCCGGCGCGGGCCGGGACGGGAGCGGGCTCGCCTTCTACCCGTTCGCGGACTTCTCGCCCGAGCTGGCCGCGGTCCGCTGGGCGCGCCGCAACGACGTCGAGGTGCGGCCGTGCGACCTGCCGCTGGCGCTGCGCGGCGAGGGCCACCGACACGGGAGGCAGGGCGCGTCACCGCTGACGGAGGCGTTGCGCCGCACCACGACCGGCCGCGACGGCGACGACCTGTGGGACCGGCTCGTGGAGGCCGCCGCGCCGGGCCAAACCCCGGAGGCGGTCCGCCGGGCCGCGCTGTTCACCGGCTGGGCGCTGCGCCGCGACGCCGAGCAGGACGGCGGGGTGGACCCGTTCGACCTGCGCCGCGAGGCGTGGATGCGGCACGCGGTCGCCGCGGTGGGCGGTCGGCGGTGCGCCGCGGTCGTCGGCTCGTTCCACGCCGCGGCCCTGCTCGAGGGCGTCGGCGCGGAGGTTCGCGAACCGGTGCCCGCCACCGCCGACGTGGTGACCTCGCTGGTGCCGTACGGGTTCGCGCTGCTCGACGAGCGGTCCGGCTACCCGGCGGGCATCCGCGACCCGGAGTGGCAGCAGGCCGTGCTGGAGGCGGCCACCGACCCGGAGGCGGTCGAGGCCGCCGCGGCCGGGGTGATCGTGCGGATGTGCGCGCGGATCCGGGAACTCGGCCACCCGGCCGGTCCCGGCGAGGCCCGCGAGGCGCTGCGCCTGGCGGTGGACCTGGCCCGGTTGCGCGGGTTGCCCGCGCCCGGTCGCGGCGAGGTGGTCGAGGCGGTCCAGACCGTGCTGACGCACGCCGAGCCGTTGGGGCGCGGCCGGGTGGTGGCGCGCGCCGCGGGTGACGTGCTGGTGGGCGGTCGGGTCGGCGCGCTCGCGCCCGGCACACCGCGCTCGGGCCTCGCGCCCGCCGTGGAGGCGCTGCTGGCCGATCTCCGGCTGCCCGGCCCGGGCTCGCGCGAGCCCGTCCAGCTCCGACTGGACCCGATGCGGTCTACTTTGGATGGTCGGCGCGAGGTCGCGCTGCGCCGGCTGGCCGTGCTGGGCGTCGGCTACGCCGAGGAGACGGGCACGACGGGCGTCGGCGGCGGCGAGACGCTCAGCACCCGCTGGACGGCGACGTGGACCCCGACGACGGCCGCGATGCTGCCGGTGGCCGGGGTGTGGGGCGTGACGCTCGAGTCGGCCGCCCAGGGCAAGCTGCGTGCCCGTCGGGCGGACCGCGAGCGGGCGGACGGCCACACGCCGGCCGACGTGCTCACCGACCTGGCGGCCGCGGCCGCGTGCGGACTGCCGGACCTGGTCGGGGACCTGCTGTCGGACGCGGCGACGGTGCTGCCGTCGGCCGCGACCCTGCCGGAACTGCTGGCGGGTCTCGACCTGCTGGACCGGTTGCGCTCGGGGCACGTCCCGGGCACCGCGCCCGACGTCCTCGACGGTCACCCGCTGCTGGTGGACGAGCTGGAGACGGCGGCGGTGGCGCAGCTCGACGGGCTGGCGGGCTCCGAGGCGGTGGCGGACGCGCACGCCCTGGTCGAACTCGGCCGGCGGCACGACGCGCGGGGCACCGGTCTGCGGTTGGCCGCCACCCTGAAGCGCCTGGCCGAGGAGGGCGCGCCGCTGATCGCGGGCGCGGCCGGCGCCGCCCGGGTGCTGCTGGACCTCCTGCCGGCGCCCGAGCTCGGCGAGCGGATCGCGTCCTGGATCGACGGCGCGACCACACCCGACCGCCGCGTCACGCTGCGCCTGTCGCTGACCGGCGTGCTGGCGGCCGCGACACCGCTGCTGGAAACCCGGGAGGCCCTGGACCCGTTGCTCGAGCGGGTGGAGTCGTTGCGGGACAAGGACTTCCTCGACCGGCTGCCCGCCCTGCGCGGCGCCTTCACCTCGGTCGGCCCGGCCGCGCGGGCCCGCGTGCTCGCGGTGGTGGAGGCCCGCACCGGCGACCGGGTGGACACCGCCGGCGCGCCCGACCCGGAACTCCTCGCGCACTGGCTGCTCGCCGAGCACGCCGGCCGCGACGCGCTGGCCGCGCACGGACTGTCCACAGTGGAGGATCCGGTCGTCCGGCCGACGGCCGCGCCGGCGCCTGAGGCCGTACCGGCACCACCGGCGGTCGAACCGGAGCCCGGCGGGTTGCCCGCGGTGGTGCGGTGGCGGCTGGTGCTCGGCGCGCGGGGCGAACGTCCGGCGGGTGCCGCCCGGTACGCGGCGGCGTTGGACGAGCTGTACGGGCGCGACCGGGGTGAGGGCGCGTTGCGCGGCGACCTCGGCGCGGACCGCTCCGCGCCGTTCCCCGGCGTGCGCGAGTGGTCCGAGGAGCTGAGCGAGTTGTTCGGCGAGCGGGTGCGCGAGGAGGTGCTGGCCGCCGCGGCCGAGGGCGGTCGGTTGGAGGCGGCCCTGGAGATCGATCCCGGCTCGGTGCGGCCGTCGGTGGAGCTGCTGCGCAGCGTGCTGTCGCTCGCGGGCGGCCTGTCGGAGAGCGCGCTGGCCCGGTTGCGCCCGCTGGTGGCGAGGCTGGTCCGGGAGTTGGCCGCGCAGCTGGTGAACCGGGTCCGGCCCGCGCTCACCGGCATGCAGCTGCCCGTGCCGACCCGGCGGCCGGGCGGGAAGCTCGACCTGCCGCGCACGCTGCGGGCGAACCTCGCGACCGCGCGCCGGCAGGGCGACTGGGTGCTGGTGGTGCCGGAGAAACCGGTGTTCCGCACCAGGGGCAGGCGGTCGAGCGACTGGCGGCTGGTGCTGGTGGTCGACGTGTCGGGCTCGATGGAGGCCTCGACGGTGTGGTCGGCGCTGACCGCGTCGGTGTTCGCCGGCGTGCCCGCGCTGTCGACGCACTTCCTGGCGTTCTCGACCGAGGTCGTGGACCTGACCGACCGGGTCGCCGACCCGCTGTCGCTGCTGCTGGAGGTGCGGGTCGGCGGTGGCACGCACATCGCGGGCGCGCTGCGGCACGCGCGGTCGTTGGTGACCGTGCCGGAGCGGACGATGGTCGTGCTGGTCAGCGACTTCGAGGAGGGCGGCCCGGTGGGCGGGCTGGTCGCCCAGGTCCGGGAACTGGTGACCTCGGGCGTGACGGTGCTGGGGTGCGCGAGCCTGGACGACACCGGCACGGCCCGGTACTCGACGTCGGTCGCGGGCGCGCTGGTCGCGGCGGGCATGCCGGTCGCGGCGCTCAGTCCGCAGGAGTTGGCCCGCTGGGTGGGGGAGAAGGTGCGCGGATGAGCACGCCCGTGGTGGCGCCGAACGTGGTGGCGGACGTCCTGGACGCCCTGCCGCCGAGGTTGCGCAAACGCGTCGACACGGCGCTGGACAAGGTCGCCGGGTGGGAGGTCCGGGTCGACGGCGACACGGCGACGGCGGTGCTCGACGCCGACACGACGCTGACATGGACGTTGCGCGGCGGTGTGCTGACGGCGGCGGCCGACCTGGTCTGCACGTGCCTGCTCGCGCCGAAGTGCCTGCACCGGGGCGTGGCGGTGGCGGCGGCCGAGGTCGCCGACACCGCGTCCGACGCGCCGGCCGACCCGGTCGCGTCCGACGGGCCCGCGGTGGCCGCGGAACCCGTGGTGTCCGAAGTGGACGGTGGGTTCGGCGAGCCGGAACGGCACGCGGCCGGTGGGCTGTGGTCGGCCGCGGCGGGCGTGCTGCGGGTCGGCGCGACCGGCAGCGGTGTGGTGGTGCGGGCCGAGTTGCTGCGCGCCGTGCACACCGCGCGGGTGGTCGGCCTGCACCGGGCGGCCGCGACGGGGTTGCGGATCGCCGCGTCGCTGGCCGCCGCGCGGTCCGGCGACTCGTCGTTCGACCGCGAGGTGCTGACCGCCGAACTGACCGAGTTGTTGTTGCTGTGCCACGACATCCGGGCCGGGCACGGTGATCCGGGCGAGCTGCGCGGCACGGCCCGGCGGGAATACCACCCCGTCGGCGCGCTTCGGCTGTACGGGCTGTGCACCGAAGCCGTGGTCACCACCTCCGGGTACGCCGGCGTGGTCACCCACCTGGTGGACGATTCCGGCATGCTGTGGAGCGTGCCGGCGATCATGCCCGGCGGTCGGGAGCGCGTCCCGGTGGCCGCCGCCGGTCCGGTCGCGATCGGCGAGTCCGGGTTGACGCAGCGCGAACTGGGCCGACGCGGGCTGCTGCTGTCCGGCGGCACCGCGTCCGCCGACCGGCGACTGGGCGCGGGCCGGAACGTGCGGGCCGTGGCGGCGTCCGGCGCGGCCTGGACCGAGCCGCCGCTCGCCGCCCTGTGGGCGGAATCGTTGCCCGATCAGCTGAACCGGGCGTTCGACACCGCCGCCGCGCCCGCGTCGCACCGGTCGGCGGGCGGCGAACTGCTGTTCCTGGACGCCACCGTGCTCGGGCTCGCCGACGGGGCGCTGCGCGTCGCCACCGACCACGGTCCGGTCGACCTGGTCGGCGAGGGTGAACGCGCGCGGGACAACCTGCGCGTGCTCGACGCACCGGGCCTGGCCCTGCGCTTCGTGGCCCGGCCGCTCCCGGACCGACCGGGCACCGCGACCGCGCTCGCGGTGGCGGGCGACGACCTGACCCTGCCGTCCGAGCTCAGCGGCCGAGCCGACCTGACCCTGGACCGCCTGCAACGCGCGTACCTGGCCGTCCGCACCGACCCGCCGACCACCCCGCTACCGCCCCGCCCGACTCCGGACCGCGTGCCGGCACCGGTCCGCCCCCTGGAGAACGTCCTGCACCGCACCACCCTGGGCGGTCGCGCGGTGGTCGCGGTGGGCGCCGTGGACCCGGCCGTGGCCTACCTGACGGCCCTGGGCCTGACCACGACGGCCACCCTGCTGTCCACCCTGACGGCAACCTCCCGAAACCGGGAACGGGACGCCTTCGGTCGCGTACTCCACGACGAGGGCGACGACTTCCCGACCGCGTGGCTGCGCGCGGCCGTCCACCTGCGCGCGGTGGTCGACGCCACCGCCCGCCGAGCCTGGCTGCCGGGGTGATGGCGCCGCACTGAACCGAACCCGACCGCCGGCGCGGGCACCGAGCTCGACCGCCGGGGATGAAGTCACGCTGCTGAGCCCGCCCGGGCTGGGCGCTGCCCCCGACTGCCCGAGGGGGTTGCGGCTCTTGGGGGCTGACCGCTGCGCCGACCCGATCGGCCGGGGCGAGGTCGGGGCGCGCCCAGGCTGCCGCGAGGGGTGCGCTCGGCCGGGAGGTCCACGACCTCGGTCATGGCCTCGGGTTGCGCGGTGGTGCCCGAGTCGCTGTGGTGCCCGAGTCGCGGTGGTGCCCGAAGTCGCGGCGCGGTGTCGCTCGGGATTGCGCGGCGGTGCTTCGGGCAGGGCGCGACGGTGCCCTGGGCCTCGCGCGGCGGCGCCGCGGGTGGGCGCGGTGACGTTCCGGATTGCGTGGTGGTGCTTCGGGCTTCGGGCGGCGGCAACCCGGGCGGGCGAAGCGGTGTCCCCGGCTGGGTGCGGTGGTGATCGAGGTCGGTCGTTCCTACTGGCGGGGTCCCTCTAGCGGGGGCGGCGGTCGACCAGGGTTGAGGCTCCTGCCACCGCCAGGCCGGCCAGGCTCAGGCCGACGCCGACCCACGCGGTCGAGGCGTAGCCCCAGCCCGCGGAGATGGCCAGGCCGCCCAGCCAGGCGCCCGCGCCGTTCGCGATGTTCAGGGCCGAGTGGTTCGAGGACGACGCGAGCGACGGCGCGTCCGGCGAGGCGTCCATCAGCCGCACCTGGAGCGCGGACGCCAGGACCTGCGTCACGAACCCGACCACCAGCACCGACCCGAACACCGCCACCGGTGACGACGCGGTCAGGCCGAACAGCGCGAGCACCGCGCCCGTGGCGGCCAGCGCGCCGAACACCGTGCCCAGCACCGACCGGTCCACGAACCGGCCGCCGAGCATCGCGCCCAGGGTCATGCCCAACCCGAACACCGCGAGCACCCACGGCACCGCGCCGCCCGGCAACCCGGCGACCTCGGTCGCGATGGGGGAGATGTAGGAGTACACGGCGAACATCCCGCCGAACCCGACCATGCCCGTGACCAGCGCGAACCACACCTGCGGCCGGCGGAACGCACGCAGCTCGGCCGCCACGCCCGCGTCCCGCGCGGCCGGCACCCGGGGCAGCCACCGGGCCAGGGCCAGCGCCGTCACCAACGCGATCAGCGCCACCGCGAGGTACGCGACGCGCCACCCGACCCGCTGCCCGGCCGCCGTCGCCACCGGCACGCCGACCAGGTTCGCGAGCGTCAACCCGACCATGATCCGGGCCACCGCGGTGCCCCGGCGCTCCGGCGGCACGAGTGTCGTCGCCACCACGGCCGCGATGCCGAAGTACGCACCGTGCGGCAACCCGGCCAGGAACCGGGCCGCCAGCAGCGAACCCGCGTTCGGCGCGAGCGCGGAGAGCCCGTTGCCCAGCGCCAACCCGATGGTCAGCCCGATCAGCAACCCCTTGCGCGGCAGCTTCGCGGCCAACCCGGCGATCAGCGGCGCGCCGACGACCACGCCCAGCGCGTAGAGGCTGATCGCGTACCCGGCCGTCGGGATCGACATCCCGAACGTGTCCGCCATCTGCGGCAGCAGGCCCATGGTGGCGAACTCGGTGGTGCCGATCGCGAACCCGCCCAGCGCCAGCGCGCCCATCGCGGCGGTGGTGCCGCCGCGGGTCCTCGGCGCGGTGGTGGTCACGGCGGGTCTCCTGTCACGTCGCCCAAGTCGACGGTGACCGGGTTGCCCAACAATCGTCTGAACCGATCCTACCCGGGCAAACGCGCAGGTAGAACGTGCGTGGCCTCACAGGTGGGCGACCAGTTCCGGCCCGGTGAGCAGGAAGCCGCCGGGGATCGGCACCAGGTCGCCGCCGACCGGCGCGGTGGCGGTCCACTGCACGCCCAGGTCCGAGTGCCGCACCGCGTACACCGACTCGCCGGCGCGCACGTAGCGCACCCCGCCCGCGTCGACGGACGTCGAGTCCCGGGGCACGGTCGCCGTCGGGCACTCCTGGCGGTCCGCGGCGGGCGGGCACAGGTAGACCTGGTCGAGCAGCCGCTCGATCACCCGCGCCGCCGAGTCGACCCGCAGCGGCACCGGCTCGCCGCGGCTCAACCCGGACCTGTGGGTGTGGCCGCCCGCTGGGTCGAAGGTGATGGCGACCCCGTCGTCCTTCATCACCGCCCAGGTCGAGTCGATCACCACCGCCTCGAACCGGGCCTCGTGCAGCGCCGGCACCGTGAGCCGCCACTCCGCGCTGCCGCTGCCGACCGCGAACGCCTGGGCCTGGGTGATCTCGCCGCGCTCGCCGGAGAACACGATCATCCGGTGCTTCGTGACGACCACGTGGCTGCCGGGTGCCCGCAGCACGCCCCACTCCGCCGCGCCGGTCACCGCGGACACCACGTGCCACTGGTTGCCCGTCCCACCCCACAGCACGCCCTCGGACTCGGACACCCGCACCGGCGACGTCCACCGCCGGACCAGGGTTTTCCGGTCGAGCGCGATCGTGCCGGCGGCACCGCGCACCAGCAGCAGCCCGGGCGCGGTGTCCACGTCGTCGGCCGGACCGCGCCACAACTCGGCGCCCGTCGCGCCGTCCAGCACCACCGTCGTGTCGGCCGTGAGCACCGCGACGTCGTCCACCACGGACACCTTCGCCCCGGGCGGCGCGGCCACCTCCCACAGCGGCGCGCCGGTCGCGACGTCCAGTCGGCGCGCCACGCCGTCCGCCACCGCCACGATCAACCAGCCGTGCACGGCGGAGGAGTCGGCCTTCGCCCGCCACTTCGCCGACGGCGCGGCCAACGGCGCCGGCGCGCCCTCGTACCAGCCGCGCACCGGGTCCCACACCTCGGTCTCGGGCAACGACCGGGCCGGACCGGGCTCAACCGCGGGTGGCGTCGGCTCCTCCACCGGGTTCGGCGCGCACGCCGCCAGCACCAGGACCAACGCCACCCACGTCGACTTGATCACGTCACTCGGACGTGTCCGGTCCGGCTTCCGTTTCACCGCCCCCGCAACGCCTGGTCGAAGAACGTCACGAGCCAGGTGCGGACGGTCGGGACCGAGCGGACGGGCGACACCGCCCCGATGAACGCGACGCGCTGGGCCGGCGTCATCGCCCCGGTCCGCTGCAACTGCGGCGCCAGCACGGCGAAGTCGGTCAGCGCCCAGTGGCTCGCCCGTGTCAGCACGCGCTTGCTCGCGGTGCCGTGCGCGAGCATCGCCGCCCACGACCGGTCGTACCGGGCGTCGCGGTAGCCGTCCGTGCCGACGAGCAGCAGCGGCTTGTCGACCCCGTCCCGCGCCACCGGCAGCAGGTCGCCCACCCCGCCGGGCTGGTCGGCGGGCCAGTCCAGGTACCCCTCCAGGTTCACCGCCGCGTCCACGCGCGGGTCGTCGTGCAGCGTCTCGGCGGCCACCGTGCCGCCACCCGAGTGCCCGAACACGCCGATCCGGGTCGGGTCGAGCGCGCGGGCCAGGTCGCGGGGCAGCGGCCGGCGCTCCACGTCCGGGTTGCCGCCGGCCGCCAGTGCCTCCACCGAGTCCAGTACCGACCGGGTGTCCGCCAACCGGGTGTCGATCAGCGTGTGCAGCAACGCCGGGTCGACCCGGGGATCACCCGGCAGGGCGAACCCGCGCACCGACCCGTCCGGGAACTCCACCGCCGGCGGCTCACCCGGGTGGTCGATCGTCACCACCACGTACCCGCGGCTCGCCAGCTCCTCCACCCACGACGAGGAGAGCCCGCGCGGGTCGGCCGCGCCCGGGCTGAACAGCAGCACCGGACGTCGCCCCGGCACGGCCGGCGCGCCGACGTGCGAGTGCGTCCGCACGTCCTGCCACGCCACGTCCACCGGAACCTCGGGGTGGATCAACGGGTAGATCGCCCGGAACGCCTCGGCCTCGGCCGCCGTCAGCTGCGTCCCGACCGGGTACCCGAGCACGTTCCAGGCCGGGTAGTGCACGGTGGCCATCAGCTCGCGCGGCCCGCCGCGCCACGGGTCGACCCGACCCGGGTCCCTCAGGTGCAGCGTGGTCGACCCCACCGCGTGCGGTCCCGTCGGCGCCGGCAGCGTCAGCCGGGTCCCCGCCGACGCGACCCCTCCCGACGCGACCCCTCCCGCGGTCACGCTGATCGCGAATGCGAACGCCAGTGCTCGGCGCATCGTGATCCCCCTCCGTTCCCCTCGATGGGCGTGCGTTTTTCAGTACGCGGTGGACGCCCTGGTCAGGTAGTCCCACCAGCCGTCGGACGTCCCGCCGGGCACGACCTCGTCGGCGACGCCGTCGCCGTGGTCGCGGAAGAACGCCGACAGCGACGCGGCCAGCTCCGGGTCGCCGCCGGTGAACGTCCCGACCACCCACCGCAGCCGTTCGACGGTGCGGCGCACCGCGGGGTCGTCCACCGACGTGCCCGCGCGGTGGTGTTCGACCACCTCGGCCAGTGCCTGCCGCCACACCACGTCCAGCTCGCGCCTGACCTCCGGCCCGATCGCCTCGGCCTGCGCCTCCAGCCTGGCTGCCTGCTCCTGCGTCAACCCGTCGTCGAACAGGCTCGTGCGGCCGTGCAGCGCGAGCAGGTCCTCGTGCCGCCCGGCGAGCAGGTCGTCCGGCTCGTCCAGCCGGGCGAGCAGGCCCCTCGTCCGCTCGCGCACCGACGTCAGCCGCTCGACCTCGTCGTCCAGCCGGTCGACGTGGTCGGCGAGCAGCGCCCGCAGCGGTTCCACGTCCGGTGCGTCGAGCACCTCCGCGATCCGGTCCAGCGGCACGTCGAGCCCGCGCAGCAGCCGCACCCGGAACAGCCTGCGGGCGTCCTCGGCGGTGTACCGGCGGTGCCCGGACGCGGTGCGCGCGCTCGGCCGCAGCAGGCCGAGCTCGTCGTAGTGGTGCAGGGTGCGGACGGTCAGGCCGGTGGCCTTGGCCAGCGCCCCCACGCTCCACGAGATCCCGGTCACGGATCCGACCCTAGAACCTCACCCGACGTGAGGTTCAAGCTCCGCCGCGGCCGGGGTCGGAAGAAAATCGCATTGCCCGGTGGTTACACTTCGGGTAGGGCGTTCGCCCCCAATCGAGAAGTCGGTTCGCGCCGGTCAGGAACAAGAGGACCATGAAGCAGACAGCCTTCATCTCCACGACCATCCCGTACGTCAACGCCAGCCCGCACCTCGGCCACGCGTTCGAGTTCGTCCAGACGGACGCGTACGCGCGGCACATGGCGGCGACGGGGATGGACGTCTACTTCCTGAGCGGTTCGGACGAGAACAGCCTGAAGAACGTGCTCGCGGCGGAAAAGGCCGGAATTTCCACCCGGGAGCTCGTCGACCGGAACGTGGTGCATTTCGAGAAACTCGGCGCGGAATTGCAGCTCGAACTGAGCCGGTTCATCCGCACGAGTGTGGACGCCGACCACATCGAGGGCGCCACCGAGATCTGGAACCGCATCGCGGCCAACGGCGACGTGTACACCAAGGAGTACTCGGGCCTGTACTGCGTCGGCTGCGAGCAGTTCTACTCGCCCGCGGAACTGGTCGACGGCAAGTGCCCGGAACACCTGGTCGAGCCCGAGCTGGTGTCCGAGTCCAACCACTTCTTCCGGCTGTCCCGCTACGGCGACCGGCTGCTGGAGGCCATCGAGTCCGGCGCGATGAGGATCGTGCCCGAGACGCGCCGCAACGAGGTCGTCAGCTTCATCCGGGCGGGCCTGGAGGACATCTCCATCTCCCGGTCGACCGGGCGCGCCCACGGCTGGGGCATCCCCGTGCCGGGTGACCCCGACCAGGTGATGTACGTCTGGATCGACGCGCTGACCAACTACACCAACGCGCTGGGCTGGACCCGCGGCGCGGAGGAGTACCAGCGCTACTGGGTGGACGCGGCCAAGCGCGTGCACGTGATGGGCAAGGGCGTGACCCGGTTCCACGCGGTGTACTGGCCGGCCATGCTGATCGCCGCGGGTCTGCCGATCCCGACCGACATCATGGTCCACGGCTACATCACCGCGTCCGGGCTCAAGCTGAGCAAGTCGACCGGCAACGTGGTGGACCCGAGCGACCTGGTCGAGCGGTTCGGCGCGGACGCGGTGCGCTACTTCCTTCTCGCCGACCTGTCGCCGTTCATCGACGGCGACTTCAGCGAGGACCGGCTGATCGCCCGGTACAACGCGGACCTGGCGAACGCGCTGGGCAACCTCGTCAACCGGGTGACCAGCATGACCGTCCGCTACCGGGACGGTGTCACGCCGGCCTCCGGCGAGCCGGGCGAGGACGAGCGGACGCTGCTGGACCAGCTGGCGTCGACCGAGCAGGCGTCGGTGGACGCGATGCGCAACTACGACCACCGCGAGGCGCTGCTGCGGGTGTGGGACCTGGTGCGCCGCACCAACGCCTACGTCGACGTGCGCGCGCCGTGGCACCTGGCGAAGTCCGACGAGGCCGAGTCGGTGGCCGCGCTGGACACCACGCTGCACCACCTGGTCGGCGCGGTGCGCCAGCTGGGTCGCCTGATCACGCCGTTCCTGCCCGACGCGGGCGCGCGGCTGCTGGCGATCTTCGGCGACACGCCGGACACGGTGCCGGGCGCGGCCGACTGGGCGACCGGCGTCGAGGGCCTGAAGGTGGAGAAGTCCGCCCCGCTGTTCCCGCGCATCGAGGTCGAGACCGAGGCCTGACCGCATGACGGCGCCGGCACACCCCCCGAGGTGAGCCGGCGCCGTCGGTCGTGGTCAGTACGTGTGGCAGTTGGTGCCGATGATCTGGACCGAGCCGGTGTTCGACTGGGTCGCGACGCCGCTGGTCAGCGGCAGTCCGGCGTCGAGCAGCGGATCGCACTGGATCCGGGCCCGCGCGACGAGCAGGGTGGTGGCGGTGAACGACCCGCTGACGGGTCCGGCCGCCGGCGCGCCACCGCGCGGCGCGCAGTACTGCCCGGTGAACACGCCGAGGGTGACGTTGCCGATCAGGCAGTCGTAGCCGGGCGCCGGAGCGGCGGAGGCGGTGCCGGCGGTGACGGCGCCGAGCGCGAGCGTCGCGGCGGCGATGGCGATGGTGCGGCGGGTGAAGGTGGACATGGCTTTCCCTCCCGGAAACGGGGTGGAGTGCGGCGACACGCACCTGGGGGTGCAGTCCGGCGGAGGACGCGAGTCCTGCTGTGTCTGCGGAGTGACGGGTCGGACCGTCGCCGTGACGTAGACCACCACCCGACCCGCTGCGTGACCAGTACCGCCCGGCAAGTTCACCAACGTGGGTGACACCAGGTTCACTCCAAGGTGGGCGTAACCTCCACAAAGCACTATCCACAGTGGAGCAATGACACCCAGGGTGTAGCCAAACCCGTCCCTCCACGGTGGACGACGCGAAACGTGAAAGGGCCGCCGACGGGTGTCCCGCCGGCGGCCCTCGGGTGCGAGCTACTTCGACACCACCAGGTACACGCCGTACCCGACGATCGCGGCGCAGGCCGCGAAGCACAGGATCGACGCGATCGACGCGCCGGACGACCGGGTGCCGCCCTCGGTGGTCTGCCGGTCGCCGACCAGGACGCCCAGCGAGAACAGCGACACCACGCCGACCCCGACGACCAGCGCCACGACCAGCACCTGACCCAACGCGCTCCAGTTCACGTGCACGGCTGACCTCCTCAGGCCGGGACTTCGTTGACGTTGTGCGCGCCGACCGGCGACCGGCGGGACAGCAGCCAGCAGCCGACCGCGATGCCGATGGCCAGCAGCGCCACCACGATCACGCCGACGCTGCCCTGCGAGGACAGCTCGCCCGCGAGCGCGCCGACCAGCGCCGCGGCGGGCAGGGTCAGCAGCCAGGCGACGACCATCCGGCCGGCGACCGTCCAGCGCACCTCGGCGAGCCGCTTGCCGACGCCCGCGCCGATCACGCCGCCCGAGCACACGTGCGTGGTGGACAGCGCGAAGCCGAGCTGCGACGAGGTGAGGATGACCGCGGCGGCGCTGGTTTCCGCCGCGAAGCCCTGCGGGCTCTCGATGTCGGTGATGCCCTTGCCCATCGTGCGGATGATGCGCCAGCCGCCGAGGTACGTGCCGAGCGCGATGGCGAGGCCCGCGCCGAGGACGACCCATAGCGGCGGTCGGGAGCCGGCGGGCAGCGAGCCCGCGGTGATCAGGGTCAGCGTGATGACGCCCATGGTCTTCTGGGCGTCGTTGGTGCCGTGCGCGAGCGACACCAGCGAGGCGGAGGCGATCTGGCCGATCCGGAACCCGCGGGTGCGGCGGTCGGCCGAGGCGCGCTTGGTGATCGTGTACGCGAGGTAGGTGGCGATCAGCGCGACCAGACCCGCGATCAGCGGCGAGGCGACGGCCGGGATCAGCACCTTCTCGGCCACCGTGGTGAACCGGACGGCGTCCGAGCCCGACGCGACCCAGGTGGCCCCGATGAGGCCGCCGAACAGGGCGTGCGACGAACTCGACGGCAGGCCGAGCAGCCAGGTGGCGAGGTTCCAGACGACGGCGCCGACCAGGCCACCGAAGATGATCGACGGGCTGATGCGGCTCTCGTCCACGATCCCGCTGGAGATGGTTTTGGCCACCTCCACGGACAGGAACGCCCCGACGAGGTTCAGCACGGCCGAGATGCCGACCGCGACCTTGGGTGGCAGTGCTCCGGTGGCGATGGACGTGGCCATCGCGTTGGCGGTGTCGTGGAAACCGTTGGTGAAGTCGAACGCCAGCGCGGTCACCACGACCACGAGGACGATCAGCGAGATGTCCATGCGTCCCTCCTCGGGCATTAGCCCGACGGTAGGAGTCCAACCCGAACGTGGGGTGAACGCCACTGATCGGTCGAACGGCGAGTAAGATGGTGTACTAATGGTTGGTGTGCAAACTGTTGACGAGGACCCGCTCGCCCTGGAGCGCCAGGTCTGCTTCGCGCTGTCGATCGCCTCGCGGAGCGTGGTCGCGATCTACCGGCCGCTCCTGGAGCCGATGGGGCTGACGCACCCCCAGTACCTGGTCATGCTCGCGCTCTGGCAGCGCGCGCCACTGTCGTTGAAGGAGTTGGCGAAGTTGCTGGTGCTGGATCCCGGCACGCTGTCACCGCTGGTCAAGCGGCTGGAGGCGATCGGCTACCTGACCCGCGGTCGGGACGCGGGCGACGAGCGGCTGCTGGCCGTGTCGTTGACGGAGAAGGGCGCGGCGCTGCGCGAGCAGGCGCTGAAAATCCCGCCGGCCGTCGTGGCCCGGCTGGGCATGGAGATCGACGAGCTCCAACGCCTGCACGAGTCGCTGACCCGGGTCATCACCGCCGCGGACCCGTCGTGAAGCCCCCGCTGGTGTTGCGCGCGTGGTACCTGGTCGGCGGTCGGCTGCCGATGCGCTACCGGGAGTGGGTGTTCGAGCAGGCCACCAAGCCCTCCTGGCTGGTCTGGTTCACCGTCCGGGCGTTCATCATGGTCTTGCCGCTGACCCTGGGTATCGCCGCGGCGTTGATGGTCTTCCTCGACTCGCCGTTGCCCCTGGCGCTCGCATCCGGCTCCCTCGGCCTGGTCGTCGGCGTCTACTTCGCGGTGTCGTACGCCATCGAGAGCACCGATCACCGCGTCACGAGGTACGGCTACCCACGGGGTGCCGCCGCCGAATCCCGCAAAGCCCGATCGGCCGATCGCGATTCCCAACGGCAGGCGCGCTACGACGCGGCGTGGCGCCGGCCCGAGTAGCTCAGCGGCCCTCGCGGTCCAGGTGGACCGTCGCCAGCAGCGCGAGCGCGAACGAGAGCGCGCGGGTCGAGTCGAGCGGGTGGGCCGGGCGCTCGCCGCGCACGACCTCGGTCGCGCGGGCGACGACCAGCCGGCCGAGCTCGGCGGTGCGCCGGGTGATCAGGCCGCGGTGTTCGAGTTCGCCGAGACCGTGGGCGGGGTGGCCGCCCTCCCGGGCGACCACGGCCTCGACCAGGGTGGCGACCAGCGAGAGCGACGCCAGGTGGGCGCCGGCGGCGTGGCTCGCGCACGCGGAGTCGTAGAGCGCCACGAGGTCGGCGGGCGCGGTGCCGGCCAGCGGGCTGTAGGGCGGCGGGCCGCCGTTCTGCACGTAGATGGTGCCCGCGTCGTGGAAGTTCAACGTGGTGGCGTGCTGCCGCACGGTCTTCGGCTCGGGCAGTTCCAGCTCCGCGCCGAGCTGCTCGGCCCGGTCGGTCAGCCCGAGGCGCTCGCTGCGGTCCAGCTCGTACAGCTTGCGGAAGCGCTCCACGTCGCCGCCGAGCGCGGCCACCACGTCCTGGAGCACCGGCCAGGTGTCGACCCGGCCCGCGAACACGTCGCTGATCGTGGACGGGCTCCGGTTGGCCTCGGCCGCGATCACCCGGTAGCTGGGCTCGCCCTTGTCCAGGCGAAGCGCGCGCAGCTCGTTGACCAGCGGTGTAGCCGACGTCGACTCGCCCATTCCACCCTCCGTTGCCTCTGTCGCGACCTTAACGTACTCTGATCATCGAACGTTCGCGATCGATCGCGAACAGACAGCGAACGGGGGCGTCGAGATGGTCGACTGGCGACTGATCGCTCTGGTCCTGATGTTCGTCGGGGTAACCTGGTTCGTGCGCAAGCGCAAGGACTGGGTGAACCCCCTTCTGGTGGCGGCTGCCTTGACAACGCTTGTCGGAACGGTCATGTTCCTCGACGTCCCCCTGTTCCGATGACGGCCTTCGCGGCCATGCCCGCGCGCCTGGAGACGCCGCGGCTGGTGCTCCGGCGGTGGCGGGAATCCGATCTCGCGGAGTACCGCGCGCTGGTCGCCGAACGCGGCAAGGGGACGCCGACCGAGGAGGACGTGCTCGGTCGGATCCGCACCCAGCTCGCGGCCACCGCCGAGAACGGGATCGGGCTCTACCCGGTCGAGGTGGACGGCGGGTTCATCGGCTACTGCGGGTTGATCGTCGGCCGGTCCACGCTCGAGGAACCCGAGATCGCCTACGAGCTGTACCGGCGGGCGCACAACCGCGGTTACGCGACCGAGGCGGCCGAAGCCGTGGTCAGGGCGGTCGCGGCCACCGGGCGCGACCGGCTCTGGTCGACCGTGGGCGCGGGGAACGCGCCGTCGCTCCGCGTGCTGGAGAAGCTGGGGTTCCACCGGTCGCACGTCACCGAGGGTGACGTGGTCTGGCTGACGAGGACACTGGACGTCCACTGAGGATCGTGCGCAGGGGACGCACGAACCGGATTTTCCTTGCTATAGCGGACATTTCGCTTTTCTCGGGTCTTATGTGACATCAGGTGCCTAGTCGATGACCGTCCGTCGCATACCCCCTTGACAGGGGAGTTGGTCTAGTCCAATTTTTGTTGCGGTCGCCACCGCGGTTCTTCCCGGAGAGCCACGTCCCTTCCCCTGCCTGGAGCGCACATGCGTCTGTCCAGAACCCTCGTCGCCGTGGCCGCCGCGCTCAGCGCGGCCGTGTCCGGCGTCGCGGCCGCCGCACCGGCGCAAGCCGCGGCAACACCGCTGCCCGACCGGGTCTTCGCGCCCTACTTCGAGGCGTGGACGGGCGAGAACCCGGCCACCCTCGCGCAGCAGTCGGGCGCCAAGTACCTCACCTTCGCCTTCCTCCAGACCGCGACCAAGGGTTCCTGCACCCCGCTGTGGAGCGGCGACGCGAACTCGCCGGTCTCGTCGAGCGTGTTCGGCGCCGAGATCAACACCCTCAAGGCGAACGGCGGCGGCGCGATCCCGTCGTTCGGCGGCTACACGGCCGACAACACCGGCACCGAGATCGCCGACAGCTGCACCGACGTCAACAAGATCGCGGAGGCCTTCCAGAAGGTCATCACGACCTACGACATCACCCGGCTCGACCTGGACATCGAGGACAACTCGCTGACCAACACGGCCGGCATCGACCGCCGCAACAAGGCGATCAAGCTGACCGAGGACTGGGCCGCGGCGAACGGCCGCACGATCCAGTTCTCCTACACGCTGCCCACCACCACGCACGGCCTCGGTGACACGGGCGTCGCGGTGCTGCGCAACGCGGTCACCAACAACGCGCGCATCGACGTCGTGAACCTGATGACGTTCGACTACTACGACAACGCGTCGCACCAGATGGCCAACGACACCAAGACGGCCGCGCAGGGTCTGGTGGACCAGCTCGGCCAGCTGTGGCCGAGCAAGACCGCCGCGCAGCGCTGGGCGATGGTCGGCGTCACCGAGATGATCGGCGTGGACGACTTCGGCCCCGCCGAGACCTTCCAGCTCGCCGACGCGCAGCCGGTGCTCGACTGGGCGCTGTCCAAGGGCATCAACACCCTGTCGTTCTGGGCCCTCCAGCGCGACAACGGCAGCTGCCCCGGTGGCGCGGCGGCCGACAACTGCTCCGGCATCGCGCAGCAGACGTGGGAGTTCACCCACAAGTTCGCGCCGTTCACCGGCGGGACCACCCAGCCGGGCAACGACTTCTCGGTGGGCGTGAGCCCGTCGTCGCTGTCGGTCGACCCGGGCAAGTCCGCCACGGCCTCGATCGCCACGGCCGTCACCAAGGGCTCGGCGGAGACCGTCGCGCTGTCCTCCGGTCCGGCGCAGGGCGGCGTCACGGCGTCGATCTCGCCGTCCAGCGTGCAGGCGGGCGCCTCGGCGACCGTCACCGTCACCGCGGCGGCCAACGCCACCCCGGGCACCTACCAGTTCACCCTGACCGGCGCGGCCGCGTCGGCGTCGCACACCACGACGCTGACGGTCACCGTCAACGGCACCCAGCCGTCGAACGACTTCTCGATCGCGGTCAACCCGACCGCGGTGTCGGTCGACGCGGGCAAGTCCGCGACGGCGTCGGTCGCCACGGCCGTCACCAAGGGCTCGGCGCAGACCGTGGCCCTGGCCGCGGGTGCCGCCCAAGGCGGCGTCACGGCGGCGGTCTCGCCGTCCAGCGTCCAGGCCGGCGCCTCGGCGACGGTCACCTTCACGGCCGCGGCGAACGCCACCCCGGGCACGTACCAGTTCACCGTGACCGGCACCGCGCCCTCGGGCGCCCACAGCGCCACGGTCGCCGTGACGGTCAAGGGCACCCAGCCCGGCGGCTCGGTCGTCAACGGCGGCTTCGAGTCCGGCGAGCTGTCCCCGTGGGTCGCACCCGGCGACTCGGTCGTCACCACGGCGCACTCGGGCGCCAAGGCCCTCCAGGTGACGCCGACCGCGTCGACCAACGGCCAGGCCTCGCAGTCGGTCACCCTCGCGCCGAACAAGGCGTACACGCTCAAGGCGTGGGTCCGCGGCAACTACGCGTACCTCGGCGTGAGCGGCGGCGCGACCGCCAGCACCTGGACCTCGGCGGGCGACTGGACCCAGCTCTCCGTGCCGTTCACCACGGGCGCGTCGGGCACGGTCACCGTCTACGTGCACGGCTGGTACGGCCAGTCGCCCGTGTTCGCGGACGACTTCACCATCAGCTAGTCACCACGCGGTACCGGACGGGCGCTCCCCTCGGGGGGCGCCCGTTCCCGTGCCGGGTCAGGCGAACAGGGTCGGGTCGCCCCAGGCGAGTTCGGTCGGCGGTCGCGCGCGCCACGGTCGGGGCGGGCCGCCGTCGGAGGGCCGGTCCATCTCCAGTCGCAGCCGGCGCACGTCGGTCACGTCGACGTCCACCACGGCCGAGCGGCCGAAGCCCGCGCGCACCTCGGGCTGCGGCTCGCCGTCCAGCAGCACCCGGAACCGGCCCACCAGCGCGGTTTCCGCCGCGTCGTCCGGCACGCCGACCACCGAGCGCAGCCGCCGGTAGGCGCGGCCGAGGTCGAACTCCACGAAGCCCGCCACGTGCCCGGTGACGAGCGACGGTCGCAGCAGGACGCTGTCCCCCAGGTGGTGGTCGTCCATCGTGGCCCGGCCGATCGAGACGTCCGGGCTGCGGGTGAGCAGGCTCAGGCTCGACGCCAGCAGCACGGTGCGCTGCGTCGGGAAGGCCGGCACGGCCCGCTCCACGCGGTGGCCCAGCCACTCGCCGCGCTCCGGCAGCGGGTGCGCGCCCCGGCCGGTGATGGCGTCCAGCAACGACTCCACGCCCGCCCGGGTGAACTCCGGCACGTGGTAGCGGGTCGCCGCGTAGGCGGTGAGGAAGGTCGGGATGTCCTCGACGGACCGGCCCGGCAGCACGACCGGCAGCACCCGCTCGGTCGCCCGGCGCAGGTCGCGGGTCAGGTCGTCGCGGATGATCGCGGCCTCGAACTGCGCGCCGCGGCCCACGTCCGGCGGCGCCTCGCCGTCCGCGCGGCTGCGGTAGCCGGGCGAGGCGACGACGAGGATGAAGTCCGCCTTCCTCAGGTGCTCGACGGCCCACAGCGACCAGTCCCGGCGCACGTCGTCGTACCACTGGTCCAGGTGCACGTCGAGGCCGACCTCGGCGCGCAGGAAGTGGGCGAACGTGCGCACCAACGACGTGTGGTCCGGCGAGTCGTGCGAGTAGCTGACGAACAACCGGGGCACTCCGGTCATCGGACCTCCCGGCGGAACGCGCCGAGCAGCCGGGTGGTCAACTCGTCGGCGACCTCGTCCGCGACCTGCCGCAGGTGCTCGGGGGTGAACGCCTCCTCGGCGGGCACCCGCAGGTGCGGCCGGTAGCAGACGTGCACCGGTCCGGTGGTGGCCGTCAGGTCCTCGCGGCGGCCGATCCGGATGACTCCCAGCGGTTCCACGCCCACGGCGGGCGCGAGCCGGGCGGGCGCGGGCAGGTCCGGGGTCAGCAGCACCCGGATCGCCGCGGTCAGCCGCTCCACCAGGTCGTCGGGGATGAGCAGCGCGCCGAACCGGGACGACGGCAGCCGCGACCACGCCGTCCGCTGACCCGACCGCAGCACCGCGAGCCCGCAGCCGGACCGGTCCTCGCCGACCGCCCACGCGCCCTCGTCGGAGAACTCCGCGGCGACCCGCTCCGCGACGTCGAACAACCGGTGCGCCCGGCCGAGCGCGGCCAGTTCGGCGGCCAGCGGCGGCAGCGCGCGGGCCTGGATCCGGTGACCGTCCACCGGGGTCAGGTGCACCTCCAGCGTCGGGGCGTCGACCCGGTCGCCCACCAGCCCGGACCGCCACACCACGGCGGGCGGCGCGACGACCGGCGCGGGCCACGGTCTGGTCCGGTCCGACCTCGGCGGCAGCACGGGCACCTCGCCGATCGCGGGCCTGATCCACGCCGGCTGGCCGGTGATCACCCGCAGCAGGTCCTCGACGCCGCCCCGGGTCAGGCCGGTGACCTTGTAGTGGTCGGCCACGTGGGGTTGCAGGAAGTACGGGATCTCCTCGACCTCGTGGCCGGGCAGCAGGACCGGGAGCAGCCGGGGCAGCCAGCGGGCCGGGTCGTGGTGCAGGAGGTCGCGCAGCACGGCCGTCTCCGACCGCACGCCCGAGCCCCTGAGGAGCACCCCGTCGCCCTCGGCCCGGTAGCGCGGCGAGGCGACCGCCACCACGTAGTCCGCCGCCGTCATGCCGTCGATCGCCCACGCCGACCAGTCCAGCCGGCGGTTCTCCCACTGGTCGAGGGTGACGTCCACACCGGAGTCCGCGAGCACCTCGGCGAACTCCCGGACGTCGCTCTTGTGCGCCTCGGAGTCGTGGGCGTAGGAGACGAACACCTTGGGCTTCACCGCGACAGCCATCCCCCGGACTCCTTCACGCGTGGTTGTCCACAAAAGTACCCCGTGCCCGGTCGTGTTCCCGCCGGTGTCGCGTTTTTGTCGGCGTTCCGAAATTTTTTGCCCGATGGTGTCCGAGGGTTCTTCGCATTACCGCGATCAGGGTCCTGAACTGCCCGGACAGGCGTACCGGGATTCGTCCGAGTGGCGGCCCGGGTAACGCTGTCGGGTGTCCGGTCCGATCCGGGAGTGGTGCGCGGGCACACGCCGTGATCGGCAATCCCGCGGAAAGTGTCGACTTTCCGACGTTCCGCGGCGCGGCGTCGGTCGGGCAGGGTCGGCAACGGTGTCGGGCGCATTCGGAAGGTCGGTGTCGGACGTGCCACCGGGTCGCCTGTGTACCCCGTGACGGACGGCGGGTCGGAGGACCTGGCGGGCGTGCCGCCGCGCCCCCGGGTGCGGCTGCTGCGCGCGGTCGCCGACTTCCACCGCCGGCACGGCGACCCGGTGCGCGCCGAGGCGGCGGCCCGGAACCTGGTGGCGCTCAAGGAGGAACTCGGTCTGCGCGGGGTGGACGACCTGGTGGTGGCGGCCCGCGCCGCGCTGGCCGTCGGCGACTACCGCGCCGGCGCGGAGCGGGCGGCCGCGGCGCTGGCCGAAGCGGGACGGGACCACCGCGCGGCCTACCGCGCCCGGTTCGTCCTCGCCGAGGCGCACGACCGGCTCGGCGGGCACGCCGAGGCGGACCGGGTGTTCCGCCACCACGTGCCGGACTGGTTGCCCGCGCCGGACCGGGACTTCGTGGTGGTGGCCGAGGTGGCCGCGCTCCGGGCGCGCGGACGGGTCCGCGAGCCGCTGGAGGTCGTCACCGCGCTGCTCCCGACGCTGCCGCGCGCCACCCGCCACGACGTGCGCACCGGCGCGTGGCCGGCCGCCGCGCTGGAGCTCGCGCGGTTGCAGCTGCTGGTCGGCGCGGTCGGGAAAGCCTTGCGCACCAGCGCGGAGCTGGTCGCGGCGCACCGCCTGCACGGCGCGGGGGAGCACCCGGTGTGCGGGGTGGCGATCGGGGTGCACGCCGAGGCGCTGGCGCTGGGCGTGCCGCGCCGGCGGGCCGAGGCGGTGCGCGCGGTGGAGGAGGTGCGGGCCGACCACGCGCGCCGATTCGGCGCGGACAACCCGGAGGCGCTGGACCGCGCGGTGGTCGAGGGACGGGTGCTGCTCGCCGCGGGGGAGCCGGCGCGGGCGGCGGAGGTGCTGACCGCCGCGAGGGCGCGCGTCGGCGCGGTGCTGGGACCGGACCACCCGCTGCACCACCGGGCCGGGCACGACCTCGCGCGGACCCACCTGCGCCGCTGGGACTGGCCGAACGCGGTGGCACTGCTGGAGGAACTCCGCCCGCGCCAGGTCGCGCTGCTCGGCCCGCGGCACGTCGACTGCCTGCTGACCGGCCTCGACCTCGCGCTGTGCCACTCGCTCGCCGGCCGCCGCGCCGAGGCCCGTCCGCTCTACCGGGAGGTCTCCGTCGGCCTGCGCCACGAGATCGGCCGGCACCGCGAACCCGCGCTGCGCGCCGCCCTCGCCCGGCTCGCCGCGCCGTTGCCCGCACCGGCGTTGCGCGTGGTGCTGCGGCTGGTGCTGGGCGGCGCTGCGTGACCGG
Source organism: Actinosynnema sp. NPDC020468 (assembly GCF_040642015.1). Taxonomy (NCBI): domain Bacteria; kingdom Bacillati; phylum Actinomycetota; class Actinomycetes; order Pseudonocardiales; family Pseudonocardiaceae; genus Actinosynnema; species Actinosynnema sp. NPDC020468. The sequence goes on from NZ_JBFAEO010000015.1 coordinate 124,208, forward strand.
GCGGTGGGCCGGGCGGTGATCAGCGCGGTGATCCGGGTGGGGTGGTGCGGGTCAGGGGAGCTGCCAGCCGATCCCGTAGGACAGGTGGGGCTCGAGGTCGGTGAAGGTTTCGCGCACGTCGCCGAAGCGGTCCGGGGTGATCGCGACGCGGCCGGAGCGCTCGTCGTCCAGCTCCAGCGGGGAGATCCCGGGCAGGCGCCACACGCGGACCGGCAGGTGGTCGGCGCGGAACCGGACCGAGAGCTCGAACGAGTCGCACTCGTAGTCCGGGGTGCACGCGTACAGCGGCGCGATGCCGCGGTCCGGTGGCAGCCGCACGCGCAGCGCGTACTCGTGCCGGCTGAACCTCTCCAGCGGGCGCGGCAGGCTCAGCCGGAACTGGACGCGGTTGGTGTTGCGCATGGTGCGGCCGGTCAACCCGCCGCCGTGCAGCAGGTCGACGCCCAGGTCCTCGGGCGAGCCCTCGCCGGTCCACCCCGGCGGCGGGGTCAGCGTCATGCCGAGGTCGAGCGCGTCCAACCCGTCGCGCAGCGCGATGATCCGGCGCACCTCGATCACCTCCGGCGCGGCCAGGTCGAAGCTCAGGAACACCCGCAGGTCCGCGGTGCGCCACGGCGGCTGCCTGGCCGGCTTCTCCTCCCGCTGCCCGGCGCGCTTGGCCGCCGACTCGGCCAGCTGCTCGATGCCCGGGTCGATCTGCCGCTGGATCGTGCGGGTGTCGACCCGGCGTTCGAGGGCGTACGCCTCCACGCGCGCGATGTACCGCTGGTCGCGCGCGGGCAGGTTGAAGGCCAACCCCAGCACGGGTCGCAGTGCCTCGGGGAGCGGCGCGATCAGCTCCTCCAGCAGCGCCCGCACCTTGGCGCGGATCTGGTCCGTGGTGTCGTCCGACGCCACTCCGGCGACCTGGCGCAACGCCGGACCCACGCGGTCGCGCAGGTCGATGCTCTCGACACCGTGACCTTTGCGCAGCCCCTTCAGCTCCTCCACGAGGTCGCGGATCGGCGGGGTCATCGACCACCTCCGGTTCTGCTCGGCGGCGGTCGAGTGTAGTCAGATCCACCCCCTCCGGTACGCCTGATCGGGTGTTTCGGGTCGGGTCGCGGACCCGCAGGTGAACCGGGGTTTTCGGGGTTTCGGAGTTTCCGGAAACGTGCAACCCATTCCGCCCCGAACTGGGCAGGCGCATTCTTTCGGCATCGGGAAATCAGCCCGGTGAAACCCGGGAGACAGTCGCTCCGCAGTTCCCGGTGGAAATGGTCCGGCGGAATTCGGGAACACTTCGGCGCGCAGTGCGCGGCGGTGTTCCGCGCGCCGGTCGCCACCGGTCGTCGGGTCGGCTTCGAGCCCCTTTCGAGGAGGTGACCGCAATGCACACCCACGTCGTGGTGCCGATCGTCGAGTTGCTGATCGTCCTGTTCGGCTGAGACCGGTTGGGCCGATCGGTGGCCGGTCGCCCGGCACCGGGGTGAACCCGGGTGCCGGGCCGCCGACTTCGGGTGCGGTTCCGGGCCGGTGCGCGACCATGAGGTCATGGACGACCGGTCGACACCTTTCGGCAGGGAACTGCGGCGGTTGCGCGTCGGCGCGGGCTACTCGCTCGCGCGACTCGCGACCCTCGCGTTCACCACGAAAGGGCAGTTGAGCAAACTGGAGAACGGGCTGGCCACGCCCGCGCCGGACGTGGTGGAGGCGTGTGAGAAAGCGTTGCGCGCGAACGGTTCCCTGCGGGCTCTCGCGGTCGGCGCGCGTCGACCCGTCCGACCTGCGGGACCGAACGGCCTTCCTCCGGTGACCCGGTACTTCACCGGGCGCCGGTACGAGTCGGAACGGCTCGCCGCGGCGTTGCGCGAACCCGCGGCCGCGGTCGTGCTCAGCGGGATGGCCGGTGTCGGCAAGACCGAGCTGGCGGTGCGCGCGGCCCGGGAGGCGCAGGCGTCGTTCCCCGACGGGTGCCTGTTCCTCGACCTGCGCGGGTACCACTCCGGCGGCGCCGAGGTCACCGCCGAGGACGCGCTGGACACCCTGCTGCGCACGTTGGGCGTGCCGGGCGACGCCGTGCCGCCGGACCTCGACGGCCGGGCCAACGTGTACCGGGACCTGGTGCGGGGCAAGCGGGTGCTGCTCGTGCTGGACAACGCGGCCGACACCGACCAGGTGCGCCCGCTGCTGTCCGCCGAGCCGGGTTGCCGGGTGCTCGTGACCAGCCGCAAGCGGTTGGACGCGCTGGACGACGCGGTGGGCGTGCAGGTCGGCGAACTGCCCGCGGCGGAGGCGGCCGAGCTGTTCCGCGCCACGGCGGGCGACCGGGAGGGCGACGTGGCGCGGGTGGTGGAGCTGTGCGGCGGGCTGCCGCTGGCGGTCCGGATCGCCGCGGCCGTGCTGCGGTCCCGGCCGATGCTGACCGTCGACCTGCTCGCCGACCGGCTGGCCGTCGAGTCGCAGCGGCTGCGCGCGCTGGTGGACGGCGAGCGCAGCGTGGAGGCCGCGTTCGCGCTGTCCCTCGACGGGCTGCCCGAGCCGCAGCGCCGGATGTTCGGCCTGCTCGGCCTGCACCCCGGCGGCGAGGTGGAGGTGGCCGCGGCGGCCGCGCTCGGCGGGCTCGACCCGCTCGACGCGGACACCCTGCTCGGCGCGCTCGACCACGCGAACCTGCTGACCCTGCTGCCCGACGACCGGGTCCGGCTGCACGACCTGCTGCGGCTGTTCGCGGTCCGGCACGTGCTGCCGGGCGTGCCGGTGGAGGAACGGGAGCGCGCCGTGCGAGACCTGCTGGACCACGCGCTGCGCCGGCTGCACGCGGCCGACGAGCGGATCGCGCCGCACCGCTACCGGCCGGACCTGCCGGCCGCCGCGGCCGCGGTGGAGGGCTTCGAGGACCGGGAGGCCGCGCTCGCCTGGCTGGACCGCGAGTGGCGGACCCTGGCGGAGCTGTGCCGGATCGCGATCGACCGCGGTCTGTCCGACCTGCCGTGGCGGTTCACCCACCTGCTGCACGGCTACCTGTTCCAGGCCAAGCTCTGGACGCCGTGGATCGCGCTGCTGGAGGAGGTCGTCGCGGCCACCCGCGCGGCGGGGGAGCGCCGGCCGTTGGCGATCACCCTGAACAACCTCGGCGTGGCCCGGTTCGACCGGGGCGACCTCGAGCCCGCGCGCCGCGACTTCCTCGCCGCGCTGGAGATCCACGAGGACCTGGCGGACCGGCACGGGATCACCAGCGCCCGCTCCAACCTCGCGTGGATCGACCACTACCTGGGCGAGCACGACTCGGCGCTCCACCACCTGGGCGTCGCGCTGGCCGCGTACCGGGACCTCGGCAACGACCGGAACGCGGCGATCACGTTGCGCGGCACGGCGTTGGTGGAGGTCGCGCTGCACCGGCACGACGACGCGGTCGCCCACGCGGTCCGGGCGGGCGAGGAGTTCGTCCGGCTCGGGCTCGACCTCGACCTGGTGATGACGTGGAACGCCCTGGGCTGGGCGTACTTCGCCGCGGGCAAGCTCGACCTCGCCGCCGACCACTACCGGCGCGCGCTGGAGGGCGCCGAGCGGATCGACAGCCGGTACGAGGCCGCGCGTGCCCGGACGGGGCTGGGTAACGCCGCGGCCGCGGCGGGCGAGAACCTCGTGGCGGCCCGGCACTGGGCGGACGCGGACGAGTTCGACGGCGTGCTCACCCCGCTCGTGGTCGGCGAGGCCCGTGCCCGCGCCGACCTGGCCGGAACCCGGTAGCTCCCGTCCGCGCCGGGGGTGATGCCGCCCTGCGTGGAATCCATGCGGTAGATCTTGTGCGACGAGGAGCGGCCCGGCGGACGAAGGACGGCGATGGGCGAGGACAACGCGACGCGCAACGATTTCTCGGGTGCGGCTTCCACCGTCGTGCAGGCGGGGGTGATCAGCGGCGACGTGCACGTGCACGTGCGGGAACTGGTGGGCGGCGTGCCGCGGCAGCTGCCGCCGAACGTGCGGGAGTTCGTCGGCCGGCGGGAGAAGCTGGACGAGCTGAACGCCGTGCTCGGCTCGGGTGAGGACCGGACGTCGCCGCGGATCGCGCTGATCACCGGCACCGCGGGCGTGGGCAAGACGGCGCTGGCCGTGCACTGGTCGCACGAGGTCAGCTCGTTCTTCCCGGACGGCATCCTCTACGCCGACCTGCACGGCTACGGCCCGGAGGACCTGGAGGTCGGCGCGGAGGCGGTGCTCGCGTCGTTCCTGCGGGCGCTGGGCGTGCGCGGCGACGACGTGCCGGACGACGGGGCCGAGCGGGCGGCCCGGTACCGCACGCTGCTGGCCGAGCGGCGGGTGCTGGTGGTGCTGGACAACGCGCGCAGCGAGGCGCAGGTGCGGCCGCTGATCCCGGCGTCGCCGTCGGCGGCCGTGGTGGTGACGAGCAGGCAGACCCTCACCGGGCTGATCGTGGACCTGGGCGTCGAGGTGCTGCACCTGGACGTGCTGTCGCCGGGTGACGCGACCTCGTTGCTGCGCACCGCGCTGGGCGCGCGGGCGGACCGCGAGCCGGACGCGGTGACCGAGCTGATCCGGCACAGCGCGGGGTTGCCGCTGGCGCTGCGGGTGCTGGTCGGCCTGGTCCGCTCGCGCGGCGCGCTGCCGCTGGCCGACCTGGTCGACGCGCTGGCCGACGAGCGCGACCGGCTGGACGTGTTCGACACCGGCGGCGACGTGCACACGCAGGTGCGCGCCGTGTTCTCGTGGTCCTACCAGCACCTCACGCCGGACGGGGCCAGGATGTTCCGGCTCCTGGGCCTGTTCCCGGGGCACGGCGTGGACCGGTTCTCGGCCGCGGCCCTGGTCGGCGTGGCGCCGCAGACCGCGGCCAGGCTGCTCGCCGGGCTGCTGCGGGCGCACCTGGTGGTGGAGGACGGCGCCGGCCGGTTCGGGATGCACGACCTGCTGCGCGCCTACGCGGCGGAGCTGGTGGGCGAGCACGAGCCGGTCGTCACGCAGCTCGCGGCCACCGACCGGGTCTACGACTACTACCTGCACACCGCCGACGCCGCCGACCGGCTCGTGACGCCCGCGCGGCTGCGGGTGCCGCTGGACGGCACGCCGCGTCCCGGGCCCCGGTTCGCGGGCCGGGACGAGGCGCTGCGCTGGCTGTCCGAGGAGCGCGACACGATCGCGACCCTGTTCGTGCTGCCGGACCGGGTGTTCGACGCCCGGCGGTGGCAGCTCGCCTACACCATGCGGGGGTTCTACTTCCTGGCCAAGCTGTGGGACGACTCGGTCCGCGCCCACGAGGCCGCGCTGTCGGCCACGCAGCGGCTCGGCGACCTGCGCGCGGAGGCCACCACCCGCAACAACCTCGGCGTCGCGCTGCTCGAACGCGGCCGCGCCGACGAGGCGGAGGAGCACTACGTCGAGGCGTCCCGGCTGTACGAGCAGGTGGGCGACGCGCGGGGGATGAGCAACGCGCTGGTCAACCGGGCGTGGATCGCCTACTACCGCGGCGATCACGAGGACGCGTTGCGCGACCACCTCAAGGCCCTGGACTCCTACCGCGCGTCGGGCGCCGAGCTGAACGCCGCGATCACGTTGCGCGGCGTCGCCCTGGTCGAGGGCGACCTCGGCCGGTTCGAGGACGCGGTGGCGCACCTGGCCGAGGCGATGGTCGTGTTCCGCCGCCTGGAGTCCGACCTGGACGCCGCGATGGGGGAGAACTGCCTGGGCGAGGTGCACCTGCTCGCGGGGCGGTCGGACCTGGCGCTGACGGCGTTCGGGCGCGCGGTGGAGTTGGCCGCGCGGTGCGGGAGCAGCTACGAGGAGGCCCGCGCGTCGGCCGGCACCGCGCGTGCGTCGGCGGACCCGACGGCCCGGGCGGCGGCCTTCGCGCGGGCGCTGGAGCTGTACGAGGCCCTGGGCGCGCCGGAGGCGGACCGGGTGCGGGAGGAGGCGGCCCGCGCCTAGGGGTGTGGGGCGTGGTCGGGAAGTGTTGGTGGGTCGGGCTTTCCGGGGCGGGGACGAGTCGGGGGCGCCGGTCGGCGGGGTGGCGTCGGGCGCTCGTCGGGCTTGACCGAGGTGGTCGGGCCGCGCGGTCGGCGACGGGTGCGCGCACTGGCCGGGCTCGGTCGGCGGGCTTGGTCGGCGCGTCGGTCGGCTGGGCGGTGGTGCCGCGCGCTGTGCTTCCGTTCTCGCCACCTGGCGCGACCCGCGGTTCTTGGTGCCGGCCTGCTGGGCGGTGGTGTTGTTCGCGCTGTGCCTCGGTTCTCGCCACTCGATGCGACCTGCGGCTTTTGGTGCCGGTGGGCTGGGCGGTGGTGTCGCGCACTCCGCGGTGGCGGCGTGCACACCGCCGACCGTCGAGTCCGGTCTCGCGGTGGCGGCGTGCGCCCCACTTGCCCGCGGTGGTCGCGCGGCCCCCGGGTCCGCGCGACCACCGCGGCACGCCGTCAGGTCCGGCGCTCCGGTGGCGGGAAGGCGTTGCGGTTCAGGGCGGCGAGGAAGGCCGGCACCAGCAGGACCAGTGCCGCCACCGGGAAGGCGGTCGGGCCGCCGTGGTCCAGGATCAGGCCGCCGAGGACGCCTCCCGCCGCCATCGCCGCGTTCCACAGGGTGACCAGGGCCGCCTGCGCGGCGTCCGCGTGGGCGCCGCCCGCGACCGCCGCCGCCGTCTGCGTCAAGGTCGGGACGCTGCCGAAGGCCAAGCCCCACAGGGCGATCGCCGCGTACACCCACACGCCGGTCGCCAACATCGTGGCCGCCACCGCGAACAGCACGACGGCGCCGAGGGTCAGCAGCCGCAGCCGCCGGTCCACCCACGTGCCCACCACCGCGATGCCCGCCACCGACGCGATCCCGAACACCAGCAGGGCCACGTCGACCCGGTCGCCCAACCCGAGGTGCCGCAGCAGCGCCGCGACGTAGGTGTACAGCACCGCGTACGCCAGCACGACGGTCAACGTCACCACCAGCACCGCGCCCACACCCGGCACCCGCAGCGCGGCCCGCACCGACGCGCCCTCGCCCCTCCTGCCGGGCAGGTCCGGCACCACGGCGCCGATCCACCCGAGCAGCACCACCGCGAGCACCGTCATCGTCGCGAACACCGGCCGCCACCCGACCCACTCGGCGGCGAACGTGCCCGCCGGCACCCCCAGCGACAGCGCCACCGGGATGCCCGTCATCACCACCGCGAGCGCCTTGCCCGCCAACCCCTCCGGCGCGATCCGGCGCGCGTGCCCGGCCAGCAGCGCCCACACCACGCCGGCCGCGACACCGGCGACGAACCGGGCGGCCAGCGTCACGGCGAACACCGACGACACCGCCGTCACCGTGTTGGCCAGCGCGAACCCGGCGACACCGGTGAGCAGCAGGCGCTTGCGCGGCCACCCCGAGGTCGCCGCGGCCAACGGGATCGCGGTCAGCGCGGTGCCCAGCGCGTACACCGTCACGAGCTGACCGGTCGCCGCCTCGGACACCCGCAGCGACGCGCTCATCCCCGGCAGCACGCCCGCGGGCAGCGCCTCCGTCAGCACGGTGGTGAACGCGGCCGTGGCCAGCGCGGCCAGCGCCGGCAGCGGGAGTTTCCGCGTGGTCGTGGTTGTCATGCCGACTATCCTCAAACCTTCACACCGATGTGAAGGTCAACCACCGGGGGGCGACATGAGGATCGGACAGCTGTCGGAGCGGACCGGGACGTCCCGCCGCCTGCTGCGCTACTACGAGGAGCAGGGTCTCATCCTGTCCGACCGCGCGGCCAACGGCTACCGCGACTACCACGAGGTCACCGTGGACCGGGTGATGCAGATCCGCGGCCTGCTCGACGCGGGCCTGCCGACCCGGATCATCAAGCAGATCCTGCCGTGCCTCGACCAGCCGAGGGTGATCCACTTCCCGGACGCGACGCCGGAGATGCTCGCGACCCTGGAGCACGAGAAGGCCCGGATGACCGAGCGCATCGAGTGCCTGACCCGCAACCGGGACGCGATCGGCGAGTACCTGCTGGAGGTGCGGGCCCGGATCGGCACCCGGCGCTGAACCGCCCGCCGAAAAGTCCACTGTGGACGGACTTCGGGCCGGCGCGATCGGGGGCTCCCGCCGGCACCGCGCGCGGGCTAGGGTCACCGGATGACTCGGTCCCGGGCGGTTCCGGCGCTGCTGGCGGTGGTCGCGGCGGTGGGTTTCGTCGCGGTGCAGGCGTTCCGGCCGCCCGCGCCCGCGGGTGCCGACGCGCCCGCGGACCGGTTCTCCGCCGAACGCGCGTTCGCGCACGTGGAGCAGATCGCCCGGCGGCCGCACCCCGTCGGCTCGGCGGAGAACGAGCGGGTGCGCGGCTACGTCGCGGACCAGGCCCGCCGGTTCGGCGCGCGGGTCGAACTCCAGGACGGCCGGGTCGCGGTGCCGCGCAAGGGCGTCGTGCGGATCGCGGTCGCGCACAACGTGGTCGCGCGGGTGCCCGGCACCGACCCGTCGGGCAAGGCCCTGCTCGTCGTCGCGCACCACGACTCGGTCGCCACCGGTCCCGGCGCGTCCGACGACGGCGCGGCGGTCGCGGCGATGCTGGAGTCGTTGCGGGTGCTGGGAACCCGGCCGGTGCGCAACGACGTGGTGTTCCTGTTCACCGACGGCGAGGAGATGGGTCTGCTCGGCGCGGAGGCGTTCGTCCGGGCGAACGGGGTCGACCGGTTCGGCGCGGTGCTCAACTTCGAGGCGCGCGGCAGCGGCGGACCGGTATGGATGTTCCAGACCGGTCCGGGCAACGCCGACCTGGTGACCGCGTTCGCCGGCGCGAGCAGCAGGCCCATCGCGAACTCGTTGGCCTACGAGGTCTACCGGCGGATGCCGAACAGCAGCGACTTCACCGTGTTCCGGGACGCCGGCGCCACCGGGCTGGACAGCGCGTTCATCGAGCACGTCGAGGACTACCACTCGCCCTACGACGACCTGGCCCACCTGGACCGGGGCAGCCTCCAGCACCACGGCGAGACGATCACCGGCCTGGTGGCCGCGCTCGGTGCCGCCGACCTGACCGCGCCGCGCGGGTCGGACGCGGTGTACTTCGACCTGTTCTCCCGGGTGCTGGTGCACTACCCGACGTGGCTCGGCGCGGTGCTCGCGGTGCTGACCGTGCTCGGGTACGTGGTGGTCGTGGTGGTGCGCCGGCTTCGGGTCGCGCCGCTGCTCGCGGTCGCGGGCATCGCGGTCGGCGCGGTCGCGGTCGCGGCGGGCGCGGCGTTCGGGGTGTGGGCGCTGATCGCGTGGGCCCGGCCGGGGCTGGCCTTCCTGGCGCTGTCCGAACCGCCCGAGCGCGGCTGGTTCGTCGCGGGCTTCCTGGCGCTGGGTCTCGCGACGCTGTTCGCCGCCGCCCGGCTGCTGCGCCGGTTCTCCCACGCCGAGGTGCTCGGCGGCGTGCTGGGCCTCGCCGCGGTGCTGCTGGTGGCGACGACCGCGTTCGCGCCGGGCGTGGGCTTCCTGTTCCAGTGGCCGCTGCTGCTCGGCCTGCCCGCGCTGTGGTGGACGACCCGGCCGCTGCTCGCCGTGCTCGCGCCGCTGACCGCCGCCGCGCTCTACCCGCCGCTCGTCGGCACGCTGCTGGTGGCACTGGGCATGCCGCTCGCGGCGGCCGGCGTGCTGTTCGCGCTGCTGGGCGGGATCCTGCTCGCGCCGCTGCTGAAACCGTTGCGCGGCAACCTGATCACCTCCGGTGCGATCGCCCTCGTCGCGGTCGCGCTGCTCGGCGTCGGCACCGCCCGGTTCTCCTTCGACGGCGCCGATCGCCGCCCGGACTCGCTGATCTACCTGCTGGACGCGGAGAAGGGGTCGGCGGACTGGTTGTCCGCCGACCCCGCGACCGACGCGTGGACCGGCAAGGCGCTGGGCGCGAACCCGGACCGCGTCGACCTGACCGCCGACTACCCGGTCCTGGACCGCCCGGTGCTCAGGGCGACCGCGCCGGTGTTCACCCTGCCCGCGCCCACCGTCGCGGTGTCCTCGGACACCACCGCGGGCGCCGAGCGGGCGGTGGACTTCGTGGTCCGCCCGACCGGTCGCACCTGGCGCACCCAGCTCACGCTGCCGCGCGCAGGACTGCGCGGCTGCCAGGTCGGCGCCGACCGGCTGGACCCGAAGTCGTTGCCCGGCAAGACCTCCCTGACCTTCGAGTTCTACGGACCCGGCGAGCTGAGCTGCCGCTTCGACGCCGGCCCGCCGGTCACCGCGACGGTCGTGGACCACTGGATCGGCCTGCCGGACGAGGCCGCCGCCGTCCTGGGTCCACGACCGCCGGACGCGATGCCGGTGCAGTCGGGCAACCGGCCGTTCGACGCCACGCTGGTCCGCACCACGCTCAGGCGATGAGGCGCACGTCCGGGTACCGCGGCGAGGCGCCGCCGAACAGCGCCGTGGGACGGCACTTCAGGTGCAGGTCGAAGTACGCGGCCAGGTAGTCGTGCTGCGCCTTCAACGACCGTTCCGGGTCGATCGAGCCGACCAGCGCCACCCGCACCTGCGGCGACACCAACGACGTCAGCTGCGGCACCGCGAACTGGAGGTCGGTGAAGCTGTAGTGGGTGCTCTTGTCGAAGTGCAGGTCGCGCTTCCACCCGCGCTGGTTCGGCCAGAAGTCGGCCCACGTCGGCTCGAGCGTCCGGTCCGCGTGCGAGTGCTCGACCACCTTGCCGTCCTTCACCGAATCGCCGCCCACCAACAGGAACGGCCGGTCGAGCCCGTGCTTGACGACCTCGCCGGGCTCGTAGGGGTTGCTCGAGTAGCCGAGCGTGCCGTCGACGTTCACCCCGGCGTCGATCCGCCGGTCCCGGTACATCGCCTCGCCCGCCGTGTACCCGCCGAACGAGTGCCCGAACATGCCGACGCGGGACAGGTCGAACGAGCCGACCAGCCCGCGCGGCAACGGGTCGCGCTCGGCGTCCGGGTTCGCGCCCCGGCCCAGCCGGGTCATCTCGTCCAGCACGAACCGGGTGTCCGCGACCCGCGTGTCGATCGTCGTCTTGCGGCCGGCGGTCGTGTCGATGTCCGCCAACGCGGTTTCCACCCGGCCGCCCGGGAACTCGACCGCGCCCGACTCGTGCGTGTGCGAGAGCGACACCACCACGTACCCGCGTGAGGCGAGGTCGTCGGTCAGACCGGCGTTCAGCTCGCGCACCGAGGTGAGCCCGGGCGAGAACAGCACCACCGGCCACGACGACGACCGGTCGACCGCCGCGTCCACCCGCGCCTGCCGCCGCACGCCGCCCCAGTCCACCGAACCCCTGGGCAGACCGAGGAAGGCCGGGCTCGACGCGAGCGCGTCCACCGCGCCCGCCACCCCCGGCGTCATCCACGCCGCCCGCGGCGCCGCGCCCGGCCGCGCCGGGTAGGTCACCGTCACCATCAACTCGCGCCGCTGCTCAGGCTTCCACGGGTCGGCGCGACCCGGGTCGACCAGGTGCAGATCCGTCGTGCCCACGGGGTACTTGCCGGACAACGCCGGTGTGCTCACCTGCGCACCGGCTGCCTGCGCGGTCACGGGCGCCACGACGGCCAGCGCGACCGCCAATCCCGCGACCGCGACCGGAATTCTCTTGTCCACTGCGGACCCCTCCACTCGCGCGGACGGCCCGGATGCCGTCCGCGCGATCACTGTGTCAGGGCGAAACCCGTTGGCGCGTCAGCCTTCCGACCGACCGCGCCTCTGTCGCCGGACCTACTTCAGCCGGCGGATCACCAGCACCCCGTCGTCGGTGGTGCCCGCCACGCCCTCCGGGCTGGTGACCTCGCGCGGCACCACCTCGTCCACCTCCACCCGCCAGTCCGGGCCGAGGTCGAGCGAGGCCAGCACCTCCGGGTTGGTCGGCAGGTGCACGTCGTGGTGGCGCTGCTCGGTCGCCCACGTCGGCCACCCGACGTGCCCGACGACGAGCAGCACGCCACCCGGCGCGACCGAGCCCAGCGCCCGCCGGATCAACGACTCGCGCTCGCCGTCCAGCGCCACCGGCGAGTGCAGGAACTGCGCCGACACCAGGTCGAACTCCCCTGCGGGGAAGGTCTCCGCCAGGTCGTGCACCTGCCAGTCGACCACCACGCCCGCGTCCGCGGCCGCCTTCTCCGCGCGGGCCAGCGCCGCCGTCGACACGTCCGCGCCGGTCACCCGCCAGCCCTGGCCCGCGAGCCAGATCGCGTCCGCGCCCTCGGCGCACCCGAGGTCGAGCGCGGTGCCCGGCGTCAGCTTCGCGGCCTCCCGCTTCAGCGCCACGTTCACGTTCCCGGACCACACGGGCCGGTCGCGGTAGAAGTCCTCCCAGAACTGCGCCGTCTTCGTCATGGGCGCACTATCCGGCCCGACCGGCCGCAGCGCCAAGCCGCGTTGCCGCTCCGGCAAGATCCGGGCCGGTCACCCGGCCGGGCGCAGGTCCCGGCCGGTGGCGACCAGGTACTCCCAGGTCCGGCCGCGCTGACCGGGTGTGGCGGCGTCGTCCGCGGTGCGCACCGGGTAGACGAGGCCGAAGGGCGTCGGCTGGTCGAAGACGTCGCCCGTGCGGGCGTCCACGAGATCGCGCACGTGCGCCATCACGACCTCCTCGGCGACGAAGCGGCGAGGTGTGCGGTGCGAGGTGGTGTGCTACCCATGTTCCTGCTCCTCGTACAGCGGGAGCGGACCCCGCCCGTCTTCCGGCAAGTCGCCGGGCGGGGTCGCCCGAAGGTGGTGGGTGGGACCCCTGTGTACCCCCTGAGCAGCGTCGACATGCCGTTGCCCGCTCCGGCATCCGGGTGAATCCGGTTCGCCGGCCCAGGATTGCGGTCCACAACGGATCCGTCCGCGTCGGACAGGACAATTCCGGGACGGTCACCGGACCCTCTTGCGCCGATCGGGGCATTTCCCACATCGCGTTCGCGGTCGCACTACGATGGGGAATCGCACCGCACCGCCGCAGGGGGAAGGTCCGCGAAGATGGTCGCGTTTCGCCGAACACCACGCGGTTCGCCCTGCCTCCATTCGAGTGAGCACGCATTCGGATCCGCATAAAAGCGGACGAGGCAATTCCACCGGCGGCCGACGGGCGACTGGAGAAGCAGATGAGCGGCGCGACGAGACCCTCTGTCGTGGCATTCCTTTCCGCGGTGGGCGGCGCGGGCCGGACGAGCGCACTGGTGAACCTGGCCTGGACCCTCGCCGCGGCCGGCCGCCGGGTGCTGGTCGTCGACTGGGGCTCGGAGTCGCCGCGGGTGCCCGAGTACCTGGAGCCGTTCCACGCGGGCCGGGTCGTGCTGCCGCCCGAGGCGGGCCGGCTGCTCACCGCCGTCTACAGCGCGCCGGGCCTGAAGCCGTCGTTCACCGTGGACCGCTACGACGTGCCCGGCCCGACGCACGGGCACATCGACGTCTACGCGCCCGGCTCGGCCGGCGGCGACGTGCCGCTGGAGGCCGGTTCGGGCGCGTTGCGCGCGGAGTTGTCCGCGCTGGACTACGACCACGTGCTGATCGACGCCCCGACGGGCGGCACGGACACCGGCCTCACCCTGATCGCGGACACCGCCGACACGGCCGTGGTGTGCTTCCAGGCCCGCTCGCGCGCCATCCCGCGCGCCGCCGGCCTCGCCCGCGAGCTCAAGAGTCGGGTGCGGGTCAAGCTCGACGTGGTGCCGGTGGCGTTGTGGGTCGGCGGCAACCGCGAGACCGAGCGCGACCCGTTCGTGGAGATCGACCGGCACTTCGCCGACTTCACCGCGCCGGGCGCCCACCCGGTGCGCATCCCGTTCCGGTCCGACGCCGCGCACGGCCCGCGCGTCGCGGTGCTCGCCGAGGACGACGACGGTCCCGACGGGTCGGTCGCCCAGTACGGCAGGCTCGCGAGCGCGGTGACGGCGGGCGAGGTCGACGCGGTGCCCGCGCCGCACCCGCGCACCCGGCGGCTCTACCGCGCGCACATCGGCGTCGAGGCGGGGCCCGGGGACCAGGCGATCCACGTCGTCTACGCGCCCGCCGACCGGGTCTGGGCGGACTGGGGCCGCGACGTGCTCGACCGCGCGGGCGCGACCACCGTGCCGGCGCGGGCGGACCGGCTGCCCGACGGCGCGGAGCCTGCGGAGGTGCTGCTGGTGTCCTCGGCCGAACTGGCCGCGGTCGCGAACGGGAACCTGCCGCGGTCGGCCGGCGTGGTCCGGCTGGTGGTCGAGGCCGGCGGTCCCGAGCCACCGCGCTCCGGTACCGCCGTGCTGGTGCCCGGCGCCCGGGAGGAGGTCGTCGCGGCGCGGCTGCGCAAGCACTTCGGACTGTTCGCCTCCGACCTCGACGTGGTCGAACTCCGGCGGTTCCCGGGTCGCGCGCCGGACGTGCTCGCGCTGCCGTCCCGGCACGAGCGCCTGGTGGGTCGCGACGACGACCTGGAGGCGTTGCGCGCGGAGGTGCTCCTCCGGCCCGGCGCGTTCGTGGTCGGCGGCTCGGCCGGCATCGGCAAGAGCGCGCTCGCGCTGGAGTACGCCTACCGGTTCGCGGGCGACTACGACCTGGTGTGGTGGATCCCGGCGCACGACGCGGGCGCCGAGGCGATCGCGTTGACCAGGCTCGAGGAGGGCATGCGGCAGGCGGTCGCCAAGAACCGCCGCACCCGCCAGCAGGCGCCCGCCTCCGGCATGACCTCCGCGCTGGACGCGCTGGAGAAGGGCTTCAGCTTCCCGCGCTGGCTGCTGGTCTACGACAACGCGGACGTGGCCGAGATCCTGGCCAAGGCGGAGGCGCTCGGCGGGCCCGGCACGGTGCTGATCACCGCCGACACCGCCCAGCCCGACCTCGGGCTCGACGCGCTCGCGCCGGCCGACGCCAAGGCGCTGCTGACCGCGAGCGTGCCCGGCATCCTGTCCGACGAGGACGCCACCGAGGTGGCCGAGGCGGTCGGCCGCACCCCGCTCGGGCTCCAGCTCGCCGCGGCCTACCTGGTCGAGTCGGTCGACGCGGACCGCCGCTCCGGCGGCACCGGGCCGAAGGCGGTGTCCGGTCCGGTGCGGACGTTCCTCGACCGGTTCGAGGAGCAGCGCGACCAGGACGGCGAGGTCGCCGAACGGGTGTTCGCGGTGCTGCTGGACGCGTTGCGGGACGACGTGGCGGGCCCGGTCGCGGTGCTGCTCGCCGAGCTGTGCACGTTCCTCTCGCCCGAGGGCGTCGGGCTGGAGCTGGTCCGGTCCCGCGCGATGATCGACGCGCTGGTGGAGCTCGACGACCTGCACGCCGCGACGCTCGCGCTCGACTCGGGCGAGATCGACCGGGTGCTGTGGACCGGTGTCCGGTGGGGACTGTTCCAGGTGGACTGGGGCCGCAACGACTCCCTGCGGCTGCACCGGGTGGTGCGGCGGGCGTTGCGCGGCGCGATGCCCGCCGACGAGGCCCGCCGCCGGCAGGCGCGGGTGCTCGAGGTGCTCGCCGGGTTCGCGCCCACCGAGGTGGACGAGGTCGACGGCGAGCGCGCGAAGCACCGGGTCGGCCGGTTCCGCGAGTTGCAGAAGCACGTCTTCGCGTCCGACGCGCCCGCGAGCGACAACCCGAGGGTGCGCCGCTGGCTGGTCAACCAGCTGCGGTTCCTGTTCACCGACGGCGGTGTCGGCGTCGACCTCGGCACCACGGACCTGGCGCACGAGCTGCTCGCGTCGTGGCGCGACCGGTTCGGCCCGCGCGACCCGCTGGCCGCGCGGCTCGGCGCGCAGCTGGCGAACCTGGAGCGCCGGCACGGCCGTCCGCAGGTGTCCTACGAGCTGGACCAGGACGCGTTGCTCTACCAGCGCCGCACCCTGGGCCGCGGCCACCCGCAGACGTTGATCAGCACCCGCGGCCTCGGCGGCGACCTGCGCGGCCTCGGCCAGTACGCGGAGGCGGTGCAGGAGGACGAGACGACCTGGAAGGGCTTCCTCCAGGCGCTCGGCCCCGACCACCCGCACTCCCGCTTCGCGGCCAACAACCTGGCCAACTCGCTGTTCCTGTCCGGTGACACGAGGGCCGCGCTCCAGATCGAGCAGGACAACCTCGACCGCCGCCGCCGGCTGTTCGGCCCGGAGTCGCGGCACTCGCTGCGCTCCCAGGTCAAGCACGGTGTGTACCTGCGCGACCTCGGCCACCTGCACGAGGCCGAGCAGCAGCTGCGCGAGTCCCGCGACCGGTTGCGCGACCCGGCCGTGCAGGGCTCGGAGCTGGAGGTGCTGGGCGCGCAGTGGCAGCTCGCGATCACCGAGCGCCTGCTCGCGGGCCGCGAGCGCAACCCGCTGCGCGCCCGTCGCGCCCGGGACCGCAACGGCGCCGCGTGGCCCGAGATGCACCGGCAGCACAACTGGCAGTTCCACCCGGACACCCAGGGGTGCCGGCTGAGCTTCGCGATCGACCACCGGGTGCTGCGCGAGCCGGGCAAGGCCGTCGCGCTCGCGCGGGACGTGCTGGCCGAGTTCCGCGGTCGACCCGAGTACGACGACGACCACCCGTTCGTCGCGCTCACCCGGCTGACGCTGGGCACCTGCCTGCACGCGGCGGGCGAGCACGAAGAGGCCGTCGGCGAGATCGACTTCGCGCACGAGCGGCTGCGCACCCGGCTCGGCCCGGCGCACCCGTGGACGCTCGTGGCGCGCAACGCGTCGATCCGGTGCGCCGCCGAGGACCACCCGGTCGAGGCCGCGCGGTTGTTGGAGGAGTTGCACGCCGACTGCGCGGAGTACCTCGGCGAGCAGCACCCGGTCACCGACGGCGTCGCGGCCAACCTCGATGTCGTGCGGACGTCCGGAGCGGACGGGGACTGGAGGGATCTGGATGTCGACATCCCCACGACGTGACGCGGAGTCCGGCGACGTGGAGCCGCACGTGGAGGAAGCGCGGTTCCTCGGCGAGGAGTTCACCGAAACCCTGGAGGCGTGCGTCTCGGCGGTGCGCAAGACGCCCGCGCTGGCACACGTCTCGCACTACGGCGAGGGCCTGTTCAACCTCTCCGCCGACCGCCTCGGCCCGGACTACCGCGGCCGGGAGGCGTTGCGCGGACTGGGCCGCCGGCTCGACTCGTTCGTGGCGCGGGTCGAGACCCGGCTCCTGGGCGCGCGCACCGGCCTGCTCATCCGCACCGTCCTGCACACCGCGTCCGGCTCGCTCCAGTGCAACTCGGTGGTGCCCGGCCAGTCGGTCGTCGGCCTGAGCCGCGGCGTGCCGCCGCCGGACCTGGCGCTGTCGCGCACGCCGGAGGTGCTCCAGGCCGACCGGGAGCTGTCCGCGTTGGCGACCGCGCTGCGCAAGCTGGTCCGCCAGTTGTCGCAGAACCCCGGCGGTTACGAGAGCGAGGGCGAGACGCCGTCGCTCACCTCGCTGCACCCGCCGCTCGAACCGTGGAGCCGGACCACGTCCGACGAGCTGCCCGCCGGGTTGGCCCGCGCCTGCCTGGACGCGGTGCGCGCGGAGGACCTGCACTACGTCGCCTACTGCACCACCGACGGCGTGGGCTTCGAGGCCGACCAGTTGGCGCACCCGTCGCTGCGGTCGTTCTTCGTCGGCATCACGGTGGAGGCGCGCCGGAACTTCTACCGGGTGTTCAGCCGGGAGCTGGTCGACCTGGCGCGCCGGTTCAACCAGCTCAACGCGGGCGTCGGCCCGGAGGGTCCGCTGCTGCGCCTGGTCCTGGACGTGGAGCAGGGCGCGATCTACTACTACCGGCTCAACCCGCGCGCCTACCTGGTGGGCGTGACCATCGACCAGGAACAGGTCACCAACGCCGACCACCGCCTCGCCGACCTGGCCCGCCCGTACACGACGCGCTGACCCGGATCCGAGGTGTGCCACCACGACATGCGCCTGGTCCGGGCGGCGGTGGGCGCTGCCGCCGGAACGGGCGTGGGTGTCCGAAGTGGAGCGGGTCCCGGCCGTCGGAAACCGGCGCGGTGTGGCCGTAGTGCGGGCCTGGGCCGTGCCGCCGGAACGGGTGCGAGGACGCCGGGCACCGGAGCCGGAGCGGTGTCGGGGGAAGCGCGTCCGGTCCGGGGTCAGCCGCCCGAGCGGGTCGGGCGCAGGACGGCATCGCGGACCCGGGCGCTCAGGTCGTCCAGGGCCAGGTGCAGGTCGGCCTGGCGGTTCGGGCGGCCGATGTCGGCCATCGGGCCGGACGCCTGCGTCCACGGCTGGTCGGCCAGCGGGTAGAGCCGGTACAGCGGCAGGTACTCGGTCACCGCGTCGTAGGAGCGGCACAGGTCGTCCAGGCCGGACTCGGCCTCGCGGTCGACCGGGCGGGCCACCGCGTCCGTCTCGCGGTACCAGCGCTCGACCGCCGCCTGGAAGGCGCGCACCGCGTGCGACACCAGGTTCGCCACGCCGAACGCCTCGACGTGCACCTTCGAGTACACCCTGGTCTGCACGTCGGACAGCACCGGGTCGGGCTCGGGCCCGAACGCCTCGGTCAGCATGACGTCCAGCTGGGTCACCGAGTCCAGCGCGTCCACCGCGGCGCGGAACAGCTGCTCGACGGACGCGGGCAGGACGGGCGCGGCGGACTCGGCGACCGGCGTGCCGATCCGCCGCTGGACGTCGGTCAGCTGCTGGCGCACCGCGCCGAACTGCCGGTCCGCCGCCGACCGCACGCCGTCGACGTGCTCGGCGAGCTGCTCCACGAACCCGTGCAGGCTGGCGTACTGCCGGTTGACCTGGTCCAGCCGCTGGTGCAGCGAGCCGAGCGAGTCGCCGCGCTCGCGGGACGGCAGCCGCCACACCGCGGCCTGCACGGCGGCCTTGAAGTCCTCGGCGAAGCTGCGCACCCGGTAGGTCAGCGGCTCGCCGCCCAGCGGTCCGCGCAGCAGCACGGCCTGCTCGCCCGCCACCACGCCGTGCACCACGAGCACCATCTCGACGTCCGACTGCGCCTCGCGCACCGCGACCACCCGCCGCAGCACCTCGTCCACGTCCGCCTGGTCCAGCACCGACTCGCTGAACAGCACCGCGCACGCGCCGGTCCGGTCGCCGAAGGTGATCCAGTAGTCGACCTTGCCGTTCACCGTCACGTAGTGGTCGCGCTGGTAGGTCCACCCGTTCGCGTCGAGCACCCGGCGCGCGGCGGCCTCCACGTCCTCGGCGCGCAGCGCGCCCCACAGCTGCCGGCTCTCGTCGCGCACCAGGTCGACGGTCACCTCGCCGTCCGGTCCCGCCGCGCGGTAGAGCCGGTGGCACATCCGGATCACCTGGCGCGGGTTGCCGGCGGTCAGGTTGACCAGGTAGTCGACGGTCTCCCGGGTGAACGGCGCCAGCCGCGGCCCGCCGAACTCCACCGCCTGCGCCAGCTCGACGTACTCGCGCGCCTGCTCGGTGCTCCAGTTCGGCATCTCGACCGGCATCACGATGCGCTGGGCCGTGCTGGGGTCGATCGCCTCCCAGAACGACGGGCTGCCGCACAGCACGAGGCACGCGCCCGCCTTGAGGAACACCTCCAGCAGCGACTGGAACGCGGTCGCCACGCTCCCGTCGACCTCGGTGGCCTGGGTGAAGATCTTGTCGAACTCGTCGATGACCAGCAGGAACCCGGTCCGCGAGCCGCCGAACAGCAGCGCGAGCACGCCCATCGCGTCCAGCACCTCGGTCAGGCCTGAGATGCGCCGGGTGATGCCGCGGTCGACCAGCGCCTGCGCCGGCTCGCCGCCGGTCAACCACGCCCAGACGACCTCCTCCAGCTGCGGCTTGAGCATCAGCGTCAGCGCCTGGCCGAACATGTCGTCCTCGGTGACCGCCCGCAGCTGCGCCAGCACGTCGCGCAGCAGC
Source organism: Actinosynnema sp. NPDC020468 (assembly GCF_040642015.1). Taxonomy (NCBI): domain Bacteria; kingdom Bacillati; phylum Actinomycetota; class Actinomycetes; order Pseudonocardiales; family Pseudonocardiaceae; genus Actinosynnema; species Actinosynnema sp. NPDC020468. The sequence continues at coordinate 143,919 of NZ_JBFAEO010000015.1, forward strand.
GCGCTCTCGATCAGCCGCAACTGCCGCACCACCCGCTGCGGCTCGACCTCGCGGCTGCGCAGCAGCGCCACCGCGTCACCGGCCAGCCCGGTCTCCTGGAGCTGCTTGGCCACTATGTCGGCGTAGAAGTCGCTGACCCGCGCGCGCACCCGCTCCCGGCCGAGCGACCGGGTCATCCGCTCGTAGACGCGCGCCAGGGTTTCCGCGGTGGCCTCGATGTGCAGCGAGCTGTCGGGGTTGCCCAGGAGCGAGTCGGCGAACCGGACCAGGTGCCGCGCCAGGTGCGTCTTGCCCGTGCCGTACTCGCCGAGGATGAGCACGACCGCGCCCTCGGGCCTGCCCTCCGCGTCGGACTGCCGGCGCTCCACGTAGGACCGGACCGTGTGCTCGGCGCGCCGGATCGCGTCGGTCACCACGGTGACGTCGGCCTCCTCGCGCTCCTGCTTGTCGGCGATCCGCGCCACCGCGTTGGGGGAGAACGGGTTGTGTGGCGAAGTGCCCTGGTGGCCGCTCATGTCTTCCCCGTTCCGCCGGCCTGGCGGCCGACCTCGGCGGTGATGTCCTCTTTGGTCACCACGTCGTCGTCGCCGTACCCGGTCCGCTGGTCCATCAGGTAGCCGTAGGTGCTGTGCATGCTCCGCTGCAATTGGGCCACCGACCGCACCCAACCGCTCGCCCAGTCCAGGGTTTCCTCGAGCAGGCGCGGGAACCCGCCCTCGTGCCCGGCGAACCGCTTCCGCACGAACCGGTGCACGTCGCCCTCGCGCAACTCGCCCAGCCGCAGGTCGACCAGGCCGGTGAAGGACTCGGTGGCGCGGACGACCTCGCGCACGTCGTCCGGTCCGAGCGCGGTGGACTCGAGGAAGAACAGCACGCGGCCCCGCGCGTACCGGGCGTAGGCCACGACCTCGCGGGCCAGCGCGACCTCCGGCAGCAGGACGACGAGCGCGTGGTCGGCCCGCAGGTAGCCCCCGAGGTTCGGGTACACCCGGTGGGGCAGGTCCCGGTGGCCGCGGAACTCGTCCACCACCTCGGGCCGCAGCACGCCCAGGTCGCGCACCTGGTCGAACAGCTGGTCGCACACGACCGACATCCGCTCCGGGATGCCGATCGGGTCGTCCGGGTCGGCGGCCTGCGTCACGTCGACCACCTCGACCCGGTGCCCCCGTCGGCCCAACTCCTGCTTCACCCAGCCGGCGCAGCGGTTCACCAGGGCCGACTTGCCGCACCCGGTGTCGCCGGTGACGAGCGCGACGCGGCCGCGGCGCAGCATCGAGTCGAAGTCGCCCATCTCCCGGTGGAACCGGGCGTACTCGGCGAAGGACCCGTCGACGTCGACGTAGAAGTCCTCGTGCGACTCGTGGTCGAACGGGCGCAAGGGTTGCATGGGCGAGTCGAACCAGGGGACCGCGAACGGGTTCACCCGCTTGTCGGTCATCACGCTCTCCGCGGCGATGCGGATAACAGCGGGGATGGCGCGCACGGCGGCAGTGCGACCGGTGTCGCGTCCGCGCCCCGCATCCGTTCCCCCTGCCCGACGTCGGATGCCAACTGTACCGATGCGTGAATCGACGGGTGGGCGAATCTGTTACGCCCGGTTGTCCGATTCGGCGGACCCGGTCGCCACTCTTGGTGACTTCCGCTGCTCAGCCCGGGAAAGGGGGCTATTCCCGGTCGCGCGGAATGGTCCGGAATTCGCCGATCAGGGTCGTCATTCCGATCGGGTGGTCACAACCACCCGTTGTCCTCGGCCACCTTGACCGCCTCCGCCCGCGTCCGCGCCCCGGTTTTCCCGATCGCGGCGGACAGGTGGTTGCGCACCGTCCCCTCCGACAGCCGCAACGTCCGCGCCAGGTCCGCCACCGTGCCGCCGTCGCCCGCCCGCGCCAGCACCTCGCGCTCGCGGTCGGTCAGCGGACTGCGCCCGTTCGCCAGCGACTCGGCCGCGAGCACCGGGTCCACCACCCGCATCCCGAGGTGCACCCGGCGGACCGCGTCCACGAGCTGCTCGGGCGGCGCGTCCTTCACCACGAACCCGGCCGCGCCCGCCGCCATCGCGCGCGCCAGGTACCCCGGCCGGCCGAACGTGGTGCACACGATCACCCGGCACGTCGGCAGCGCGGCGCGCAGGTCGGCGGCGGCGGTGAGCCCGTCGAGACCGGGCATCTGCACGTCCAGCAGCGCCACGTCGGGGTTCGTCCGCCGCGCCGCGGCGACCACCTGGTCGCCCGAGCTGACCTCGGCCACCACCTCGATGTCCGACTCCAGCCCCAGCATCGCCGCGAACGCGCCGCGCACCAGCGCCTGGTCGTCGGCCAGCAACACCCTGATCACCGGACCTCCACTCGTCGGCCCACTCCTACCACCGGCGCCCGGTCGCCGCGCGGCCCCGCCCCGCCGGTGTTCACGCGACCTCCGCCCGCAGCCGGTACCCGCGCTCGCCCAGCGGACCGGCGTCGACCGTGCCGCCGACCGCGGCCAACCGCTCCGCCAACCCCCGCAGACCCGTGCCCGGCACGCCGGTGCCCGTGCCGCGGCCGTCGTCGCGGACCTCCAGCCACCGGTCGCCCAACCGCACCTCGCACCGCCGGGCGTCGGCGTGCCGCAGCACGTTCGTCACCGCCTCCCGCAGCACGTACCCGAACACGCCCTGGAGACGCGGGTCCACGTTGTCCACGGCGTGCGGCAGGTCGGCCTCGACGCCGGCGGCCCGCAGCGCCGCCCGGGCGCCCACCACCTCGGCCGACAGCGACACCTCGCGGTACCCCGACACGGTCGCCCGCACGTCGCCCAGCGCCTGCCGGGTCAGCAGCTCGATGTCGTGCACCTCGTCCCGCGCCCGCGCCACGTCGTCCTTCTCCAGCAGCCGCCGGGTCAACCCGGCCTTGAGGGTGATCGTGGTGAGGCTGTGCCCGAGCACGTCGTGCAGGTCGCGGGCCAACCGGTTGCGCTCCTCGGCGACGGCCAGCGCGGCGATCTCCTCCTGCGCCCGCCGCAACGCCTGGTTGGCCCGCATCAACCGGTTCATCGCGAACATGCCCAACGTCACCGACGCCAACGTGCCCAACGACCCCGCGTCCCGCGGCAGGTCCCCGGTCACGAACATCGCGACGCCCAACCCGACGAACACCACGCCGTCGAGCACCAGCGCCACCCGCAACGGCAACGCCAGCGCGGACAACGCCATCACGTAGACCATCAGGCCCGCGTACTCCAGGCCCAGCACCCCGACGACGGCCAGGCCGACCGCGGTCAAACCCAGGCACCACCCGAGCCGGCCCCGGTCGCCCGCGCCGTCGCGGTAGAGCGCCTGCGGCAGCCCCAGCCACCCGACCGAGTAGACCACCAGCAGGGTGACCGCGGCGACCCGCCAGGCGCTCGGCCGACCGCCGGTCGCCACCTCGTAGACCACCTGGGGGATGTAGACCAGGACGAACAGCGAGCTGAAGGCCAACCTCCGCATGGCGCCAACCTAGGTTCTAGACCCGGCCCGCGCGGAACCGGCGTGCCGCGACCAGCCCCAGCGCGAGCACCCACACGCCCAGCACCAGCAGCGCGTGCCCGACGTCGGTGCCCGGCACCAGCGGCGCCTGCGCCAACTCCTTGGCCCAGTACGTCGGCAGCACCTCCATCAGGCCGCGCAACCAGCCCGGCGCGGCCTCGGCCGGGATCCAGATGCCGCCCAGCAGGCCGAACAGCAGCGACGCCGCGCCGGTGATCGCCTGCATGCCGTCCGCCGTGGCGATCAGCCCGATCACGATGCCCAGCAGCACGAACGGGATCGCCGCCAGCCACAGCGTGCCCAGCACGGCGAACCACTGCCCCGCGCTCAGCTCCACCCCCTCCACGGTCGCGCCGATCACGCTGACCAGCAGGATCCCGGGCAGCGCCACGAGCAGTCCGAGCAGACCCTTGCCGAGCACGTAGCCCAGCGGCGTCAACGGGGTCAGCCGCAACTGCCGCTGCCAGCCGGACGCCCGTTCCACCGCGATCCGCGCGCCGGTCGCGAGCGGACCGGACATCACCCCGAACAGCGCCATGTTCATCATCAGCGACGTCACCACCGACAACCCGTTGGGGAACGTCTGGCCCTTGCCGCCGTAGAGGTTCACGAACAGCAGGAACATCACCGACGGCAGCGCCACGGTGAAGATCAGGTAGCGCCCGTTGCGCACCGCGCGGCGCACCTCCAGGCCCAGGAATCGGACGTTCACGCCTGCTCCTCCCCGGTGAGCGCGAGGAACGCTTCCTCCAGGCCCCGCGCGGTGATCTCGATGTCGTGCGCCCGCGGGAACCGCGCGAGCAGCGCGCGCAGGGTGGTGTCGGAGTCGTCGCACACCAGCAGCACCCGCTCGTTGCGGGTTTCGACGGAGCGCACGCCGGGCAGCGGCTCGCCGTCGTAGTCCGGCACCACGGCGCTGATCGTGCGCCCGGTGACGGTGGCGCGGACCTGGGCGACGGACCCGTCCGCGACGATCTTCCCGGACCGCATCAGCACGACCCGGTCGGCGTACTCCTGCGCCTCCTCCAGGTAGTGCGTGGCGAACAGGACGGTGCGGCCGGTCGCGGTGAAGTCCCGCATGGACTGCCAGAACTGGCGGCGCGTCTCGACGTCCATCGCCACCGTCGGCTCGTCCAGCACCAGCAGGTCCGGGTCGGACACCAGCGCGAGCGCGAACCGCACCCGCTGCTTCTGGCCGCCGGACAGCTTGGTGCAGCGCCGGTTCGCGAGCTCGGCGACGCCGGCGCGCGCCATCACCTCGGCGACCGGGAGCGGCTCGCGGTGCAGCGCGGCGACCAGCCCGAGCGTCTCGCCGACGGTCGCGTCGTCCAGCAGCGACCCGCTCTGGAGCATCGCGCCGATCACGCCGTCGACCACGGCCGCGCGCGGCGACCTGCCGAACACGCCCACCTCGCCCCGGTCCGGCTCGGTCAACCCGAGGAGCATGTCGACGGTGGTGGACTTGCCCGCGCCGTTGGGCCCGAGCAGCGCGACCACCTCGCCCGGCGACACGACGAGGTCGACGCCGTCGACGGCGCGCACCTCGCCGAAAGCCTTGTGCAGACCGCTCAGCGCGACTGCGGCGCCGGCGCGGACAGCTGTTGACTGTGTCATGGGGCAAGCCTGTCGCGCCGGGCGTGCCGGTGCGGGGGCCGACCGTCACGACCCCGCCATGACATCCGTCATGGGTGGTTGACCCGAGCCCCGCCGGGCAATCCCGGTCGCATGGCGGACGAACGGCACGAGCCCGACACGGCCGAGCAGGAAGCCCGGCTGGACGAGGTGCAGCGCAAGATCGACGAGGCGAAGGCGATCGCGGCGGAGCTGGCCCTCGCGAACCCCGACACGCTCCCGGAGGCCGACCACGACGAGAGCCCGTCGCCGGCGAACTGAGGCGGACGGGACCGGCCGGGCGGCCCGCGCCGACCTGTTCCCCGGTGATGGCAACGGCCTCCGGCGACCTCGGCCCGGCCGCGGCCCGAGCCGACGGGGCCGGTGGTGGTCGACCTGCGCGAGAGGTCGAGCCTGCCCGCCTGCCGCCGCCTGCCCGCTCGTGTGCCTCCT
>NZ_JBFAEO010000016.1:0-62304 GCF_040642015.1 Actinosynnema sp. NPDC020468
GATCGGCATCGGCGCCGATCACCACCCGCCGGGCCCGACGCCTTTCACCGTCCCCCACGAGTGATCCGTCACTCGTGGGGGATTTTTCGTGCGCGCGAACCGGTCGGCGGGAGCGGCGGATTACCGCGTCGTGACTGCGCGGTGCGCGCGTTCTGCCAATCTGCGGGTGTCCGGTGGGAAACCGGGAATCACCCGCGTGCCGAATAGTCACCGAGGAGTTGGCATGACCACGACCGAATCCGAAGCAGATGTCGCGTCCGTCCTGGACGCCGTTCGCGACATCGTGCCCATCCTGCGTCGCAACGGCCTGGACGCCGAAGACCGGCGGTGGCTGCCCGACGAGAACGTCGAACTCCTCGAACGCGCGGGCGTGTTCCGGATGGCGACCCCGAGGCACTTCGGTGGTTTGGAGTTCCCGGTCGCCGACCAGGCCAGGGTGCTCGCCGAGATCGCCCGCGGCGACGGCTCGACGGCCTGGATCGCGAGCGTCTGGGTGTCGAGCACCTGGATGGCCACGATGTACCCGGAGGAGTTGCAGAAGGAGATCTTCGCGAGCAGCTCGGTGCGGATCTCCGGCGGGTTCACCCCGTCCGGCATCCTGACCCCGACCGAGGGCGGTTACGTCCTCAACGGCGCGTGGCGGTTCAACTCCGGCGCGCGCGGCGCGCACTGGAACATCGCCACGTCGATCGTGCAGGGTCCCGACGGCGCGGAGAGCGAGGCCATCGCGGTCGTGCCGATGTCGGACTTCGTCGTCGCCGACGACTGGAACACCTCGTCGGTGGCGGCGACGGGCAGCTGCACCTCCACGGCGACCGACGTGTTCGTGCCGGCGCACCGGGTCGTCTCCGCGGACCCGGCCGCCTACGAGCTGCCGCCGGACTACCAGCCGACCGGCCGCGAGTACGGGCTGTTCGGCTACATCATCGCCCAGGGCGTGTCGGCGTTGATCGGGATCGCGCGCGGCGCGTACGACCTGTTCCTGGAGCGGCTGCCCAGTCGCGGCATCGCGTACACGAAGTGGACCGACCAGTCCCAGCACCCGCTGACCCAGATCCAGGTGGCCACCGCGGAGAGCAAGATCGCGGCGGCCGAGGCGTTGATGCGGGGTGTCTACGAGTTGTTGCAGCGCCGTGCCGACGCCGGCGAGGAGCCGACCGTGCCGGAGAAGGCCTCGGTGCGCGGGCACAGCGCGTACGCCGTGCAGCTCGCCCGGGAGGCCGTGGAGATCCTGTACAACGCCAGCGGCGCCGGGGTGATCCAGCGCGACGTGCCGCTCCAGCGGTTCCACCGGGACCTCCAGGGCCTGTCGCTGCACGGGATGATCCTGCTGGGCACGTCGCTCGAGGTGTACGGCCGGGTGCTGCTCGGGCTCGACCCGGAGACCCCGCTGCTCTGATCCCTCCTCCCACCACAGCACGACACCGTCTTCGGCTCCCGTGTGGACCGTCCACGCGGGAGTCGACCGCTGTCCAGACCGACCAGAACGAGGAAAACGTGAGCAGAGAAGGTTTATCCAGACGCACGCTGCTGCGGGCGGGCGGGTTGTCGGTGGTGGCCGCGTCGACCGGGTTGCTGCCCGGCGTCGCGGGCGCGACCGGCACCCGCGACACGGTCTACGACGCGGTCGTGATCGGGGCCGGGTTCGCGGGCATCACCGCGGTGCGGGACCTGCGGGCCAGGGGTCTGAACGTGCTGCTGGTGGAAGCCCGCGAACGGCTGGGCGGGCGCACGTTCACCGGTCAGTTCGCCGGCAAGACCGTCGAGCTGGGCGGCCAGTGGGTCGGCCCGACGCAGCAGCTGGTCCAGGCCGAGTTGCGGCGCTACGGGATCCCGACGGTCCGCGACGGCTTCCCGACCCGGATCATCATGCCCTCGCCCACCGGACCGCGGGCGTTCCCGCCGCTGGACGTGGACACCCGGCTCTCCGAGCTGTGGAAGATGATCTTCAAGGACGCCGACAAGTACTTCCCGCAGCCGCTCAACCCGTTGCTGCGGCGGGATCTCCTGGTCGGCATCGACGGGATGTCGTTGCGGGACCGGTTGGACGAACTCCGCCTCTCGCCGCAGGACGAGAGCTGGATCAGCGGCCAGACCGCGGGCTACTCGGGCGGCTCCAGCGCCACCGGCGGCCTGACGGCGCTCGCGCACTGGTGGGCGCTCGCCGGCTGGAGCCTGGAGGGGATGGACGCGGTCACCTCGCAGCGCCCGTCGACCGGTTTCGTCGGGCTGCTCAAGGCGATGCTCGTCGAGGCGAACCCGGCGACCGCGTTCGCCTCGCCGGTCACCTCGGTCGTGGACAACGGCACGCAGGTCACCGTCACCACCCGCAACGGCCAGGTGTTCAAGGGCCGCACGGCGGTCGTCGCCACGCCGGTGAACGTGTGGAAGAACATCCAGTTCTCCCCCGCGCTGCCCGCCGTGCACGCGACCGCGAGCGCGCAGGGCGTCGGCGTGCCGCACAGCGTGAAGCTGTGGCTGCACGTGCGCGGCGTGCCGGACAAGGTGTTGGTGCACGGCGCCGAGGGCGACGTGTTCACCACCGTGCTGTCGCAGGCGACCACGACGAGCGGCCAGCTGATGGTGGCGTTCAACAGCCTGCCCGAGATCGACCTCCAGAACTTCACCGCGGTGGAGCGGGAGCTCCAGCGGGTGCTGCCGGAGGCGTCGCTGATCGAGTACAAGACGCAGGACTGGGGACACGAGCCGTACTCGCTCGGCGGATGGGCGTTGCGCAAGCCGAACCAGCTGTTGGCGCAGCTGCCCGCGATCCAGCAGCCGGTGGGCAGGTTGATGTTCGCCAGCGGCGACACGGCCTCGGGTTGGAACGGTTTCGTGGAAGGCGCGATCGAGTCCGGCATGGCGGCCGCCCGCCAGGCGGTGGCGAAGCTGTCCGGGTCCTCCGTCCCGGCCTGACCCACCACGGTGAACGCGGGTGACCTGGCCTCGGACCGCCCGGGACCAGGTCACCCGCACACCGGGGCGACCTCCGCCGAACCGACCGCAGCCGGCCGGACACCGGCGCGAGCCGACACCCGTCGCCGCGCGGGTCGATCGACCGCGCACCAGGGCAATCGGCCGAGCCTCGGGGTGGCCGGGCACCCGCCGGCAGCCGCGCCGCGCGCGGTCGGCCGGGCGACAACCACGCCACCACAACCCCTCCGCGCCCGCCGTGCGCCACCCCGCACCGCGCGAACACCAGGGGTGTCGGGTCAGCGCTCCACGCGGCGGAACGCGCCGTCGAGGAAGAGCAGGCCGTCGCGGTCCGCGCCGCGCACCGTGCTCAGCACGGCGCCGACGAACACCGAGTGGTCGCCCGCCCGGTGCGCGTCGGTCAGCTCGCACTCCAGCCACGCCAAGGAGTTCGACAGCAGCGGCGCGCCGGTGCGCGGTCCCGGCCACCAGTCGGTCGGCTCGAACTGGGCGCTGCCGCGCGGCCGGGTGCGGTCGGCGAAGTACCGGGCCAGGTGCTGCTGGTCCGCGGCCAGCACGGACACCCCGAACCGGCGCTCGGCGACCAGCGCGCCGTGCATCGCCGCGCTGTGCGCGACGCAGCACAGCACGAGCGGCGGGCGCAGCGACACCGAGGTGAAGGAGTTGGCGGTCATCCCGTGCACGTGCTCGCCGCCCACGGTCAGGACGACGACTCCGGTCGCGAACCGGGACATCACCTGCCGGAACGACGACGGTCGCAGGGTGTTCGCCGGTGCACCGCTCTCGGACATGTCGTCCTTTCGACTGGGCCGACCGAAGTCGTTTTCCGGACCACGGGAGAACGTAGCGAGGCGGCGCGGGAAATGCGCTCATCGAACGGTCACCGGCGACTCATCCCGACCGCGCGCAACGGCTTACCGGCGTGTGACCGCGAATCGACCGGCCGTGCCTAGGGTGGAGCGCACTTGCCAGTCCCTGGTCGAGAAGGGCCGATATGCAGTCCGCATCCGCTGAACTCGCCGAACCCCAGATGCACCAGTTGCTCGTCTCGCTCGGGGTCGACGTGGAATACGTCCGCGCCGAGGGGAACACGCTGTACCTGCTGGACGGGAACGGCGCCGAGGTGCCGGTGCTCGACTACGCCGGCGGGTACGGCGCGCTGATCCTCGGCCACAACCACCCCGCCGTGGTCGACCGCGCGCGGGAATTCCTCGACGCCGGCACGCCGGTGCTCGCGCAGGCCTCGCGGCAACCGCTCGCCGGCCGGGTCGCGGCCAGGCTGAACACCGTCCTGCACCGGGAATTCGACACCGCGGAGCCCTACTACGCGGTGTTCTCCAACAGCGGGGCGGAATCGATCGAGGTGGCGATCAAGCACGCCGAGTTCGACCGCGTGCTGCGGATCGCCGCGCTGCGGGCGGAGATCGCCGCGCACGTCGAGGAGGCGCGCGCCGCCGTGCTGGCCGGCACCGCGGGGATCGCGCCCGGCGCGCGGGCCGCGGCCGGTGTCGGCGCGGACCGGGACTTCGACGCGGTCGTCGGCGGGATCGCCGCGCACAACGACGAACTGGCCGCGCGCCCGCCGGTGTTCCTCGCGCTGGAGGGTTCGTTCCACGGCAAGCTCGCGGGCAGCGTGCAGCTGACCCACAACGCGTCGTTCCGCACGCCGTTCGCCGCGATGGCCGCACCGGCCCGGTTCGTGCCGTTCGACCAGCCCGACCAGCTCGTCAAGGTGATCGCGGACCACCGCGCCACCGCGCTGGACGTCGTGGTGACCGACGGCGTGGTCGACGTGGTGGAGCGCGCCTTCCCGGTGTTCGGCGCGTTCCTGCTGGAGGTGATCCAGGGCGAGGGCGGCATCCGGGTGGTGTCCCGCGAGTTCGCCGCGCGGATCCAGGAGGCCTGCGCCGCCGTGGACTGCCCGATCGTGGTGGACGAGATCCAGAGCGGCATGGGTCGCACCGGCGCGTTCTTCGCCAGCGCGCACATCGGGCTGCGGGCGGACTACTACGCGCTGGCCAAGAGCCTCGGCGGCGGCCTGGTCAAAACCGCCGTGACGCTGGTCCGGGAAGGCCGCTACCGCCCCGAGTTCGAGCTGGTGCACAGCTCGACCTTCGCCAAGGACACGTTCTCCTGCGCCATCGCGCTGACCGTGCTGGACCTGCTCGAGGCCGACGACGGCCGCGTCTACCGGTTGGCCGCGTACTGGGGCGAGCGGCTGACCGCGCTGTTCACCGCGCTGCGGCGGGACTTCCCGGACGTGGTCGTGGACGTCCGGGGTCGCGGGCTGATGCTGGGCCTGGAGTTCCGCGACCAGTCCGAGTCGACCTCGCCCGGCATCCGGCAGGTCGCGCTCGCCGACTCGCTCGGCTACGTGGTCTCCGGACACCTGTTGCGGCACCACCGGATCCGCACGTTCCCCACCGCGAGCGCGGTGAACACGCTGCGGTTCGAGCCCTCCGTCCTGCTGACCGACGAGGAGGTCGACCGGCTCGACGTGGCGTTGCGCGCGGTGTGCGGGGTGCTGCGCGACCAGGACGAGCTTCGTCTCTTCAGCTGAAGGCCGAGCACCGCGACCCCGGTCGCACGGCTCTGCGTTACCGTGGAGGCTGTGCCGAGGTCATGCGCCCGCCGGACTTCGTCCTGGGCCTGACATGGGGGGACGAACACATGAGTGTGAGGACAAGGCCGCCGTTCTGCGGGCTCGACGCGGCGATGGAGGTCATCAGCGGCAAGTGGAAGGTGCTGATCCTCTGGGCGTTGCGCGACGGGCACCGCAGGTTCGGCGAGCTGCGCAGACTCGTCCCGGGTGTCAGCGAGAAGGTGCTGATCCAGCAGTTGCGGGAACTGGAGGCGGACGGGATCGTGCTGCGCGAGATGTTCGCCGAGGCGCCGCTGCGGGTCGAGTACTCGCTGACCGCGCGGGGCACGGCGCTGGACGAGGCGCTCAAACCGCTGGGCGCCTGGGGTCGCGAGCACCTGGCCGTCCGCGCCTGAGCGACGGACGCCGACCGCGGCGTCGGAGTCGATCCGGCGCCGCGGTCGGCGTGCTCCCCCGCTAGGCGGGTCGCCGGGCCAGTTCCGGCTCGCAGCGCGGATCGGCGCCCTGGGACAGCAGCAGGTCCCACAGCGCCTCGATCGCGGGTGTCGGCACCGAGTCCAGCGTGATCGTGGTGACGTCCCGCTTGCCCGCGCCCCAGGAGGGCTTGCGCAGCACCAGTTCCGGCCGCGCGGTCGCGACCACGAACACCGCGCCGCCGCCGGCCGCCGACCGGTCCGTCTGCTCGTCGACGAGGTCGAGCACCGCGTCGTCGGCCCGGTGCAGGTCGTCCACCAGCAGCACCAGCGGTTGCGGCGACCCGGCCGCCCTGGTCGCCGCGAGCACCTCCCGGAGGTCGGCCGCCGAGCACTGCGCCGCGTTCGTCACCGGCGGCGCCTCGCCGGTGAGCCGGGCCAGTTCGGCCAGGAACGCGGACTTGCCGGTGCCGGGCGCGCCGAGGACGGTGACCAGGTGCGGTGTCGACCGCTTCCGGCTGCGCTCCAGCAGGCACCGCACCAGTTCGAGGTCGAGGTGCCGGTCGACGGGCGGTTCGTCGCACCGGGTGGAGACGCCCTGGCCCGCGAGCCACCCGGTCACCACCCGCTCCCCGATCCGCCGGGTGTCGGGGCAGAGCCGGATCTCGCCCGCGTCGGCCGTGGCCAGCAGCGTGTGGCACCGGTCGACCAGCGTCCCGGACACCGCCGAGCCGGCGAGCGAGGGCACCGCGCCGGTCGCCACCGCGGCGTGGAACGTCGGCAGGCCCACCGCCGCCGGCGGCACCAGCTCCCGCAACCCGTCGCGCACCGCCAGCGTCGCGAGCACCGCGGCGACCGCCTGGCAGGTGTCCCGCCCGCCGGGCGGCGGCGCCTCGAACAGCACCATGGTGATCAACCCGGTGGAGGCCGTGACGACGCCGCCGAACCCCCCGACGGTGCGCCGGATCCGCTCGGCGATCGCGTCCAGCGCCTCGTCGACGTCGGCCGGGTCGACGTCGACCGGCGACGGGCCGAGCTTCGTCTGCACCAGGACCACGCTGACCTGCGTGCGCGCCGGTCGGATCGGTTGCGGCAGCGGCGGTTCCGGTTCCGGCTCGGACCGGGTGAGCACCACGAGCCCGGTCGGTTCCGCCGCGGGCAACTCGATCCGCGTCACCGGCGGCACGAGGTCGAGCGACGGGCTGTGCGCGAGGATCGACCGCTGCAACGCCTGGAGGTCCCGGCCGGGTTCCAGCCCGAGCCGTTCCACCAGCGTCGCCCGCATCCTGCTGTACACGGCGAGCGCGTCGGCCTGCCGCCCGCAGCGGTACAGCGCCAGCATCAGCTGACCGCACGACCGCTCGCGCAGGCACGCGCCGTCGGCCATCGCCTCCAACTCCCCCAGCACCGCCTGGTGCCGCCCGCAGGCCAACTCCGCGTCGAAGTAGTCCTCCAGCGCGTCCAGCCGGGCGTTGCGCACTGCGGTCAGCTCCGGCCAGGCGATGCCGGCCTCGGCCAGGTCGGCCAGTTCCGGACCGCGCCACAGCCCCATCGCCTGGCGCAGGATCACCGCCGCGGACTCCGGCGACCCGGCCGACAACTCCGTCCTGGCCGACGCGACCAGGCGGTGGAACCGGTACAGGTCCACCGACTCCGGGTCGACCGTGAGCTTGTAGCCGGGCGGTTGGGTGAGCAGCGCCGGAGCGCTGCCCATGCCGTCGCCCGGCAACATCCGACGCAGTCCCCACACCGCGTTGTGCAACACCTTCCGGGCCGTGACCGGAGCCTCGTGCGTCGGCCACAGCGCGCTCAACAACTGGCTCGTCGCCACCACCCGGTTGGCGTTGAGCAGCAGATACCCCAACGTGGCCCGCTGCTTGACACCGCCGAGCGCCACCGACTCGCCCGCGTCGGACACCTCCAATGGACCCAGAACGTGAAAATCCATCATCCCCCCGAACGAATGGCGCCAATCGCCTCGGCAGGCAGCCGAACCGGCCGACCACGGACGGCCGCCGACCGGGAATCGGGCGCTCGGCCCGCTCGTCCGGATTGCAGCGACACGGCAGTCGTACCGGTGCTGTGCATACACCGCCCCATCGGTAAATGCCACAAACACGTCTTCGCGCCGGCCGCGGTCACCCCCAGGCTCCCGTGCGGCGCACACCCGAACCGACGTCGCGTGAGCGCGACCGCCGGTACAACCCCAGTTTTGGTGCAGACGTGACAGTAAGGCAGGCACAGGTATCGAGGTAAGTACTGACTTCAAAGTAAGTAGCCCGACCGGCATTTCACCTATAGCAGGTGGTCGCCGCAGGTCAGCGCGGCAGCCATTGTCCCAAAAGGGCGGTCGGAGGGCAACTTCGGGAACCCGCCGACAGTGTCCGGTACCACTCTCCGGGCCGCCCGCGCGCGGTGTCGGAACGCCGCACCGGCGCGTCACCGCCGGGTAACCGCGGGCTCACCGCGACGGCGGGACGAAAGGTTACCGGTCCGTGAGTGCGACCCGGCGAGACTGCCCTCGAGGCCATTGCCCGAATCAGCCGACGAAAGCGGGACGGATTCGCCATGAGCACCGAACTGAGCGCGCGCATTCCGGAGGTCATCCCGGACGACCCGGACGAGCAGAACGAACTGTTCGTGCGGTTGTTCAACGCGGGCGACGGCGCCCTCTACGACTCGATGTACACCGCCGACGCCATCTCCAACATCTCCGGCGCGCCACTCACCGGCGCCGCGCGCACCGCGTTCTTCACCGATTTCCTGGCCACTGGGCCGAAGATCGACTCCAGGGTGGTGCAGAGCCACACCACCGGCGACACGTCGCTGCTGATCGTGGACTACCGCCTCGACATCCCCGGCCCGGACGGCGTCGTCACGACCGTCCGCGGCGTGTGCACCGACGTGCTGATCCGCAACGAGCGCGGCGACTGGCGACTGGCGGTCGACCGCCCGGTTCCCGGGTCGCACGCCGAATAGGCCCCCGGCCCGCGGGGGGGGGGGGGGGGGCCCGCCCGGCGGGGGGGGGGCGCGCGGGGCGGCCCGGATCGGACCGGGCGCGGTCGGGGTCCGCACGCCCGGGCCGCGTCGGAAAAACGGGGGCAGGCGACCCGGGACGCGGTGGCATCCCGAAGTCGCGCCGCCCGAACCGTCTCACGTGGCGGGGAACCGGTTTCCGAGGTCACCTCACACCTCGGCGACCTCCGGGACGGCGTCGGTCGCGGCGGGCTCCGCGGACAGCGCCTTGCGCTTGCGGATGAACAACCCGGCGAGCGCGCCGACCGCGACGAACACGACACCGACCCAGATGGCCGGGACCATGCCGTGCACGAACGCCTCGGCGGCGTCGGCGGGCTTGCGGATCTGCACGTCGTCGAAGTAGTCGGTGAACACCGTCGTCAGCACCGCGATGCCCAGCGCGCCACCGATCTCGCGGACGGTGTTGTTCGCGCCGGAGGCCTTGCCGTGCTCGTGCGGCCGCACGGAACCCAGCACCACGGCGGTGGTCGGCGCGAACACCAGACCCATGCCGATGCCCGCGATCACCATGGGCGGCACCATGTCGCCGTACGGGGTCGTGGTGGTGGCGATGTTCGCGATCCACGCCAGGCCGATGCCCTGGAGGGCCAGGCCGAGCGCCATCAGCCGGCCGCCGCCGACCTTGTCGGTGATGAGGCCCGCGAGCGGCGCGACGACCATCGGCATCGCGGTCCACGGCAGCGTGCGGACGCCCGCCTCCAGCGGCGAGTACCCGAGCGGGCCCTGGAGGTACTGGGCCAGGAAGAAGATCGAGCCGAACACGCCGAAGTACATGGCGAGCGACACGACGTTGCTCAGCACGAAGTTCGGGATCCGGTAGAAGCGCAGCGGCAGCAGCGGCGACTTGGCCTTGCGCTCCCACAGCACGAACGCGATCAGCAGCACCAGCGCGACGCCGAACGCGGTGAGGATCGGGCGCGAGCCCCAGCCCTCGTCGCCCGCCTGCACGATGCCCCACACCAGCGAGGTGATGAACCCGGTCACCAGCACCACGCCCGGGATGTCGAGGCCGCGGTCCGCGCCCCGGCTCTCGGTGATCGCCCACAGCACCAGCGGCACCGCGATCGCGCCGACCGGCAGGTTGACCCAGAAGATCCACTTCCAGTCGAGGCCCTCGGTGACCGCGCCGCCCACCAGCGGGCCGAGCGCGACGCCGAGGCCGTTGATGCCGCTCCAGATGCCGATGGCGGCGCTGCGCATCTTCTCCGACACGGCCGCCGCCAGGATGGTCAGCGACAGCGGCAGGATCGCCGCGGCGCCGACGCCCTGCACGATCCGCGCCGCGATCAGGGTCGCGCTGGAGTCGGCAAGGGCGCACGCCACCGAGCCGAGGCTGAACACCCCGATGCCCAGCAGGAAGAACAGCTTGCGGCCGTACCGGTCACCGAGCGCGGCGCCGGTGAGCAGCATGCCCGCGAACGCGAGCACGTAGGCGTTGATCACCCACTGGAGGGTTTCCTGGTCGGCCGAGAAGTCCTCGGCGATCTGGGGCAGCGCGTTGGTCACCACGAGGTTGTTCAGGGCCACCACGAACATCGGGATGGAGCTGGCGACGATCGCCCAGCCCCACCCGACCCGCCGAGTCGGAATGGCTGTCATCGGTTGTCTCCCATCGGTTTCACTCGCCACTTGCGCGCAACTGGAACTGCCAGTGCGAGAACAGTCGGTGGTCGCGGTGCAGTCCGTAGAGCACCTCGACCACCCGGTCCACCGCGGCCGCGTCGGTGACCGGCCGGGTGGGGTCGACCTGGCGCCACGCGCGCTCCAGGCACAGCAGCAGCACCGCGCCGTCCGGGAACGGGTCGGGCAGCGCCGCGCCGGAGTGCACCACGAGGTGCACCGCGGCGGCGGCCGCGTGCAGCGCGCAGTACCGCTCGGCCAGCCGGAAGATCTCCGCGGACGAGCTGAAGTCGCGCCCCATCAGCGTTTTCAGCTCGGTGAGCTCGGTGCGCAGCCGGTCCACCTCGGACAGCACCCGGTCGGCCACGTCCGCGCTGCGGTGGAACCACGAGCGCTGGGCGTCGTCGGGGTGCGCGTCGGCGAGCGCGCGCAACGCCTTGACCGACGTGGGCAGCGCGAGCAGCGTCTCGTCGCCGCCGCGGCTGAACAGGGTCTGGTCGGCCGGTCGCCACTCGGGCAGCTCGACGTCGACGCCGAACTGGGTGGCGACGCGCTGCTCCGCCGGGCCGCGGGCGTCGGCGGGCGTCTCGACGGCGGCGGTGAGGATGGTGTCCAGCTGGGAGGCGATGTTCTTGAGGTTCACCACGGTGTTGCCGTCGCCGAAGATCGCCACCAGCACGTCGCGCAGCATCTTCTGGTAGATGCCGTAGTGCGGGTGCGAGCGCAGGTAGAGGCGTGCGCCCAGGACGATCGACAGCTGGGCCATGGTGCGTTCCAGCGAGGTGGGCACGAAGTACTTGGTGATGGAGGAGAACACGCCCGCCTGGCCGGGGTTGGCCTGGAGTCCGCGCACCGCGCCGGTGGCGACCGCGTCGGCCAGCAGCAGGTCGGCGAAGCACTCGGCGAGCTGGCGGCGCGAGTACGGGATGTCGGCGACCTTGCGGCCGAAGATCTCCCGCTCCACCACGAAGTCCAGCGTGACGCGCAGCGCCGTGTCGACCGCGCCGAGCGCCATGCTGCTGATCGTGGTGCGGGCGACCTGGGCGCTCTTGAGCGCGATCTCCAGGCCCTGACCCTCCTTGCCGAGCCGGTTCTCGTCCGGCACGAACAGCTTCTCCAGCCGGATGCCGCTCATGTCCAGCGCGCGCAGGCCGTGCAGGCGCTCGTTGGGCAGCTCCACGATCGCGCCGGCGGGCGCCTTCCGCTTCTCCACCGCGAAGATCGACCAGTCACCCGGTCCGCCGCGCTCGCCGGTGCGGGCGTGCACCGAGACGACGTCGGCGACGGTGGCGTTGCCGATGAGGTACTTCTCCCCCGTCAGCAGGTAGCCGCCCTCGACCTTCTCCGCGCGCATCTCGTTGGACAGCAGGTCGCTGCCGTGCCGGCGCTCGGAGAGGCCCCAGGCCATCCGGACGCCGTTGTTGATGGCCTGCACGAAGTAGCGGCGCTGCTCCTCGGTGCCGGCGATCCAGGCGGGCATGAACGCCAGGTCGGTGAGCATCAGCGTGGTGGCCGAGGTCGGGTCGCGGCGGGCGGCCAGGCGCAGCAGGTTGAAGCCGACCTCGACGTCGCCCGCGCGTCCGCCCCACTCGGCGGGCAGGCAGTACTCGTGCAGCCGCCACCGCTGGAGCACGCCGACGAGTTCGAACGGGAACTCCTCGCGCTCGTCCAGGTCGAGGATCTTCGCGAACGACATCGGGCTTTCCGGGTCGTGCGGGTCGCCGAGGTAGCGCTCCAGCTCCTCGTTCAGCGCGACCATCTTCTCCACGGTCATGCCGGTTCTCCTTCGGCGAGCGGCAGCGGCGTCGCGGAGAACAGCCGGCCGGAGGTGTGCAGGGCGCGCACGAGGCTCAGCACCGGGTCGGCGTCCTCGGTGCGCAGGCGGTCGTGGACGCGGTGCGCGCGGTCCAGCAGCAGGGTCAGGGTGGCGGTGAGCCAGCCGGTCGAGCCGGGTTCCGCGCCGAACAGCGAGCGGTGGCGGTTGAACCACCACAGGTGCGCGCAGGACGCGGCGGCGTGCAGGTGGCAGAACCGCTCGGCCCGGTCGAGCGGGTCGGTGTCGGTGTCCTTTTGCAGTGCCGTTTCCAGCCGGTCGAGCAGGGCGCGCACGCGCTGGTCGGTGAGCGTGGCGCGGATCGCGGCGAGGATGTAGGGCAGGGACTGGGTGACGTCGTCGCGGCCCCGGGTGGACAGCTCCAGTCGGCTCGGGTCGAGTGGCGGCAGGGCGGCGTCCAGGGTGAACGCGGTGGCGGGCGGCGTGGTGTCGGTGGACCGGCCGGCCAGGTGCGCGGCGACCAGCCGCAGGTTGGCGGTGGGGCCGGTGTCGATGTGCCGGACCACGGTGTTGTCCTTGCGCAGCACCGGGAACGGGTGGTCGGCGAGCAGGCCCCTGGTGCCCAGCACGTCGGCGCACCGGGTGAAGACCTCCTCGGTCAGCTCCGTGCACACCTTCTTCGCGACGCTGGACCACAGGGCCTGGCCGGCCGGGTTCGAGTGCAGCGCGCGGGCGCAGGCGACCGCGACCACGTCGCACGCGAGCAGCGCGGCGGCGGCCGTGCCCAGCTCGCGCCGGTTGCGCTCGTGCGCGACGACGGGTTTGCCCGCCACCACGTGGCGTTCGGCGAAGTCCAGCGCGAGCCGCAGGCCGGAGTCGGCGGCGGCGAGGTTCGCCCCGGTGCTCAGGGTGCGCACGACCTGCATCGCCTTCATCGCGATCTCCAGGCCGTGGCCGGGTTCGCCGACGGTCGCGGACGCGGGCAGCGGCACGCCGTCGAAGTGGAACCCGGCGAACCCGACGCCGCGCATGCCGGAGGTGGTTCCGGTTCCACCCCTTGCTTTGTCCACAGTGGACTTGTCGAGCAGCGCGGCGGTGAACGCGGCCGCGCCCCGACCGCCGCTGCGGGCGAGGAGAAGCAGGGCGTGCGCCCGGTCGCCGAGGCCGACCACCCACTTGTCGCCGGTGATCCGCCAGCCGTCGCCGTCGGGTTCGAGCAGGCACTCGTTGGCGAGCAGGTCGCTGCCGTGGTCGGGTTCGGACAGCGCGAAGCCGACCGGGTGGCCTGCCTCGAGCAGGGCGACGACCTGGGCCTTCTGCTCGGCGGTGCCGGCGAGGAACACGCAGGTGGCGGCGGTGACCGCGAACATGGTGTGCGGCATGACGGTGACGTCGCGCCGCGCGGCGACCCGCACCAGCGCCAACGTGTCGTCGGCGGTGGTGAGGGTGCCGCCCAGCTCGCGCGGCACGAACGACAAACCCAGGGCGCCGCGGGTGGCGGCGATCAACGCCTCGGGCCGCCCACCACCCGCGTCCCGCTCGACCAGCGCCGCGAACCCGCACGGGTTGGCCGGGTCGCGCGGGTCACCCAGCGCCCGGTCGAGCTCGACGGCGCGCAACCCGGTGGGCGCGACGGTCGTCACGACGCCACCGCCGTCGGACGGCAGCCGCGCCCGGCCGGGAGCCGGACGCCACCGGCCACCGCCCGCGCGGGGCTGGTGAGGGCAGCCGGCCGGTTCGCCACCCGGCGGTTCCACGCGACGCCGCAGGCAGTGGGCGGTACCGGCAGGCGGACACCACCGGTCGCCCGAACCCGGCCCGCGAACGCCGCGCCGGCCCACACCCCCGAGACCCGGAGGTTCCGCGCGACGGTCGTCACGACCCCACCGCCGAAGGCACCGGCCGGTAGTCGCCGCACACCGCCGGCAACCGGACCCCGTTGGCCGCCAACGCCTGCACCCGGCTCGTGAACGCCGCGCCGGCCAGCAGGTTCGCCGCCACGTCGGCCACCCGGCGGTTCGCGGGCGCGGCCAGGTAGGAGCCGCGGACCCACTCGTTGAACGCGCCCATCGCCGGGCCGCACCACACCTGGAAGTCCGCGGTCCTCTCCGGGTCGCCCACCGACGCCCAGCGCGAGGCCATGCCCAGGTACCAGCGGAACACCAGGGCCATCCGGCGCTTCGGGTCGTCGGCCGCGCGGCGCAGCTGGTCCGGGTCGCGGCGGGTGAAGTAGCCCACGACCTCGTCCCACACCTCGGCGACCGGGCGGCGCAGGATCTGGGTTTCCAGCCGCTCCTTCTCCGCCGCCGGCAACGACTCCAGGCCGTCGTAGGTCCGGTACAGCTCGTAGAGGCGCTTGGCGCGCATCGGGAACAGCGTGCCCTTCTTCAGCACCTGCAACTCCACGCCCAGCTCGAACATGTCCGCCGCCGGCGCCATCTCGCAGTCCGCCGCGCCGGCCGTGGCCAGCAACGACCGCGCGGTCTCCGAGGTGCCCGACTCCAGGCACGCCTGGTTGACCGAGCCGGTCACCACGTAGTCCGCGCCCATCGCGAACGCGGCGGCGGCCGCGTGCGGGGTGCCGATGCCACCGGCCGCGCCGACCCGCACGGTGTAGCCGAGTTCGTGCCGCACCACGTCGCGCTGCCGCACGATCGACGGGAACAACACCGTCAGCGGACGGCGGTCGGTGTGGCCGCCCGAGTCGGCCTCGGCGGTGATGTCGTCGGCCAGCGGCACGTGCCGGCCCAGTTCGGCCTGCTCGGCGGTGATCAGGCCGTCCGCCAGCAGCTGCCGGACGATCGCCTCGGGCGCGGGCCGCAGGAAGCGGTCCGCCACCTCGACCCGGGACACCTTCGCGATGACCCGGTTGTGCGCCTGCACGCCGTGCGGTCCCCTGGCCAGGCCGGCGAGCCGGTACCGCACGATGTGCGGGGTCAGGTCCATGAACGCCGAGGCCTCCACGCACCGCACGCCGTGCGCGAGGAACAGGTCCACCGCGGCCCGCTCCAGCGCCTCCTCGCTCGGGCTGTGGATCAGGTTCACCGCGAAGGGCAACCCCGGGATCTCCTGCCGGAACCGCCGAAGCGCCGCCTCGACGCGTTCCGGCAGCAGGCCGGCCGCGCCGAACGAGGCCAGGAAACCGGCCCGCGCCAACGCGATCACCAGGTCCTCGGAGGCGATCCCGCCCGCCATCGCGCCGGCCAGGTAGGCGTGCCGGACCCCGTGGTGGGCGCGGAACTCCGGTGAGCCCAACGACTCCGGGGTCAGCGGCCCGACCGCGGCGACCACGATCGAGTCGTCGGCCGGCCGCACCGCGGTGACGCCGACACCCTGGTCGCCGCGCACCACGTAGCACGGCTCGGCGAGCCTGGTCAGCGTCTCGTAGACGCCCTCGGCGTCGGTGCGCACCACCGAGGTGGCGCCGATCGTGGCGGTCATCGCGCGTCCTCCCACTCGGATTCGCCCAGCTGCACGGCGACATCGGTCAGCTCGTAGATCCGCAGGCCCGGCCCCTCGCCGGTGGTGTGCCGCCACACCGAGGCGTCGGCGACGACGACCACCCGGCCGCCCTCCCGCCGGACGTCCTTGACGTGCAGCTCGAACGCCATCTCGGCGTCGGTGCGCAACACCTGGCCGCGGTACTTCCAGCCCATCTCCACGCCGCGCGGCAGGCCGAACGCGGGTTGGGCGAACCCGTCGCCCAACCCGGCCTCGATCGCGAACACCTGCAACGCCTGGATCACCGCCTCCACCCCCAGCGAGCCGGGCATGACCGGGTCGCGGTGGAAGTGGCAGAAGAAGTACCAGTCGTCGTGGTCGATCTTGCGGGTGCCGCGCGCGTAACCCTTGCCGTGCACGCCGCCGTCGACCACCAGGTCCACCGAGTCGACCAGCCTGGTGTGCCCGTCGGAGAGCCGAAGCGAGCCGCGGAACCACCGGTCGTCGGTGCGCACCGGCAGCGTGCGACCGTCCACACCGGACTCCTCGAGCCAGGTGCGGGTGAGCTTGCCGCCGTCCAGGCCGACCTGGTTGGCCAACGCCTCGGCGCTGAAGTAGCCGAACAGCGACTCACCGACGTAGAACACCTCGTCGTCGGCGGACAGCTCGTAGCGGAACTTCTGGAGCGTCGCGCCCGGGACCGCCTGGCTGGACAGCATCTCCGACCGGTGCCGGACGGTGCGGCCGCGCAGGTCGATCTCCTTGGTGTAGGTGGCCTGCCCGTCCAGGTTGCGGATGCTCAGCTCCTCGTCGGGGCTCGCGAGCGTCGCGCCGAGGTAGTAGCCGAGCAGGATCGCGGCCTGGAGCGAGGACTCCATCAGGATCGCGTTCACCGGCTGCGGCACCGAGTTCTCGTGGAAGTACCACGCCTCGGGCGGGCAGTCGTACTCGGTCTCCATCCGCGCGCCGGGCTTGAGCACGCCGCGGGTGCCGTCCAGGCGCATGATCCGGTCCACGAACCGGAAGTCGCCGTTGGGGATGTAGGGCGCGCGGCGGTTCGCGTAGATCTCGAACTCCGGGCCCATCGCGGTGGCCAGGTCGCCCTTGGCCGCGTGCGACAGGTGCAGCTCGTTGATGAACGCGACCTCGCCCCGGTGGTTGCGCCGACCCAGGAACGGCGGCACGCCACCGGTTCCCGGCCGGTACGGGGTGCCGGGCTTCTCGCTGACCCGGATGCCGAAGTCACGCATGGAGATGATGGGCTTGTCGCCGTCGTACACCACGATGTCCGCGATCACGGTCGGGCGCGGCAGCAGGGTGACGTCGGTGATCTCCACGTGGTACCGGATGTCCGGCGTCGACGGCGTGATCTGGCCGCGCACCTTGACCTCGGTGTGCAACCCGGGCACGGACTGGAACTCCGCGTCCGGCAGCACCAGGTGCAGGCCCAGGTACATCGCGTACACCTGGAGCAGCTGCACGCCGCCCTCCGCGACCAGCGAGCCGGCCAGCACCGGGTCGCCGGTGAAGTGGCAGCGGAAGTACCAGCCGTCGGGGTCGAGGTGCTTGACGGCGGTCAGCTCGCCCAGCCCGCGCGGGCCGCCGAGCCGGTCGATCGCGGTGATCTCGTCCACCATCCGGAGCATCTCGCCGGGCAGCCGCAGCGACCGGTTGGAGCCGTCCGCGGTCTGGTCCCAGCGCGGCCCGAAGACCTCGCCCGGTCGGCCGGCGGCGAGCAGCTCCAGATCGGTGCGGGACAACGAGGTCCGGTCGGTGCGCTCCAGCGGGGTGAACCAGGCGCGGGTCATCGCGGCCCGCCGCCTGCGGTCGGCCTCGGTGGTGACGACGCCGAGCGAGTCGTCCAGCTCCGCCGGGCTGAAGAACCCGGCGCACGCGTCCAGCAGCTCGAGGATCAGCTCGCCGTCGGCGTAGCACTTGTAGTTGAAGAAGAACAGCAGCGTGTCGCCGTTCCAGACGAACCGGTCGATGCGGATATCGTAGCGCAGGGTTTGCCCGGCGCGCGGCAGACCGCCGTGGAACACCAGCTTCGAGTCGAGCAGCCGGTAGGCGCGGCGGCCCTCGTTGCGGAAGTCGATGCCCAGGTACGCCACCAGCAGCAGGTCGCACTGGCCCGCCTCGATGGTCACCGCGCACGGCGCGAGCCCGTCGACCAGGTACCAGGCGTCGGCCGGGATGTCGTACTCGGTGGTGATGGTGCTGGGCTCGAACACGCCGGTGCGGGCCTTGATGTCGGTGACCCGGCTGACGAACAGGTACGGCGGCTCGGGCAGGCGCACCCGCACCGGGTAGGTGTCGACCACCGCGAACTCGGGGCCGAAGACGTTCGCCACCTTCCCCTGCGCGAACTCCAGCAGGTCCGCCTCGTCCCACACCGCGTTCGGGTCGCGCGGCGCGGGCGTCGGCACCGGGATCGGCCCGGTCGGCGGTGGCGGGGTGCCACCGGTTTCCAACGCGCGCAGTGCCTGGTCCAACAGCGCGTCGTGCAGGCGCAACGCGTGTCGGTGGGCCTGGGCGACGGTGGAACCCAAGGCGCGCAACGGAGTGCGCGCGAGGGTGGCGACCGGCGCCTCGCGGGCCGGCCACACCGCCACCGGCGCCGGCTCCGGCGCGGCCTGCGGCTCGCGCTGCGGCAGCGGCACCGGCAGGTACACGAACGGCTCGCCGTGCACGGTGATCACGTCCAGGTCCTCTCTGCTCACCGGAACGACCGTCCTGGCCGCGACGAAGGGCGCCGCGGCGCGGGCCGCGCGCCGGACGACCGACTCGCCGCCGACCGCGACCGAGTGCCGGAACCGCGGCGGCACCGGGGTTTCCACGCCGAACAGCACGTCGAGCCTGGCGTCCGCGCCGTGGCTGACGAGCCGCGCGAGCGCGGCGGCGAACGCGGTCGCGGTGCTCGCGCCACGCCGGTCGAGCGACACCGCGACGTGCGGTCGGCCGCGCAGCGTCTCGCCGATCCACCGGGTGCAGGTGGCACCCGGCCCGACCTCCACGAAGTAGCGGAAACCGCGGTCGTGCGCGGTCGTGGCGAGGCGGGCGAAGTCGATCGTGGTGCACAGGGTGCGCGCGATCCGCCGGCCGATCTCCGCGCGGTCGGCGGTGGCCGCGGTGTCGTAGTCGTACGCGGACAACAGCTCGAGGCCGGCGGCCGGCGAGCCCAGCGGGTAGTCGTTCAACGCCGCCAACGCGTCCAGCTCACCATCCACAATGGAGCAGTGCATGACGTGGTTCGCCGGAGCCTTGGCGGATTTCGCGCCGAGCCGCTCGACGACCGCCTTGACCGCGTCCGGGGCGCCCGCGATCACCACCTCCCCGGGCGTGTTGACGTGCGTCAGGTACACCCGGTCGGTCAGCGCCGCGCGGACCTCGTCGGCCGGCGCGAGCACCACGTGCGTGGCCCAGACCTTCTCCTCGTCCGCAAGCCCCCAGAGCCTGCGGACGAGGTTCTTCGGACCGCGCAACTCGTCGCGGAACAGCGGTGTCGCCGCCAGCGCCGCGTCGTCGCGGGCCGCCGCCGACCAGACGTCCAGCGCGAACAGCATGCTGGACTCGCCGAGGCTGTAGCCGAAGCCGCCGTCGGGGCGGATGCCGAGCACGTCCCGGACCGCCCTGGTGTGCAGCACGGCGAGGTTCGTGCCGGCCGCGAGCATCACCGGGATGTCCTCGACCAGCGCGGACTCGTGCCGCATCAGCTCGGTGCGGTTCAGGCCGAGCGGCGCCGTCGGGTGCAGCGCGTCGAGCTTGAACCGGTCGCGCGGCCGGTCCGCCTCGGCCTCGAAGTCCCGCAGCAGCCCGGGGAACAGCCGGAACAGGTCGCGTCCCGCGCCCGGGTAGGTGGTGAACGCGCCGGGGTAGACGAACGCGACCTTGCCCGCGCCGACCGGTTCGGCGGCGCAGAAGCTGCCCGCCGGGGTGGACCAGTCGCCCTGCTTCGTCGGCAGGTCGCGGGCCGCGAGGGTCAACTCCTTGCGCAGACCCTCGACGTCGGCCGCGACGAGCACGGCCGTACGGGCCTTTCGTGGTCGGGTCACCCGGTCCCGCACCAGCGCCAGGCCGTCGCCCGTCAGTTCGTCCAGGCACGCGCGGGCCTCGGCGGCGAGGTCGGCCGGGGTGTCGCCGTGCAGCGGCAGGATGAGCACACCGGGTCCGTGCGCCCAGTCCACGTCACCCCAGACCGCGCCCGCCGAGAGCCGCACGCTGGAGGTGCCGGCGTGGACGGCGGCGGTGCGGCGGTCGGTCCGGTGTTCGCGGACCCACGGCCGCGGCTGGTCGAGCAGCACGAAACCGTTCAGGCCCCCGGTGTTCCGGACGGCGTCGCGGAGCGCCTCGGGCGCGGGCGGCAGGTCGGCGTGCCGCAACGACTGCACGACGGCGGCCACGCCCGCGAGGACGCCCGCGTGCCGGGTGTCGCCGACGAGCGGCACGACGGCGGACAGCACGCCGCCGTCGTAGTGCTCGGCGAGCCCGGCCAGGTCGACCGGGCCTGCCACCTGCACGTGGTCGACGTGGTGCTTCGCCCTGCTGTCGAAGGAGATCGCGTCGAGCGTGACCTCGTCGTCGGTGCTCGGCCGGGTGAGCACGATCGCGACCGCGCCGTCGCCCAGCACCTCGGCGGCGCCGTCGGCGGTGCGCGCGGAGGCGAGCGTGTTCTCCGCGCCGGCGGCCAGTTCCACCCCGCCGACCAGGACGGCGTCGATGGTCGGGTCGAGCAGCAGCAGCCGGGCGACCTCCAGTGCCCGCGCGCCGCCGGTGCCGTCGGTGGAGAGCGTGAACGACGGTCCGGTGAGGTTGCGTGAGGAGGAGATCCGACTGGCCATCACGTTGCCGATGAAGCTGAGCACCTCGTTGGCGCCGATCGGGTCGTGCACGGCGTCCCGGACGGCGGCCTCCAGCCGGTCGAGTTCGTCGGGTCGCAGGGTCACCCCGGCCCGCCGCACCTCGTCCCGCACGTGCACCCCGATGTCGAACCGCGCGCGGTGGCTGTGCGCACGGGCGTCCATCTCCATGGCGATGACGACGGCGACCCGGGTGGGCGGCAACTGCTCGGCCCGGGTGGCGGGGTCGGGCGCGGGGTACCCGGCCTCGGTGAGCGCCTGCTCGGCGGCCTCGAACAGCAGCAGGTGCTGGGGGTTCGCGTCACCGAGTTCGGCGGGCGGGATGCGGTAGGTCCGCACGTCCACCTCGACCCGGTCCACGTAGCCTGCCTGGTCGGGGGTGGCGACGCCGGGTTCGAGCCCGTACCAGCGGTCGGCGGGTCGTTCGACCAGCCGCGGCGTGCCGGACCGCACGACGCGACCCCACTCGGCCGCGTCGCGCACCGGGCCCAACCGCACACCCAGGCCGCGCACGGCGAGCCGGGGTGGGGTCACCCGCTGCGGCGTGCCGTTGGCCCGCTCCACGGCCGACACCGCGCCACCGAGCGGAACCCCGTCCGAGGTCGCCCCACCCGGCCCGGTCGCGCTCGGCGTGCCCGGGGTGTGCGGTGGGTCGGTCGGGGTCGACAGCACGACGTGGGCGTTCGTGCCGCCGAAGCCGAAGGCCGAGACGCCCGCGGTGCGGACGCCGTCGGACGGCCAGGAGCGGACCGCGCGGACGATGCGGTCGGCGGCCGACTCACCACCCTGGGGGCGAATCGGGTCGGTGACGCCCGGGGTCGGCGGGATGACCCCGTGTTCCATGGCCAGCAGGACCTTCAGGACGCTGGTGAAGCCCGCCACCGTCAGCAGGTGGCCCACGTTGCCCTTCACCGAGCCCAGCAGGGGCACCCGGTCGCCGAAGAACTCGGTGATGCCGCGCAGTTCCACCGAGTCGCCGAGCGGGGTGCCGGTGGCGTGGCACTCGAGGTAGTCCACAGTGGACACGTCGACCTCGGCGTACGCGCGGCGGTAGGCGTCGACCTGGCCGCGCACGTTCGGGCTGAGCAGGTGCGCGCCCGCGCCGTCGTTGCCCAGGCCCACCGACCGGATCACGGCCCGGATCCGGTCGCCGTCGCGCTCGGCGTCGGACAGCCGCTTGAGCACCAGCACGCCCGCGCCCTGACCGGTCACGATGCCGCTGCTGTCGCGGTGGAACGGCGTGCTGACGCCGTTGCGCGGGAACGCGTTCAGGTCCGAGAACGACAGGTGCATCAGCAGCGGGTCCGGCGCGCACACCGCGCCCGCGAGCACCACGTCCGCCGCGCCCGTGCCCAGGTAGTCGCGGGCCAGCGCCAGCGCGTACAGGGTCGACGAGCACGCCGCGTCCAGCGCGAGCCGCGGGCCGCCGATGCCCAGCGCGTCGGCGACCACCGTCGCGGGAGCACCGGAGGGCCACAGCGAGCGCGGGTCCGGCCCCGCGGTCGGCACGGCGGCCGGCAGCGGGAGTCCGGCCTGGCGCAGGCCTTCCGACACCGCCTCCCGGATCAGCGGCACGCACAGCCGCACCGACTGCTCGGTCGGGAACGAGTAGTTGCCCAGCACCAGGCCGGTGCGGCCGAGGTCGTCCTCGGCCAGGCCCGCGTCGGCCAGCGCGCGGCGGACCACGTGCAGCGGCCAGCGGACCACCTTGCCGAGGCCGTGCAACTCCTCGGCGGGCAGCCGCAACCCGGTCAGGTCGATCTCGGGCTCGGTGACGAACCCGCCCCGGGTCGCGGTGACCCGGTGCCGGTCGTCGCCCCAGCCGCCGGGCACGGACGGGTCCGTGCCGAACACCTCCGGGCCGCCGTCGACGCGGTGGTCCGCGCCTTCGAGCAGACCGGACCAGAACTCCTCGGGCGAGTGCGCGCCGGGCAGCAGGCACGCCACCCCGACGATCGCGACGGGCTCGCTCACCGCTCCCCCTGTCCGAACTTCGCCGCCAGCGCCGCGCTCGGCACGACCTCGACACCGCCGAACCGGAGCAGCACGCGGCCGTCCGGCGCGCACGCGGTGACCGTGACCCGGGCGTCCGGCTCGGGTTCCACGACGATCGCGAACGGCGTGCCGTCCGGCAGCGGCGCGTGCACCCGCACCGAGCCGACCGCCGTCGGCAGGCTGTGCCGACCGGTGGTCCGGTGCTCCCGCACCAGTGCCGCCTGGAGCAGCAGGTCGGCGAGCACCGGGCTGTAGTCGCCGCGCCGCCACGCCCCGTCGCCGATCTCGGCGTCGGGGAGGGTGGCGCGCAACACCAACCGTCCGTCCACTTCGGACACGATGCCGGTGATGCCGCGCAGGCCCGGTCCGTGGAACAGCACGCCCTCGGCGTACGGGTCGTACGCCTGCGCCTGCCCGGAGACGTCCCGCAGGGTCGCGGGCGTCGGCACGTCGGCGGTCGGCGTGCCGCGGTAGCGCGGTCGGCCGCCCTCGTCGCGCACCAGCACGTGGTCGGGGCCGGCCACGAAGTCCAGCACCTGCCGGGTCCCGTCCAGCACCACGCCCTTGAGCACGGCGAAGTCGGTCAGCACCCGGTCGCGCAGGAGCGCGCCGATCGCCGCCGTCGCCGGCAGCACGGGCACCCCGCCGAGGGCGTGGTCCCGCAGCACCGGGTCGTCGGCCGACGGGAGCGCCCGGCGGACCGTGCCGGTCGAGACCGGCGTGGTCTCCCGCGCGGTCAACGGGGTGTCCGGGCCGATCACGGTGACCACGTCCGCCGACCGGGCGGTGGTGAACTGCTCGGTGAAGAAGTCCACGCCCGCCTGGAGCGGGATCAGCGTGACACCGCGTTCGGCGAACATGCGCTCCAACTCGGGCGTGACCATGCCGCCCGCCCACGCGCCCCACACCACGGAGGTGACGCGGCTGTCGGGCAGTCGGCCGCGCAGGCTCGCCGCGACCCGGTTCAGGGCCTCGTTGGCCATCGCGTAGTCGGACTGGCCCCGGTTGCCGAAGAAGCCCGCGACCGACGAGAACAGCAGCACGTGCCGCAGCCGGTCGTGGTCGAGCGCGTCCAGCACCGACTTCAGGCCGTGCAGCTTGGTGGCGAGCACCGCCGCGACGTCCTCGGCGCGCTTGTCGGTGATCAACTGGTCGGCGAGCACACCCGCGCCGTGCACGACACCGGTGACCCGGTCCCGGTACGGGGCGAGCACGTCCCGCACGGCGGCGGGATCGGTGACGTCGACGGCCAGGTAGTCGACCCGCGCGCCGGTGTCCGCCACCGCGTTGAGCGTGCGGTCGACCTCGCGCTGCGCGACGGTGGCGCGGAAGACCTTCTCCACGTCCCTCGGCAGCGGCTTCGCGCCCCGCGCACGGGCGTGCGCGACGATCGCCGCGCGCAACCCCTCCTCCGGCACGCCGCGCAGGTGCGCCGGCTCCTCCTGGCGCGCGGTGCGGCCGAGCAGCAGGAGGTTCGCGCGGTAGCGCCGGGCCAGGCCGATCGCGCACGCCGCCGTGACGCCGCGCGCGCCGCCGGTGACCACGAGCAGGTCCCCGGTGCCGGGCTCGGCGATCGGGGATCCCTGGGGCAGCAGCGGTTCCGGCTGGTCGCCGAGGGTGAGGCCGCGTCGGGTGCCGGTCGCGTCGACGCCCACCTGGGTGCGGGTGGCGTCGAGGTCGTGCAGTTCGGCCAGCAGCGCGGCGGCGGCGCGGTCGTCGGACAGCGCCGGGTCGAGGTCGACCGTGCGGGCGAACAGCGCGGGCGCCTCCACGGCGAGGGTGTTGACCAGCCCGGACACCCCGGCGGGCAGCGCCCTCGCACTGTCCACACCGGACAGTCCGAGCAGCCCGTCGACCCGGGTGACGGTGACGAAACCGGCGCGGTGCGGCCGGCGTTCGAGCGCCTGCTGGGTCGCGCCCGCCACCAGGAGCGCCTCGGACAGCGCGGCGGTGCCCTCGGACCAGCCCGCCGGGTGCTCCGGAAGCACGTGCAGCACCAGGTCGGGCTCGGCGTGCTCGCGGGCGACCTGCCACCCGGCCCCGGTCAGCGCGGTGTCGATCCGGTCGGCCAACGACGTCCGGGCGCCGGAGAGCAGCGCGACCGGCCGCGTCCCGTAGACGTCCAGGACCTGGTCGACGGCGGGCAGCGTGGTCAGGCGCGCCTGCATCCGGCCGATGCCGGGCGCGCCGTCAGCTTTTGGGAGATCGGCCCCCTCGCCGCCGACGAAGCCGACGATGTCCTGCAACGTCCGCAACTCGCCGAGCCGTTCCGGTGACGCGGACTCGCTGCCGGGGAACCGGTCCCGCAGCTCGCCCATGATCTCGACCCGCTTGATCGAGTCGATGCCCAGGTCCGCCTCCACGTCCATGGACAGGTCGAGCATGTCGGCCGGGTAGCCGGTCTTCTGCTCGATCACCGCCAGCAGCACCGACTTCACGTCCGAGGTGGACGGCGCGGCGGGCGCGGCCGGAGCTTGAGCCGGCGTCTCGGCCGGTGCGGGAGTACCGCCGACGAACTCGATGATGTCGTGCAGCGTGCGCAGCTCACCGAGGCGTTCCGGTGACGCGGACTCGCTGCCGGGGAAGCGATCGCGCAGCTCGCCCATGATCTCGACCCGCTTGATCGAGTCGATGCCCAGGTCAGCCTCCACGTCCATGGAGACGTCGAGCATGTCGGCCGGGTAGCCGGTCTTCTGCTCGATGACCGACAGCAGCACGGTTTTCACGTCGGCGGCGGGTGGGGTGGGCGCGGCGGGTGGTGGGGTGGGCGGTGCGACCGGTGCCGGTGCCACGGGCGGCGCGACGGGCGGCGCGGGCTGGGGTGCGAGCGGCGCGGCGGGCGCGGCGACCTCGGGGGTCGGCAGCGACCGGGTGTCCGGCACGAGCGGCGGCGCGGCGGTCAGGGCCTGCGGGGTGGCGGGCCGGGCGAGTTCGTAGCGGGCCGGCTCGCGGGTCAGCCGCTCGGAGGGCGCGTAGGTCGGGACGCCCGCCTCCAGGTGCGCGAAGCCCAGCAGGACGTCGCTCGCGTGGATGTGGCTGCGGCCGATGGCGATGCTGTGCTCGGTGACCGAGTGGATGCCCGCGACCGCGAGGTCGGTCAGGCTGCCCTGGCGGGTTTCGTGCTCCAGCACGCCCGAGAGCCGCTCGGCCACGCGCAGCTGGCTGTCCAGGTAGTCGCGGTGCAGGGCGAGGTGCTCCCAGGCGACGCCGGCGCCGGCGGGAAGCGGGGCGGCGGGCGGAACCTGCTGCGGCACAACGGCTCCGTTACCGGGCTGAGGGGACGAGGAGTGGGCGACGGGCTGCGGCACGGCCGACCCGTTGCCGTGCTGGGTCGGCTGCGGCACGCCGTGGCCGTTGCCGTTCGCGGTCGGCTGCGGCGCGTGGCCGTTGCCGTTCTGGGCCGCGGCCGAACCGTTGCCGTTGCCGTTCGCGACCGGCTGCGGGGCGTGGCCGTTGCCGTTGGCGTGGTCGCCGTTCGCCGCGCCGTGCGCGGGCACCGGCGTGGTCGGGATGCGGTAGCCGTTCTCCAGGGCGTCCCGGTAGGCGCGTCGCCGCTCCTCGGGCACGTGGTTCACACCGGTCAACGCGACCCTCATTCCCTTGGTCTCCTCGGCCTCCGCGATGGGCGCGGTGTGCCGGTCGGGGTTGGTCAGGGTGATGCCGAGCACCGCGAGCCTCGCGGTCAACTGCTTGATCGAGCGGTCGCCGTCCTTGGCGGGGCCGGCGTCGGCGGACAGCACCACCACGTCGGCCGCGTCACCGAGGACGCGTCGCACCAGGCCGGTCAGCACCGAGCGCGGGCCGAACTCCACGAACACCCGGTAGCCGGCGTCGTACATCTGGCGGACGCGGGCCGCGAAGGCCACCGGCCGGGCCAGCTGGTCCACCAGCACGGCGCGGTTGGCCGCCACGTCGGGGCCGTACTCCGCGCCCTCGGTGTTCGCGTACACCTCGGCCACCGGCTCGCGCACCTCCACGGCCGCCACCGCGGCCCGGAAGTCCTCCACCGCGTGCGCCACGAACGGGGTGTGGAACGCCGCCGCCACCGGCAGCACCCGCGCGTCCAGCCCGGCCTCCCGAGCCGCCGCGACGAACGCCGCGACCTCCGGCGTGCCACCGCCGACCACGGTCTGCTGCGGCCCGTTCAGGTTGCACACCAGCACGTCCGGGTGCGCGGCCAGCAACGCGGCCAGATCGTCCACATCGGACTTGACCGCCGCCATCGAGCCGCGGTCGGCGGCGCCCTCGGGCAGCAGCGCCATCGCCCGACCGCGCGCGGCGGCCAGGGTGTGGAACTCGTCCTCGGTCAGCGAACCGGCCGCCCACAGCGCGGTCAGCTCGCCGAAGCTGTGCCCCAGCACGCCGTCGGCGCGGAAGCCCAACCCGGTCAGGTAGCGGAACTGGCCCGCCGACAGCGCGCCGATGGCCGGCTGCGCGTAGTCGGTGCGCCGCAACGACTCCTCCTGCCGCGCCGCCACGTCCGCGCCGAACGCCGGCGGCGGGAACACCACGCGGCCCAGCGGGTCGGCCGGGTCCGAGCGCAGCGACGCCGCGTCGAACGCCTCGCGCACCGGCGGCAGCGCCAGCGCCGCGCCCGCGCCCATCCCGACGTACTGGCTGCCCTGACCGGCGAACAGCGCGGCCACCCGACCCGTCGACGCCGCCGACCGCCGGTAGTACGCGCCACCGGGCAGCTCGAACTC
Source organism: Actinosynnema sp. NPDC020468 (assembly GCF_040642015.1). Classification (NCBI taxonomy): domain Bacteria; kingdom Bacillati; phylum Actinomycetota; class Actinomycetes; order Pseudonocardiales; family Pseudonocardiaceae; genus Actinosynnema; species Actinosynnema sp. NPDC020468. Next base: position 27,378 of record NZ_JBFAEO010000016.1, read on the forward strand.
CGCGAGGTCCGGCTTCGCGGTCAACCGGCGTGCCGCGTCCGCCCGCAGCACGGCCAGTTCCTCGTCGGAGGTCGCCACGATCGCCAACCGCGCGTGCGCGGCGGGCACCGCGTCCCACGAACCCGACGGCGTGCTCTCCAGCGCGGCCACCAGGCCCGCCGCGTCCGGCGCGTGCCACAGGTGCGCGGTGGCCGTCCGGTGCGTCACCAGCAGGTCCGCCGGGCGCGGGTCGTGCTCCTCCAGCACGCAGTGGAAGTTGGTGCCGCCGAAGCCGAACGACGACACCGCCGCCCGCCGCCGGTCGCGGCGCGGCTCCAGCAACCACGGCGTGGACCGGGTGTTGACGTAGAACGGCGAGTTCGGGAAGTCCACCGCCTCGCGCGGCGCCGTCACGTTGATCGTGGGCGGCAGCACCTTGTTGTGCAGCGCCAACGACACCTTGATCAGCGCCGCCGCGCCCGCCGCCGCCTTGGTGTGCCCGATCTGGGACTTCACGCTGCCCACGGCGGCGAACTGCTTCTCGTCCGAGGCGCCCGCGTACACGTCGCGCAACGCGGTCAGCTCGGTCAGGTCGCCCAGCGCCGTGCCGGTGCCGTGGCACTCGACCAGGCCCACCGACTCCGGACCGACGCCCGCGTCCGCGTACGCCCGGTGCAGCGCCACGACCTGGCCCTCGCGCCGGGGCGCGTAGATCGACTTGAACCGGCCGTCGCTGGAGCTGCCGATGCCGCGCAGCACCGAGTAGATCCGGTCGCCGTCGCGCTCGGCGTCGGCCAGCCGCTTGAGCGCCAGCATGCCGACGCCCTCGCCGATCAGCGTGCCGTCGGAGGTTTCGTCGAAGGGCCGGATCTGGCCGCTCTTGGACAGCGCCGGGGTTTTGGAGAAGCACAGGTACATCAGGATCGTGTTCTCGGCGTCGCACCCGCCGGTGATCATCAGGTCGGCGCGCCCGGAGACCAGCTCGGACGCGGCCATGTGCAGCGCGGCCAACGAGGAGGCGCACGCCGCGTCCACGGTGCAGTTCGTGCCGCCGAGGTCGAACCGGTTGGCGATGCGGCCGGCGACGACGTTGCCGAGCATGCCGGGGAACGAGTTCTCCTCCCACGGCGCGAACGCCTTCACGAACTTGGCCGCGATCTCGTCGGCGTCCCGGTCGGACAACCCGACGCTGCGCACGACCTCCTTGAGCACCGGCGTCTGCAACCGGGTGGCCAGCGGCTGGGTCAGCGAGTTCGCGCCGGTGATGCCGAGCACCACGCCGGTGCGCGACGGGTCGTACCACGTGCTGCCGACGGCGCCCGCGTCGGCGAGGGTCTGCTTGGCCACCACGAGGCTGAGCAGCTGGAGAACGTCGGTCACCTCCAGGGAGGTGGGCGGCAGGCCGAACTCGAGCGGGTTGAACGGCACGGTCGGGATGAACCCGCCGCGCTTGGCGTAGGTCTTGTCCGGAGCGCTCGGGTCCGGGTCGTAGTAGTCGTCCACGTTCCAGTGCGTGGCCGGAACGTCCTCGATGCAGTCCCGGGCGTCGACTACGTTGCCCCAGAACTCGCGCAGGTCTCCGGAGCGCGGGTAGAGCGCGCCGAGACCCACGACGGCGATCGGTGTGTCGCCGAGGGGGGTGTGCTGGTTCATCGCGGAGGTCTCCATGCTGTGGGGGCAGCGGCGGTGTCAGCGGGAGAAAGCGGGTGGGCTCGTCACGCCGGCCAGCACCGCGAGGGCGGCGGGGTCGCGGAGCATCGAGTAGTGGTCGCCCGGGCACGGCGCGACGACCAGCCTGGTGGTCAGCGCCGACCACCCGAGCGGGTCCGGTGTGGCCAGCAGCCCGCGTTCGGGCCGGACCAGCCAGGTCGGCACGTGCACCGGCGTCGGTCGGTGCGCCCTGGACAGGGAGTTGTTGCGGCGCAAGCCGTCCGCGTAGGCGGAGAACACCTTGCGCAGGCCGGGCGGGCCGGTGCCGGGCAGCAGCGCGCCCGACTCCAGCCCCGCCGCCAGCACGAGCGCGAGCCCCGCGTCCAGGTCCGCGCCGGTGAACGGCGGCACGTCCACCGGCCGGCCGCGCTTGGCCGCCAGGTACATCGCGAACCAGTCGAGGACCAGCCCGGAGGCCAGGTCCTCCTCTCCCGCGGTGTACTCGGGCACCGGCGCGATGCTGTCCAGCAGCACCAGCGTTTCCGGCCGTTCGCCGGGTTCGAGCCGGGAGACGGCCGCGTGCGCCACGACGCCGCCGAACGACCAGCCGGCGAGGGTCCAGCGGTCGGGCAGGTCCCGACCGCGCAGCACCTCGACCACCCGGTCCGCGAGCGCGTCGATGGACGTGTCCGCCGTGCCGCCGGTGAGGGCGGCCTGGAAGTACTCGGGCACCTGTTCCAGGTCGACCACGGTCAGCGACGCGCCGGGGCGCACCGCCTCGGCGAGGTCGGCGTAGTCGGCGGCGCGCACGGCGCCGGGGTGCACCAGCACCACCGGGTGCGGGCCTCCGGGCGGGAACTCCCGGACCAGGCTAGACCGCGGCGCCGTCACCGGCCCGCTCCGAAACGATGTGGCGGGCCAGGTCCGCGATGGTCGGGTGGTACCACAGCGCGGTGGTTTCCAGCTCGAATCCGAGCCAGTTCTCGAGTTCGCCGGAGAGCACCAGCGCCTCGGTCGAGTCGAGGTCGAACTCGTCGAAGTACTGGTCGGTGCGGACCTGGTCCGCGGGCACCCCGAGGCGGTGCGCGATTTTGCCGACCAGCCATTCCTGGACGGAGTCAACGGTGAGTTCGGACATGTTTCTCCCCCTGGTGGTCAGCGGTGGTCGGACGAGGCGAGGACGGCTTCCGCGGCGGCCATTCCGGAATCGAAGCCGGATTCGTGCATGCCGAGGATGTCCGGCCCCATCTTCCGGGAGTGGAAGTAGGAGCCGGCGAACTTGACCCGGGTCGGGCCGGCGTTGATCGAGTAGATGTCGGATTGCAACCGGCGGGCCTGCGTGGTGAACACCGGGTGCCGGTAGGAGAGGTCCGCGACGACCTTCTCCGGCGCGATCGGGACACCGCTGTCGAGGGTCAGGAAGTAGTCCCGATCCGCGGTGAACTCCTGGAGGTCGTTCAGGTAGTAGTTCACCCAGGTCGCCTCGCCGGACCGGCCGTAGTTCCAGCTGCGCCACGTGTCGCGCGGCGTCGGCTGCACGGCCGCGTCGGTGTGCAGGGTGGCCCGGGTGGGGCTGTAGGAGATCGCCTCCAGCAGCCGCTGGCGCGGCGTCGGGTTGACGAGCAGCCGCAGCGAGTCGTCCGCGTGGGTGGCGAGCACCACCTGGTCGAACTCCCGCGGCCCGGCCGCCGTGCGGATCTCCACGCCGTCCTCGTGCTGCCGCACGGAGTCGACGGGCGTGTTGAGCAACACGTCCCCACCTGCGGCTTCGATCTCCTTCAGGGCCGCGCGGACGTAGCTGATCGACCCGCCGGTGACGGTGCGCCACGGCACCGTGCGACCGCCGAGGCCCTCGCCGCCGTGCGCGAAGAAGAACGCGATGATCGTGCTCGCGGGCATCTCCCACACCCGGTCGGCGGGCACCGACCAGGCCGCCGTGGCGATCAGCACGATGAACCCGCGGCGGAACGACTCGCTGTAGCCGTTGCGCTCCAGGTACTCGCCCAGCGGCACGTCGGTGCGCTTGCGGACGAAGTCGCGCGGCGACTCGGCGAGGAACCGGGTGGCTTCCCGCCACAACCCGAAGAACGCCTCCGGGTACTTCGCGCGCACCTCCTCCTCGGTGTGGTCGAAATCGTCCGAGACGTACGCGGTCGACTCGTCCAGGTCGAAGAAGCTGAACTTTCCCGGGTGCGGCTGAGTGGCCACCCCGAGATCGGCGAAAAATTGAGTCAACCTCGGGTAGTGCGGTTCGTTGAACACGATGAACGCGGTGTCCAGGCCCAGCGTGCGACCGCTGTCCTGCACTTCCACGGTGTGCGCGTGACCGCCCGCTCTGGTATCGGCTTCGAACAGTGTGACGCTCGCCTCGCGGCGCAGGTGGTAAGCGGCGGAAATGCCCGCGACACCGGCGCCGACGACCGCGACTCGTGGTCGCACGAGTTGCCTCCCCGGCTGGGTCGGAATTCGGATCGACCTACAGAGGCAGGCGGTTCGCGGATGGATACAAGGACGTGGAATTTTCTTGTCTCGAATGGTCAGGGTTGCCGTGCGGTGAACTGGCCGTGAAAACCGAACGGGATCGCGTGCGGAACGTCCGCGCGGGCCAACTCGGCGAACGTGGAGGCGTCCAGCACGAGCAGACCGGACCGGCCGGCCGCCGCGTCGAGCACCACCGAGAGCACCACGCCGTCGTCCTCCGCGCGGGCGTCCGGCGCGGCGACGAACACCGGCTCGCCCGGGTAGCTGCCCGGCTCGTGCCACATCCGCGTCCGTCCACTGCGGACGTCCAGCTTGACGAGCTGGTTGAAGAAGTCGTCCCGGCCGTTGCGGTGCGCGCCGACACCGTAGGCGTACCGGTAGTCGCGACCGTTGTGCGGCAGGTAGGAGATCCGCGGCAGCTCGAAGGCCTCCTCCGCGAGCCGCCGCTCCCGCACGCCGCCGCCCGCCAGGTCGACCTCGTAGCGGACCGGGAACGGCAGCGGCAGCTCCGCGTCGCCGCGCACCCGGTCCAGGTACAGCGCGTCGACCACGCCGGCGTCCGGGTAGGCGCTGATGTCCACCACCACCCGACCCTCGGCGTCGTAGGCGTTGATGTGGTGGAAGGCGAAGAACGCGTCGGTGCGCGCGTCGGCGACCACCGAGCCGTCCTCGAGGTCGAACACCACGAACCGGGTGCCGCGGTCGGGCCGCCACCGGTAGTTCTCGATGAACGGCTTGCCCCGCACCAGGAACGACAGCGGGTTGACCACCAGCGGGAAGATCACCAGCACCACGTGCCGCTCGGTGATCGCGAAGCTGTGCAGGTAGCCGGGTTTGTCGGTGGCCAGCTCCGCGAGCACCTCGCGGGTGCGCGAGCCGGGGCGCTGCCGGTAGAGCCGGTACACGCTGCGCGGCCCGAACTTCAGCACGTAGTTGACCAGGTCGCCGGTCAGCGGCGCCCGGTGCGGGTGCGCCGTGGTGACCTCGCCGGGCACCGAGTCCCGGTAGTCGACCAGGCCGACGGTGGCGAGCGTCCGCGGGTCGAACTCGACCGCCAGCGGCGTCTCGGTGATCGCCCAGCTCTCGTCACCCGCCGCCAGCACGTTGACGTTGGCGTTCGGGGTGATCTTCGGGCGGGTGAAGAACCGGCCGAAGATCGACCGGCACGGGTCGGTGGCGAACTCGCCGAACGCGATCTTCCCGGTGTCGCGCACGGACCGGTAGCTCGGCGTCTCCAGGAACCGGTTGCGGTAGGACACCGCGCCGTCGGCGAAGCCGAACCGGTGCAGCATCGCGAGGCCGTCGAACCAGTGCCGGAACGACCTGGTCCCGGCCTCGAACCGGGCCGGGCCGTTGCGCACCAGCGACCCCGCGAGCCAGCGCGGCACCTCGCCGCGCACGGCGAGGTCGTCCACCGCGATCTCGGCGTCGAGCGTGCGGAAACCCGCGTCCATGACCCACCTCCTGAAAACAGTGTTATATAACAACGTTTCGAGACGCTGGTCAAGTCCCCTCCGCTACGTTCGTCCGATGACCGATCTCGACGTGGTGCTGGCCGGCCTGGCGGCGGGCGCGGGCACCGGCGGAGGGCGCTACGAGGCGTTGCGCGCGGCCGTGGCCGCCCGGCTCTCCGACGAGCGGTCCCTGCGGGTGCTGAACACCGGGAACCTCCAGCCCGGTCCCCGCCGGGACCACCTCGCGGCCGCGCTGGGCGAGGTCGACGCGCACCTGGTCGCGCTGGCCCGCGCGGTGCTGGCGTCGTTCCTGGCCGACCGGCCGGGCGTGGTCGTCCACGACGCGAAGGGCCTCCAGGTGGGCGACCACAACACCCAGCACAACACCTTCTGATGGAGCGGGGCGTCCAGCACGGCGACCACAACACCCAGTACAACGTCTGGTCGGACACCCCGGCGCGCTCCGAGTACCACCGCCTGGTCGCGACGCTGTGCCCGGACGTGCTGCGGGACCGGGACGCCGAACTCGCCGAGCTGGCCGCGTTCTGCGCCGGGCCGCCCGGCTACCGCTGCTACCGCGCGCCCGCGTGGGCCGGCAAGACGGGGCTGGTCGCGTGGTTCGCCCGGCAGCCGCCCGAGGGTGTGCGGGTGGTCCCGTTCTTCGTCAACGGCCGCGACGCCGCGCAGGGCACCCGGACCGCGTTCCTGGACGTGGTGATCGAGCAACTGGCCGAGCTGCTGGGCCGGAGCACTCCCGTGCTGGCCGAGGCCACCCGCACCGGCCACCTGTGGGCGCTGCTGGAGGAGGCGGCCCACGTGTGCTCGGCGCGCGGGGAACGGTTGGTGCTGCTGGTCGACGGCCTGGACGAGGACCTCGGCGTGCCGGCCGGCGCGGACCCGACCAGCATCGCCGCCCTGCTGCCCGCCCGTCCGCTCGACCTGCACGTGCTGGTCACCTCGCGCCCCCACCCGCCGCTGCCGGACGACGTGCCGGCCGACCACCCGTTGCGCGACCCGTCGGTGGCGCGCGACCTGGCCGGGTCGCGGCACGCCGGGTTGCGCCAGGTCGTGTCGGAGAACGAGGTCAAGCGGCTGCTCGGCGGCAGCGACCTGGAACGCGACCTGCTCGGCACGATCGTGGTGGCGCGCGGCGGGTTGACGGCGGAGAACCTGGCCGAGCTGACCGACGAGCCGCCGTGGCGGGTGCGCGCCCACCTGACCGCGTCCCGGGGCCGTACCTTCACCGCCCGCGTCAGCCGGTGGCACCCTTCGGCCTCCCACTACGCCCTGGCCCACGACGGGCTGCACGTGCTGACCGAGAACCTGTTGGGGCGCAAGGCACTCGACGCGTACCGGGACCGGTTGCACACCTGGGCCGACCGGTACCGCGACTGGCCGGCGGACACGCCCGAGTACCTGCTGGACGGCTACGCCCGGGTGCTGCTCGCGTCCGGCGACCTGCCCCGACTCGTCGCCCTGGCCACCCACCGGACCCGGCAGGAGCGCCTGCTCGAGCTGACCGGCTCGGACACCGCCGCCCTGACCGAACTCGCCGCGATCATGACGGCGGCCGAGGACCTGCCCGACCTGGCCCGGCTGGCCGTGCACCGGGACGAGCTGGTGCAGCGCAACATCGCCGTCCCGCTCGAGTTGCCCGCGCTGTGGGCCGAGCTGGGCGAGGTGCGGCGCGCGGTGTCGCTGGCACTGGGCATCACCGACCCGGATCGGCGGACCGCGGCGGTGGGCGAACTCGCGCGCGTGCTGCGGAAGTCCGGCGACGGAGCCTTGGCCGAGCTGACCGACCACGTGAGCCCGGCGCTCCGCGCGCAACTCGAACTGTCCACTGTGGACTCGGACGGCAACCTGACCGAACCGCTGGCGGTCCGGATGTCCCGGCCCACGTGGAACGGGTCGCTGGGAGCGGTGATCCGAGGTCTGGTGGACGAGGGCCGGCTGGACGAGGCGGAGGACACCGCCCGACACATGGTGGCGTCGTGGACACCGTCCGTCTCGCTGGCCTGGATCTCGTTCGCGCGGTCGGCGAGCGGTGACCGGACGCGAGCGCTGGCCCTGGCCCGGGAGGCCGCGGCGGAAGCTCCGACGTCCGAGCAGGCGACCACCGCGGCACGGGCGGCCGTGGCCGCCGGCGACCGCGACCGCACCGCCGCCGAGGCGCTCGACCGCACGACCCGGCCGATGGCGCACCGGCCGGCCGACGACCAGGCGGCGGCGCTCGCCGCGCGCTGGGCCGAACTCGGCGACGTGGACCGGGCGGTGGCCTGGCTGTCCGAGGTGGTCGGCACAACTCCCGCCCAGTACCCGCGAACCGCCGTGCGCCGGGCGTTGGTGGCGATCGCGCGCCACGACCCGGAACGGGCGCTCTCCGCACTCCGGCGGGTGAGCGAACCGATGAACCGGTCGTGGCTGCTGGACGACCTCGTCGTCGGCGCACCCGACCTGGACGTGGCCGAGCGGTTCGCGCTGGCAGGCAAGCGCCACGAGCGGTCGACGCGGTTGGCGGACGTGGTCGCGGCGGCCGTCGAGGCGGGCGACCTGACCCGGGCGACCCGGGTCGCCGAGTTGATCACCGCCGCGTTCCCGGCCGCCCGCGCCGCCGGGATGATCGCCGGAGGCCATGCGGCACAAGGGGATTTCGGGCCGGCGGAGGAGCTGGCCGACCGGATCCCCGATCCGCACCGACGCGGGGAGGCGCTCCTGATCGCCGCGAAAGCGCTGATCGCCCAAGGGGAAACCCGCCGGGCCGCGCCGTTGCTGGAAGCCGCCGACGCCGCCGCGGCACAGCTCGACGACGAGGCCCGGGACTGGCTGCGGTTCCGGGTCCTGCGCGTGGTGGCGGGCGCGGCGGGCGACGAAGCCCAGACCGAGCGGTTGATCCGACGGGCCGAGGAGCTGGCGAACGAGTTCGGGGAGTCGTCGTTCGAGTACTACGTGACGGGGGGCGAGGCGATGCTCCACCTGGTGGAAGCCGACTTGGCGGAGAACCGCGTCGGACGGGCACGGCACCGGGCGTCGGGGATCAAGAGCAGCCTGGACCGCCGCTTGGCGCTGACCGCCGTCGTGACCGCGCTGATCGCCGCCGGCAATCTGAACAACGCCGCGTTCTTGACCCACCAGGTCCCCTCCGCCCGCCCGGCCGTGGCCGCGGCCCTGGTCACCGTCGGTTTCACCGACGAGGCCGAGGACTTGGCGCACAACGCCGAGACGTGGACCGCGATGGCCCGCGTCGCGCCCGCACGCCTCACCGCCCACTACACCCGCCGGGCGTTGCGCGCGGGCGGGTGGGTCGACGCGGTGGACGCGCTGCCCGTCGAGGCGCTCGCGGCGTTGACCACCGAACTGGGTGATCGCTCCAGGCCCGTCCGCCTATAGTCCCGGCATGGGGCGAGGGACGTGGGAACCGTTGCGGCACCGGGAGTTCCGGGTGTTCGCGACCGGGCGGTTGGTGTCGGTGCTGGGCAACGGGGTGGCGCCGATCGCGTTGGCGTTCGCGGTGCTGGATCTGACCGGGTCGGCGTTGGACCTGGGGGTGGTGCTCGCCGCGCGGACGGCGGCGTCGCTGGTGTTCCTGCTGTTCGGCGGCGCGGTCGCGGACCGGTTGCCGCGCGGGCGGGTGCTGGTGTGGTCCGCCGTGCTGGCGACCGGGTCGCAGGCGGTGGCGGCGGGCGCGCTGCTGACGACGAGCCCGCCGGTGTGGTGGCTGGTGGTGCTGGAGGCGGTGAACGGCGCGGCGGCCGCGTTCACCCTGCCCGCGACGCAGGGGTTGATGCCGCAACTGGTGCCGAAGGGGTTGCTGCGACAGGCGAACGCGCTGTTCGGGCTCGCGAACAACAGCACCCGGATCGGTGGGGTGGCGCTCGGCGGCCTGCTGGTCGCGACCGTCGGCTCCGGCTGGGCGATCGCGGTGGACGCGGCCACGTTCGCGGTGTCGGCGGTGCTGTTCGCCCGACTCCGGCTGCCGGCGGCGGCCCGGGTGAGCAGCGGGCTGTTCGCGAGCCTGCGCGGCGGGTGGACCGAGTTCGCGTCGCGGCGGTGGCTGTGGGCGGTGGTGGCGGCCGCGACGGTCACGAACGCGATGTACTCGGGCGGCTGGAGCACGCTCGGACCGGTGATCGCGGACGGCTCGTTCGGGCGCGGGTGGTGGGGCGCGGTGCTCGCCTCGACCACGGTCGGCCTGGTCGTCGGCGCGGCGGCGACGATGCGGTTCCACCCGCGCCGCCCGCTGCTCGTCGGGGTGCTCGGGCTGACCGCGTACGGGCCGTTGCTGGTCCTGCTGGCACTGGTGCCCCAGCCGCTCGTGCTGGCCGCGATGGCGTTCGCGACCGGCGTGGGCATCGGGGTGTTCGACGTCGTGTGGCACACCGCGTTGCAGCAGAACGTGCCGGAGGACGTGCTGTCCCGGGTGGTGTCCTACGACCTGTTCGGCTCGTTCGCGGCGCTGCCGCTCGGTCAGGTCGCGGCGGGTTTCCTGGCCGAGCGGTTCGCGCCGGCGCACGTGGTGCTCGCGGCGGCGGCGTTGAGCGCGGTGGCCGTCGCGGCGGTGCTGTGCGTGCGCGAGGTGCGCGAACTCGGAGTGTCCGCGGAATCGCACTCGGGGTGATCGGCGCAAAACCGACACGCGAGGGTCGATCGATTTCACCGCCATTCATTTCCGCGCATTCTCCGGGTAACGTTGCGGTGCCTGTCCACCGGCGCGAGGAGAATGCGATGAACGATCACAAGGTCGACCTCGACAACCACCTCGCGGTGCTGGACGAGCGCTTGGTCGAGCAGTTCCCGGAGGTGCCCGCGGACGCCGTGCGGCAGTGGCGACGGGAGGAGTCGAACCGGCTCGCCGCGGCCCGGATCACCGCGTTCGTGCCGATCCTGGTCGAGCGGGCGGTGCGCAGGCGGATCGGCGAGGCCGCCTGACCCCGGCTCCGGGCGGCGCGCCGGCGAATTGCGCGAATCGGGCGGGAGCGCCCGGAGGAGGACGCTCGCCCCGAATCACCGCGGTGATTCGGGGCGTATTGTCCCGATCAGTCGAGCAGCACCTCGTCGCCGTGTTCGAACGCCCACGCGCCCAGCGCGGCGATGGGCCCGATCAGCGATTCGCCGAGCGCGGTCAGGCGGTAGTGCGCGTCGGTGCGCTCGACCAGTCCGAACCCGGTGAGCCGGCGCAGCGTCTCGGTCAGCACCTTCTGCCGGATGCCGCCGATGGTCCTGCTCAACTCGCCGTGGCGCAGCGGGCCGTCCTTGAGCGCCCACAGCACGACCGGGTTCCAGGTGTTGGCCAGCAGGTCGAAGGCGAGCCTCGACCGGCAGTCGGCGAGGAACCGCATGCTCGTACCCCCTCGTGCGGGCACCGATCGGTGCCTGTCCGCCTCTTTAGCGTTCTCCGCGAAGCCAATCACGAACGGAGACGACAGGTGCGGATCGGTGTGCTGGGCTCGGGCGGGATGGCCGAGGCGTTGGGCGGCAAGTGGGTCGCGGCCGGGCACGAGGTGGTGATCGGCGGGCGCGGGCGGCAGCGGGACCTCGCGGACCGGATCGGGGCGCGGGCCGGGACCGTGGACGAGGCGCGCGCGTTCGGCGACGTGCTGCTCACGGCGGTGCCCGCGGACGTCGCCCTCGAGGTGCTGGGCGACGCGACCGGCAAGGTCGTCGTGGACTGCACGAACTCGGTGGCGCCCGGGTTCGTGCTCGACGAGCCGGAGCAGGCGCGGAGGTTGGCCCGCTCCGGCGGTGACGTGGTGAAGGCGTTCAACCTGTGCCACGTGGACGTGTGGCGCACCCCGGAGCCGGTGTTCCAGGGCCGGCCGCTGGGCGTTCCGCTGTGCGGCGACTCCCCCGAGGCGCTGCACGTGGTCGCCCGGCTGGTGCGCGACGCCGGGTGCGCGCCGGTGCTCGCGGGCGGCCTCGACCGCGCGGCCCTGCTGGAGGCCGCGGCGGCGTTCGTCATCAAGCTGTGGGTGGAGGACCAGGACGTGCGGTCGCTGTTCCCGGGCTGATATAACAGCACTGTTGCATCTAGCCTGGAGGTCGCGTTGTACCCGGAGATCGAGCCCTACGACCACGGACTGCTCGACGTCGGCGACGGGCACCACGTCTACTGGGAGACGTGCGGCAACCCGGACGGGAAGCCGGCCCTGGTCCTGCACGGCGGGCCCGGCTCCGGGTGCTCGCCCGGCATGCGCCGCCACTTCGACCCGGACGCCTACCGGATCGTGCTGTTCGACCAGCGGGGGTGCGGCCGCAGCACCCCGCACGCGAGCACGCCGGTGGTCGACCTGTCCGCCAACACCACCGACCACCTGGTCGCCGACATCGAACTGCTGCGGGCGACCCTGGGCGTCGAGCGGTGGCTGGTGTTCGGCGCGTCCTGGGGCACGGTGCTCAGCCTGGTCTACGCGCAGCGCCACCCCGAGCGGGTCACCGAGCTGGTGCAGGCGGGCGTCGCGACCGGGCGGCGGGCCGAGACCGACCTGCTGACCCGCGTGCTGGGCCCGATGTTCCCGGACGCGTGGGCCCGGTTCAGCGCCCACGTCGGCGACCCGGAGGGCGACCTGGCCGCGGCCTACCTGGAGCGCCTGGTCGACCCGGACCCGGCCGTGCACCAGCCGGCGGCGGACGAGTGGTGCCGCTGGGAGGACGCGATGCTGCCGCTGACCGCCAACCCCCGGTTCGACCCGCCGGAGTACCGGCTGGCCTTCGCCCGGCTGGTCGCGCACTACTGGGCGCACGGGTCGTGGCTGGCGGAGAACGAGGTGCTGGACGGCGCCGACCGGCTGGCCGGCATCCCGGGCGTGCTCGTGCAGGGCACGCTGGACCTGGGCAACCTGGTCGGCATCCCGTGGCTGCTCGCGCACGCCTGGCCGGACGCCGAGCTGATCGTGATCGACGACGCGGCGCACGGCGGCAGCACCGCGATGTCGGACGCACGCGTGGCCGCCACCGACCGCTTCCGGTAACGCCCGCCGTGCCCCCACGATGGTCCTACGGACGTCCGGAGGGGGGCACGGGGTGTCGGAGCGGTTCACGGAAGGCGCGCGTGCGGTGTCGGTGCACGCGAAGGACGAGGCGCACCGGTTGGCGCACGACCACATCGGGACCGAGCACCTGCTGCTCGGTCTGCTGAGGCAGTCCACCGGCACCGCGGCGCGGGTGCTGACGTCGTTCGGCCTCACCGCCGAGCGGTGCGCCCGGCACGCGGTGGCGGTGGTCGGGCGCGGCCGGGGCGCGGGCGGCGGGCACCTGCCGTTCACGCCGCGCGCCAAGAAGTCGCTGGAGCTCGCGGTGCGGCAGGCGTTGGAGTTCGGGCACGACCACGTCGCGACCGAACACCTGCTGCTCGGCCTGCTGGGGTTGACCGACGGCGGCGCGCTGGACGTGCTGGCCCGGTGCGGCGTGCGGGGCGAGGACGTGCGCGAGCGCGTGCTGGCCGTGCTGGCCGGTTTCGTGGTGCCGCAGCCCCGGCCCGCGGTCCGGGTGTTCCTGCGCTACCGGCACGAGGACCGCCACCTCGCGGGCCGGATCGGCGACGCGCTCGACCGGCACCTGGGCGGCGCGGTGGTGGAGGACGTGCGGGAGAGCGACGTGCAACTGCTGGTGGTCAGCCCGGAGGGCGCACCGCCGGCGGAAACCTCGGCGACCACGATCCCGGTCCTGGTCGACGGCGCGCCACCACCCGTCGGCCCGCCGCACGACAACCGGGTCGAACTGCGCCACGAGACGTTCCTGCGCGACGTGACCCGGCTGGCCGACCTGCTGCGCCACGCCCAGCCGGCCGTCGGCTAGCCCGCGGTCGGGCGGCACTGTCGGACAATGCCGCCCGACCGCGTTTCCCTAGGCCCAGCCCGGCATCGGGTAACCGGCGAGCAGTTCGCGCACCTCGGCCGCGACGCGGTCGAGCGCGGCCTCGTCGCCCACGTTCGCCACCGCGCGGTCGATCCACTCGGCCACCCGCGGCATCTGCTCGACGCCCAGGCCGCGGGTGGTGATCGCGGCCGTGCCCAGGCGCACGCCCGACGGGTCGAAGGGCTTGCGCGGGTCGAAGGGCACCGTGTTGTAGTTCAGCTCGACGCCCGCGCGGTCCAGCGCCTTCGCGGCCGGCTTGCCCGCGACCAGCTTCGAGGTCAGGTCGATCAGGATCAGGTGGTTGTCCGTGCCGCCGGACACCAGGTCGAAACCGCGTTCCGCCAACGCCGCCGCGAGCGCCCGCGCGTTGGCCACCACGGCGTGCGCGTAGGTCGAGAACTCCGGCCGCAGCGCCTCGCCCAGCGCCACCGCGATCGCGGCCGTGGTGTGGTTGTGCGGGCCGCCCTGCAACCCCGGGAACACCGCCTTGTCGATCGCCTTCGCGTGCTCGGCGTCGGTGAGGATCATCGCGCCGCGCGGACCGCGCAACGTCTTGTGCGTGGTCGTGGTGATCACCGGCGCGTGGCCGACCGGCGACGGGTGCGCGCCGCCCGCGATCAGGCCCGCGATGTGCGCGACGTCGGCCACCAGCACCGCGTCGACCTCGCGGGCGATCGCCGCGAACGCCGGGAAGTCGATGGCGCGCGGGATTGCCGTGCCACCGCAGAAGATCACCTTCGGCCGTTCCACCAGGGCGAGGTCGCGCACCTCGTCCAGGTCGACCCGGCCGGTGTCCTTGCGCACGCCGTACTGCACGCCGCGGAACCACTTCCCGGTCGCGGACACCGGCCAGCCGTGCGTCAGGTGGCCGCCCGCGGGCAGGGCCATGCCCATCACCTTGTCGCCCGGGTCCAGGAACGCCAGGTAGGCGGCCAGGTTCGCGGGCGAGCCGGAGTACGGCTGCACGTTGGCGTGGTCGACCCCGAAGAGCCGCTTCGCCCGGTCGACGGCCAGCGTCTCGACCTGGTCGACCACCTGCTGGCCCTCGTAGTAGCGGCGGCCCGCGTAACCCTCGGAGTACTTGTTGGTCAGCACCGAGCCGGTGGCCTCCAGCACCGCGGCGGACACGTAGTTCTCGGAGGCGATGAGCCGGATCTTGTCGAACTGGCGCCCGGCCTCGGCCTGCACCAGCGCGGCGACCTCGGGATCGGCGCCGGTGAGGTGGGTGATGGCGGGTTCGTGCACGACGACCTCCACGCGCGCGGAAGCGCTGCCGCGGCACCCAGGCGCGCGGTGCCCGTCGGCGGAACGCTCCCCGGTGGTCGGTCCCACCCTCGGCACGCCAGTCGCGAACGCGGCGAGCTTAACCGTCCCGATCGGCCCCGGACCAGCCGTCGTGGCACCGGTCACCGGGAGGGCCGACCCCCGGCCGGCCTTCGGTGCCGTACCGACCTCCGGTGAACACCCGGTGGAAACCCTTGCCCCGCCGGGTGACCGGTTCGCTACCCTGCGTGGGAAATGTTCCCACCGGCCATGCGCAACGTCAGCGATTCCCCTGCCCCCGAAAGGACTGACGTGCTCGATCGGCGAACGTTCGTACTCGGCACGGCCGCCACCGCGGCCCTGGTCAGCACAGCGGCCACCACCGCCTCCGCCGCCACACCCGTCGACCGCGTCGCGGGTCCGGCCACCACCGGCGACACCCCGCGAGCCCTTGCCCGGCAAGGAGGTTCGTGGGTGCTCGTCGACCCGTCCGGCGCGACCCTCCCGACCACCGGGCTGACCGGCGCGGACGTCGTGGACGCCACGGTCTCCGGCACGACCGCGATCGCCGTCGGCTCGCTCGGCGACGAGCCCGTCGCGGTGATCTGGGAGTCGACCGACGGCCTGGCCTGGCGCGAGGTCCGCCGGTTGCACGGCGTGCGGTCGGCGTTCACCGCCGTCGGACCGGGGTTGGCGCTCGGATCCGTGCTGGCGCACGAGAAAGCGCCCGTGACCCGGATCGCGGCCCGCCGTTCCGCGGCCGGCTGGACGACCGTGCCGGCGCGCGGTCCCGAGTGGACCGACGGGTGGTCGGCCACCGCGCTCGCCTCGACCCCGGAGGGCTGGATCGCCGCCGCCGTCGGGGTTTCCGGCACGGTGCTGCACTCCTCGCGCGACGGCGTCACCTGGTCCGCCCACTCCCGGGTCGACGGCGTCGCGGTGCGCGCGCTGGTCCACACCCCGGCGGGCGTGCGGTGGATCGGCAACGAACTGGCCGGCTCCGCGCCGCTCACCGGCTTGCTCGGCTCGGCGCCGACGGCCGCGCCGGTTCCCTTCTCCGCCAAGGCGTCCGGCACCGCGGGCGACCGGTTCGGTTGGCTGGCCGACGGCCGCCTGGTCACGACGGAGGTCTCCCGGTGATCACGTTCAGCGCGATCGACGGCACGCCCGTCTACTACTGGCGCTCGACGCGCGGTGACACGTCGACCCGCAACTGGCAGGCCACGCAGGCGTTCTACGACGTGCTGGTGCCCTGGATCCGGGACCTGCGGTCGTTGTCGGCGGGCTACGGCACGATCACCTACCTGGTGTCGGCCGGGTTCTACGTCAACAAGACCGGTCAGCACGGCGAGGGCACCGCGATGGACCTGGACCACGTGCGGTGGTCGGGCGGCACCGTCTCGTCACCGCTGGACCACCACCACGCGTCGACGGACCTGGCCGTGCGACGGCGTTACCTGGCCGTGGACGCGGTGTGCCGGCGGCGGTTCCGGTACGTGCTGGACGGCTGGTACAACGCCGACCACGCCGACCACATCCACTCGGACTTCGGCGGGTTGCCGGTGCGCTGCCTGACCTCGTCCGAGGCCGACACCAAGTTCGTGCAGTCGCTGTGCAACGACTTCCAGTCCTCGGGGCTGGCCGTGGACGGGATCTGGGGCCCGAAGACGACGACCGCGTTCGACGCGGCGAAGGCGAAGCTCGGCGTGACCGGCGACCCGCACACGACCACGGCGGCGTACCAGTCGTTCCTGTCCGCCGCCGCGCGCAAGGGTTTCGCGAACCAGGCGTTCTGACGCTAGGCGAGGCCCCCGAGCAGTCGACCCAGGCTCCACCGGAACTGCTCCTCGGACACGTAGGCCGCCATCACGTCGGCGGCCGCGGCGCTGCGCGGGAACACCTCGGCCGGCACGGCGGCGAACGCGAGCCGCCGTGCCGCGACCCGTTCCGCCTCGGGCGGCGCGGGTTTGGTCGGGTCGACCTCGGCCGCCTCCAGCGCGATCGAGCCGAGCACGTGCACGATCAGCGCGTACGAGGCGCGGGCCGCGTCGTCCGGCGGCAGCCCGGCCTCGGCCAGCACGTCCAGCAGCCGCTCCCCCAGTTCCAGCGCGCGCGGCCCGTCCATCGGCGCGCTCATCATCAGCACCGCCGCGCCGGGGTGCCGCAGCAGGTTCTCCCGCAACCCGAGCGCGACGGCCACGATTCGCTCGCGCCACGGCCGGTCGCCGGCGAGCACCTCGAGCCCCTGCTCGCCGATCAGCCGGTCCACGATCGCGCGCAGCACGGCCGCCTTGTCCGGGAAGTAGGTGTAGATCGCGTTCGGCGCGACGCCCACGCGTGCCGCGATCCCCCGCACGGACACCGCCTCGGCGCCGCGCTCGTCCAGCAGTGCCAGCGCCGCGGTGACGATCACGTCCCCGGACAGCGTCCGCTTCGGCCCAGGTTTGCCCACAGATCCTCCTTGACACGATCACTGTACAGCGTCCAAACTCTCTGTACACCGTACAGAGATGGGGCCTCGCGATGACCCTCCGCCACACCACCGCAGCCGTGCTCGTGACCGCCGTCGTGGCGGTGAACACGGCGTTCACCCTGTTGGGAACCTCCTTCGACTACCCGGCCGTGCTGGCACAGGACCCGACCGACGTCCTGCGCCGCTTCCACGAGAACCCGGCCGTCGCGTGGCAGTTCGCCCTGCTCGCCCTCAGCGCCGCCCTCCTGGCACCGGCCGCCCTGCTGACCTCCCGCCTGGCGGGCGGCGCGAGAGCCGCCGCCCTGACCGGCGTGGCGGCCGCGGTGGTCCAGGTGATCGGGCTGCTCCGCTGGCCCCTGCTGGTACCGTCGCTGGACCCGGCCGACCCGGCCGACGTGCACACGTTCACCGTGCTGAACACCGTGCTGGGCAACGGGATCGGCGAGATCGGCGGCTACCTCCTGACCGCCGCGTGGACCGTGCTGACCGTCCGCGCCCTGCGCCCGGGCCTCCTGAACACGGCCCTGGCCTACCTCGCCGCGGCCGGCATCGCCACCGGCGTGGCCATCGGCGTCGAGTGGGCGTCGAAGGTCAACTTCGCGGGCTACGTGGCCTGGAGCCTGTGGCTGCTCTGGCTGGCCGTCCTCGTGGTGCGCGGCCGGGTCGGCGCCCGGGTCGCGGTGCCCGCCTAGCGGCGGAGCCGACCCCGGATCCACTCCACGAGTTCGTCCGCGTGTCCCGCGAGCACGGGATCGCGCAGGCACAACGGCACCAGCTCGCCCACCACCCGGCCGTCACCACCACACCGCTTCCCCAGCTCGGCGAGCCAGTCGTGGTGATCCAACCCGTCGCACTCCTCGAGCAGCATCCCGAACCGCTCCGGACCACCGGCCAGGGTCGGCTCCCACTCCGGGAACCGGCCCTGTCGCCACTGGTCGACCACGCCGCGCAGCACGAGTTCCGGCGCCTGCGCACCGGGCAGGTAACCGTGGCCGGGGCCGGCCTCGCGTCGGTCGCCGTCGAGCACCCCGAGGACCACGAACCCGTCCGCGTCGACCGACCGGCCGAACTGGGCCACCGAGCGCACGACCGCCGACTCACCGTCGGGCGCGAACCGGGTGCTCACCCGGTGGAGGAGGTCCGGTGCCGTCCGGGCCAGCACCTCCCGCAGCACGAACTCGGCCACCCGGTCCTCGGTGAGCAGCACCGCGTCCCGCGACGGCCGCAACCCGAGGTGGGTGGCCACCTCGACCGGTCCCGGCGACCGGAACGACGGTGCCGGCGACGCGGCGACGAGCACGACGCTCCCCTGCCGCAGCAACCGCACGAAACCCGGCGAGTGGCTCGAGACCACCAGGGTGAGACCGCGCTCGACCACCGTCCCGATCATCGCCTCGGCGAGCATGTCCTGGGAGAAGGACGCGAGGTGGCTCTCCGGCTCCTCGACCAGGACCAGCGACCCCTTGTCGACGGCGCCGAGCCGCCAGAGCAGGTACGCCGCGGCCAGCTCGCCGCGGCCCATCTCGAGCAGGTCGTAGGACTTGCCCTTGGACACGACCTGGAAGTACGGGATCGGCGTCTCGTCGTCGCTGAACGACGTCACCTCGAACACCCGCACCTCCTCGTACCCGCGGCGCAGCACGTACCCGAGCAGCTCGACCTGGTCGCGGTCGAAGTACACCGGGTCGAGCCCCTCGATCAGGTCCAGGTGGTTGTCGTCCTGGCGCACCTGGGACAGCAGCCGGTCGGTCTCGGCGGAGGCGTCGATGTACTCGACGGGCACCGGACAGCGACCGGCCCTGCTCCCGGTCGCCACGTCGTAGGACGCGGTCCACGGCTCGTCCCCGTGCGTGCCGGAGATCTCGGCGGAGGTGAGCCAGTGGGGCAGCCGCGCGACCGGGTCGCGACCGGACAGGCACTTCGCGATCGTCTCCAGCAACCCGGTCTTGCCCGCGCCGTTGCCGCCGGACACGACCGTCAACCCGGGCGCGAACGGCACCTCGTAGGTCGTGGACCCGTTGGACAGGCGCGCCGAGGTCACCGTGAGGGGATAGGTCCGACTGGTCAGCCTCCCCAGGTTCTTCCGCCGCTGGGCCGACCTCAGAACCACCCGTCACCGCCCCACTGGTTGAGCACGCCCCAGGCGTTGAGCGCGGAGTCGCCCGCGCCGGAGGGCAGCGACCTGGCCTTCCAGGCGGCGGGAAGGCTCGCCAGGAAGCCCGCCTCGACGGTGCCCCCGGACCGGATGTGGAACGCCATCCAGGCCGTCAGGTCGCGCAGCATCACCGACGAGATGTCCGCGACCCGGGAGGTGGCGCGGTCGTTGAAGATCGGGATCAACCACGCGTCGGGGCGGTCCTGGTCCGAGGGTTCGGCCTGCCTGAGCCTGCGCAGCTCGAAGGA
Organism: Actinosynnema sp. NPDC020468; assembly: GCF_040642015.1. NCBI lineage: Bacteria > Bacillati > Actinomycetota > Actinomycetes > Pseudonocardiales > Pseudonocardiaceae > Actinosynnema > Actinosynnema sp. NPDC020468. Next base: position 46,935 of record NZ_JBFAEO010000016.1, read on the forward strand.
CTCGATGGTGCCCACCAGCGCCGCCCGCCGATCGTCCAGCAGACCGTGCCGGTGCGCCTTGGCGATCATGCACAGCCAGGTGTGCACGGTCGCCTTGTTCGGCTTGACCCGCCGGACCGACTCGTCGAGCACGGGGAGCTTCAGCAGCTCCGCCAACGCCACCTGGGCCATCTCGATCACCCGGTCGGCGAACGGGGTGTTGTCGCGGTACCGGTTGGTGATCTTGGCGGCGGTGACCTTCTCCAGCAGCGTGCCCTGGTCCAGGGTGATCAGGAACCGGGCGATCAGGTCGTCGTAGCTCATCCGGGCGTTGGAGAAGCCGAGGCGGGCGGCGTTCATGCCCTCGCCGGCGGCCCACTCCACCAGCTTCTTGACCTGGTTGCGCGGCCCGCCGATGAACGCGTTCCGCTTCTCCGCCTCGGTCAGGACGGTGGGTTGGTTCAGCCGGAAGAACAGCTCGTAGGGCTCCTGCGGCTCGTAGTCGTCCAGCTGGAAGACCCGGATCGAGAAGTTGTCGAACCGGTTCCGGATCTTGACGGGCAGCTCGCCGTAGCGCATGCCGTGGATCTCCGACAGGACGTCGTCCAGCGGCTCGATCCGGCCGTCGACCGCGAACCGGCCGTTGACGAAGTCCCGGATCGCGATGAGCCGCTGCTGGCCGTCGAGCACGTCGTAGGTGCCGCCGTCGGTGGCCACGAGGTGGATCGGCGGCACGTGCCAGTTGCGCAGGATGCTGTCGATGAGCCGCTGCTTCTTGCCCATCGGCCAGACCTCGCCCCGCTGGAAGTCGGGCTGGAGATCGTAGATGGACTGGTCGATCCGGCGGACGATCGTGGCGATGTCCGGGTCTTTGGGCTCGAACCGCACGCGCGCCTCCCCGTCTGAACGGCGCACACCCTACCGACAGCCGGCGGTCAGCTCTCGACCAGGGCGCGGGCGTAGTGCGCCAGGGAACGTTGGTAGCGCGGCAAGTGCGGTGCCAACGCGGCCAGGGCCAGCGAGGCCGCCTCACGTTCTCGGCCCGCGTCCACGAGTGCCAGGGCCAGGAAGGCGCGGACCGCGTCGTCCAGGTGGTCCGAGGGTTCGGCGAGTTCCGCGGTCAGCAGGGCGACGCTCTCCGCGACCTCGCCCAGGTTGCGCAGCGAACTGGCCAGCTGCACCACCGCCCGCCGCCGTCGTTCGCCCGGCACGCCCAGGGCCAGGGCCTCCCGGTACAGCGGCACGGCCAGGTCGGAGCGGCCCGTCGAGTCGAACGCCGCGGCGCGCTCGAACGCCGCCACGGCCGGCGGGAGGTCCAAATCCGCCACGCGGGCCCGGAACTCGGCCTCCGGCAGTACGTCCAGCAGCGCCCACACCCGTGCCACCCGCGGTTCCCAGTCGGTCATGCCCCCAGCCAAGCATATAGTTGACACTGACTAGTCGAGGGTAGATAGTCAGGACTGACTAAAGGAGAAGCGGGTGAAGCGGAAGGTCGGGAACCTGCTCGGACTGGCCGTGCTCGGGTACCTCGTGCGGCAGCCCATGCACCCCTACGAGCTGAGCAAGGCCCTGCGCGACCACGGTGACGACCGCAGCATCAAGTTCACCCACGGCTCGCTCTACATGGTCGTCGGGCAGCTCGCCAAAGCCGGGTTCATCGCCGAGCACGAGACCTCGCGCGACGGGCAGCGGCCGGAGCGGACGGTGTACGCGCTGACCGACGCCGGGCGGGCCGAGCTGAAGGACTGGATGCGCGACCTGGTCGCCGTGCCGCGGCACGAGTTCCCGCAGTTCGTGGCGGCGCTGTCGTTCATCGGCGCGCTGCACCCGGACGAGGTGGTGGTGCTGCTGCACGACCGGCTGCGCGGGCTCGAGGCACAGCGCGCGGAGACGAAGGCCCTGCTCGACGGGACCGACGTGCACCCGCTCTTCCTGGTCGAGGAGGAGTACCGGCTGGCCATGATCGACGCCGAGGCGCGGTTCGTGGCCGGCTTCCTGGAGCGGATCGGGGACTGGCGCCCGCTGTGGGCGGGCTTCCACGAGGAGGGGTCATGAGAGCGACGATCATCGGCGGCGGCATCGGCGGACCGGTGGCCGCGGTCGCCCTGCGCAAGGCGGGCGTCGAGGCGACCGTGCACGAGCGGCACACCGGCCAGGGCGGCACGGGCGGCGCGTTGAGCATCGCGCCCAACGGGCTCCAGGCGCTGGACGTGCTGGGGCTCGGCGACGCGGTCCGCGCCGTCGGCACCCCCATGAGGAGCATGGAACTCCAGAGCTGGACCGGGAAAACCCTGGGCGCCTTCGGCAGCGAGCCCCCGCAACTGCTGGTGTGGCGCGAAGACCTGCACCGCGCGCTGCGGCACGAGGCCGAGCGCCGCGGCGTGGAGATCCGGCACGGCGCGGAGTTCACCACCGCGACCGAGTTCGCCGACGGCGTGCGCGCCGAGTTCGCCGACGGGTCCACTGTGGACTCCGACGTCCTCGTCGGCGCGGACGGCATCCGGTCGACCGTGCGCGGGCTGATCGACCCGGACGCGCCGAAACCCCGGTACGCGGGCCTGCTCGGCTTCGGCGCCCGGCTCGGGCACACCGACGAGCCGTCCACGAACGGCGCGATGCGGCTGGTGTTCGGCAAGCGGGCGTTCTTCGGCTACCAGGTGCACGACGACGGCGAGGCCGGCTGGTTCGCCAACCTGCCGAGCCGAACCCCCTTGTCCACCACCGAGGCCAGGGGCACCGGACCCGAGGAGTGGTTGCGCCGGCTGGAAGAGGTGTTCGCCGCCGACCGCACGCCCGCGACCCGGATGATCGCCCGCACCGACCCGGCCGACCTGGTGGTGACCGGCGCGCTGGAGGACCTGCCGTCCGTGCCGCGGTGGAGCCGGGGTCGGGTGGTGCTGATCGGCGACGCCGCGCACGCCACGTCGCCCAGCTCGGGCCAGGGCGCGTCGCTGGCGGTCGAGAGCGCCGTCCAGCTCGCCCGCTGCCTGCGCGACCTGCCGCACGACCGGGCGTTCGCCGCCTACGAGGGCCTGCGCCGGGCCCGGGTCGAGCGGATCATCGCGCAGGCCGCGCGCACCAACAGCGACAAGGCCGCGGGTCCGGTCGCCCGGGTGCTGCGCGACCTGCTGATGCCGATCGGGATGCGGTTCGTGAAGGCGGAGAAGTTCACCTGGCAGTTCGACCACCGGATCGAGTGGGGTGAATCCCTGGCCCACGCATAGCCGGCCGACAGGCGGCTCACAGGGTCCCAGGCGAAGGTGGTGCCATGACAGCCATCCACGACCGCGGCCTCGCCTTCGACCTCGCCACGCTGAACCGCAGGCGGGCGCTGATCCTCCTCGGCGGCGCGGGCCTCGCCTCGCTGGCCGCCTGCGGCACGGGCTCCACCCCGACCGCGTCGAACCCCACCACCACGAGCGCCGCCACCGGCGCCACGAGCACCGCCGCCACGTGCGACGACGTGATACCCCAGGAAACCGCCGGACCGTACCCGGGCGACGGCTCCAACGGCCCGAACGTGCTGACCCAGAGCGGCATCGTGCGCGGCGACATCCGGTCCAGTTTCGGCTCCAGTACCACCACGGCCGAGGGCGTGCCGCTCACGATCAAGCTCGCGATCCAGAGCTCGAGCTCGGGCTGCGAGCCGTACGCGGGCGCGGCGGTGTACCTGTGGCACTGCGACATCAACGGCGAGTACTCCTTGTACGGCAAGGGGATCACCGGCGAGAACTACCTGCGCGGGGTGCAGGAGGCGGACGCGGCCGGCGCCGTCACGTTCACCAGCGTCTTCCCCGCGGCGTACTCCGGGCGCTGGCCGCACATCCACTTCGAGGTCTACCCGAGCCTGGCGGAGGCGACCAAGGCGGGAACGAAGATCACCACGTCCCAGCTCGCGCTACCCGAGGACATCTGCAAGACCGTCTACGGCACCACCGGGTACATGCAGAGCGTGCGCAACCTCAGCCAGACCTCGCTGACCAAGGACATGGTCTTCGGCGACGACGGCGCCGAGCACCAACTGGCGACCGTGACCGGCGACGTGACCGCGGGCTACACCGCGACCCTGTCGGTCCCGGTGTGACGCAGCGCGGCGCGGGTCACGGTGCGGGTGCCCGACAGCAGGCCCAGCACGCTGCGCCGGTCCGCCCGCAGCCGCGCCGCGATCCCGACCACCAGCGCCACCGGCCACACCCAGCCCGCGTCGTCCCACGAGATCAGCAGGAACACCGGAAGCCACCACCCGAGGAACCGCCGCACCACGGCCTCGCCCGCCACCTGACCACCGGTCCGGGCGTCGGACAGGGCCAGGAAGAACACCAGCTGACCGGGTGTCGCCCGGTCGGACCGGCACAGCGGCACCACCAGCGTGCAGACCACGACCACCAGCAGCCCGAACGCCGCGCCGAACCACCGGTTCAGCGCGATGTCGGTCAACCCGCTGCGCCCCGTGGCGTGCCCGGTCAGCGCCAGCACGGCCAGGCAGGAGAACTGCGCCAGGGTGAACGTCAGCAGGTCGGCCGCGAACGCCAACCCGCGCCGCGCCAACCCCGGCGGGTCCAGGTCGGGCACCCGCGCGGGCAGCGCGGAGGGCAGCGCCCGGTCGAACGCCCAGGCGAGCACCCAGCCCAGCGCCGCGCCCGCCGTGTTGGTCATCAGGTCGTCCACGTCGGCCAGCCGGTACGGGCACGGGTACAGCCCGAACACCGCCGTCCCCTGGGTCACCTCCACCAGCAGCGACACCAGCAGACCGACCACGGTGGACACCCAGAAGCCGCGGCCGAACCGGTAGCGCAGCAGGAAACCCAGTGGCAGGAACAACACCACGTTGAGCGCGACCTGGAGGAACTCCGGGCCGGTGAGCGACCAGCCGGCGCCCGCGATGTCGTCCAGCGACGCGAAGGGCGTCAGCTGCCAGTACGACGACAGCCGACGCCCGGTGCAGAAGTCCGCCGTGACGGTGGGCAGGGGGAACAGGGTGAACGCGACCACCCCGCACCCGTACAGCGCGCCCGCCGCGGCGACGAACGCCGTCCAGCCCCGGAGCCGGCCGAAGCGGCGGTACTGCCAGTGGATCCAGGGCAGCACCGCCACCGGCACGAGCAGGGCGAACAGCACCACGGCGATGACCGACTCGCTCAACCGCACCGACACGCGGCCGAGGGTAAGTCCGATCAGTCCTCGCCGCGCGCCAACCTCGACGGCCACCAGATCCGCCGACCCACGTCCACGCCCAGCGCGGGCACCAGCAGCGACCGCACCACGAGCGTGTCCAGCAGCACGCCGAACGCCACGATGAACGCGATCTGCGCGAGGAACAGGATCGGCAGCACGGCCAGCGCGGAGAACGTCGCCGCGAGCACCACGCCGGCCGACGTGATCACCCCGCCGGTGATCGTCAGTCCACGCAGGACTCCCTTCCGGGTGCCCAGCTCCGCGGCCTCCTCGCGGACCCGGGTCATCAGGAAGATGTTGTAGTCGATGCCCAGCGCCACCAGGAACACGAAGCCGAACAGCGGCACCACCGGGTCCGCGCCGGGGAAGTCGAACACGTGGTTGAACACCAGCGCCGACACGCCCATGGTCGCGCCGAACGACAGCACCACGGTCGCGATCAGCAGCAACGGCGCGAGCAGCGAACGCAGCAGCAGCGCCAGCACCAGGAAGATCACCACCAGCACGATCGGGATGATCACCAGCCGGTCCCGCTCGGAGGTGCGCTGGGTGTCGAGCTGGGTGGCGGTCGGCCCGCCGACCTTGGCGTCCGCGTCCGGCACCGCGCGCACCGCGTCCCGCAGTCGCTCCACAGTGGACACCGCCGCCTCGGAGTCGGCCGCGTCCTTCAGCGTCACGTCGATCTTGACCGTGCCGTCGACCACCTTGCCCGCCTTGGCGTCGGCCACCCCGTCGACCCGGGACGCCGCCACCACCGCGTCCGCCTTGTCGGCCCGCGCGAGCACGACCGTCGGCGCGCCGGAACCGCCCGGGAAGTGCCGGGACAGCACCTCCTGCGCCTGCACCGAGTCCACCTCGGTGAGGAACACGTCGGACTGCGCGGTGCCCGACGCCTTGAGCTGCGGCACGAACGCCACCCCGACCAGCAGCACCAGCGTGGTGAGCACCCACGTGGCGCGCGGCTTGCGGGAGATCACGCCGGAGATCCGCGCCCACACGCCACTGGCCTCGGGGTGCGGCGAACCGAGCTTGGGCCGCAGCGGCCAGAACGCGGACCGGCCCAGCAGCACCAGCACGGCGGGCAGGAACGTCACCGACGCCACGAACGCCGCGCCGATGCCGATCGCGGCCACCGGGCCGAGGCCCTTGTTCGAGTTCAGGTCGCTGAACAGCAGGCACAGCACGCCGAGCACGACGGTGCCGGCGGAGGCCGCGATCGGCTCGATCGTGGCCCGGTAGGCGGTGCGCATCGCCACGTAGCGGTCGCCCGTGTCGCGCAACTCCTCGCGGAACCGGGACACCAGCAGCAGCGCGTAGTCCGTGGCGGCGCCGAACACCAGGATGAACAGGATGCCCTGGCTCTGCCCGTTGAGGTCCAGCACGTCGTTGTCCGCCAACAGGTACACCACGAAACTCGCGAGGCTCAGCGCGAACACGCCGGACAGCAGCACCACGAACGGCAGCAGCGGGCTCCGGTAGACCAGCACCAGGATCAACGCCACCACCGCGCCCGCCACCAGCAGCAGGATGCCGTCGATGCCGCCGAACGCCTCCTTGAGGTCCGCGACCTGCGCGGCCGGTCCGCCGACCAGCACGGTCAACCCGGCGGGCACGTCGGACAGCGCGGCGCGCACCTTCTGCACCCCGTCGGCCGGGTCCGAGGCGTCCACCGCGACGACCACCTGCGCGCCCTGCTTGTCCTGCTGCGAGGGGATCACCGGCGACGCCTGGCCCGGGTAGGGCCGGTTGCCCAGGTAGGTCAGGTCGTCCTCGGTGAGGCCGGACTCGCGCTCGGCGACCACGATGGCGGGCAGGCTGCGGGTGGTGTCGAACGCGCGCACCCGCTCGGCGACCTCGGTCGCCTCGGCGGAGGAGGGCAGGAACGCGGTGTTGTCGTTGACCGAGACCTGGGACAACTTGCCCGCGTACGGCCCGGCGACGCCACCGAGGGCGAGCCAGGCCACGGCGATCAGCGCCGGCAGCAGCCAGCGGGTTCGGGACGGCGTGCCGTTCACGGGAGAATGTCCTCCGGGGATACGTTGTTCGACGATCTGATAGTTCGACCGTCGAAAGGCTAACGGGAGGGCTCGTGGTCGACAACTCGACGCTGGTACGGCTGTTGCGGCAGCTCACGGTGGAAACCGACCGGTTCGCGGAGCTGTTCGGCGAGGCGCAGGGCATGCACCGCACCGACCTCAACGCGCTCGCGCTGATCATGGACGCCCGGTGGAGCGGCCTGCCGATGTCCCCGAGCAGGCTCGCCGAGGCCATGCACCTGTCCGCGTCGGCCACCACGTCCGTGCTCGACCGGCTGGAGGCGTCCGGCCACGTCGAGCGGTCCCGCAGCGCGCACGACCGGCGGCGGATCGAGCTGCTCGTGCCGGAGAAGGCCAAGGCGCTGGGCGCGCGGTTCTTCGGGCCGCTCGACACCGCCTTCACCGCCGCGTGGGCCGGTTTCAGCGACGCGGAGAAGGCCGTCGTGGCCCGCTTCCTGACCGCCAGCATCGCCGCGACGGTGTCCGCCCGCCCGGACGTGAACCACGACACACCAGGGGGACAAACGTGATCAACGGGAGATGAACCCGTTGGCGGGCAGCGAAATCTGCCTATGATCGAGGTGGTGAGAATCCTCTTCTCGAGCCTGGCCGCACACGGCCACCTCTACCCGACACTCCCGCTCGCGATCGCGGCCCGGCAGCAGGGCCACGAGGTCCTGTTCGTCACGGACCGCCAGTTCGCGCCGATCTTCGAGCAGCACGACATCGCGTTCGCGCAGGGCGGCATCGGCATCCGCCAGGCGTTCCTCGACCTCCAGGGCAACCCGGACACCCTCGAGCCCAAGGAGGTCCCGCACGACGTCATCGCGCGGGTCTTCGGGTCGATCATCCCCCGCAGGTTCATCGACGACCTGCGCCCGATCCTCGCCGACTGGAAGCCCGACCTGGTGGTGCGCGGCATCGCCAACCTGGGCGCGGGGTTCGCCGCCGAGCTCGCGGGCGTGCCCGCGCTGAGCCACGGCTTCGGCCGGATGTGGAGCCCGGACGTCGCCGAGTCGCTGTGGCAGGACAACGTCACGGCGCTGGCCGCCGAGATCGGCCTCGGCGTCGAGCCGGACCACGCCATGCTGCTGGGCAACACCTACGTCGACGTGTGCCCGCCGTCGTTCCAGGACAAGGAGTTCCTGGCGAGCGACGTGCGCCGGGTGCCGCTGCGGCCGGTGCCGTTCGCCGAGCCGGGCGAGCTGCCGGACTGGGTGGTCGCGCACGACCGGCCGCTGGTCTACCTGACGCTGGGCACCGCGTTCGCCGCGGAGGGCGTGCTGCGCACCGCGATCGAGGGCTTGGCGCGCCTGGACGCGCGGGTGCTCGTGGCCTCCGGGCCGACGGTCGACCCGGCGTCGCTCGGCGCGCTCCCGGCGGGCGTCGAGGTGCGCCAGTGGGTGCCGCAGGCCGACCTGCTGCCCTACACCGACCTCGTGGTGCACCACGGCGGCAGCGGCACCACCCTGGGCGCGTTCTCGGCGGGCGTGCCGCAGCTGATCGTGCCGCAGGGCGCGGACCAGTTCAACAACGCCGAGCACGTCACCGCCGGCGGGCTCGGCGACCGGCTGCTGGGCGAGGCCGTCACCGCCGAGACGGTCGCCGACCGCGCGGGCGCCCTGCTCGCCGACACCGTGATCCGGGACGCGGCACGCCTCATCGCCGCCGAGATCACGAGCCTGCCCGCGCCGGCCGACGTGGCGCGCGCGCTGCCCGACCTGATCTAGCCACACCGCACTGGGGCTTCACTGGGGCGAACTCCTCCGGTCCCGCCGGGCGTTCCCGGCGGGACCGCGCGCGTGACGGCGCCTGCCGGCCGACCGCGCACACACCACCGGCGTCCCGACCGCACGCCACCGCGCGACCCGACCGCCCGGGCTCGACCCGCCGCCGCCGTGATCGCGACGGTGCGACCAGGTCGCGCACGTGGTCAGGCCCTCACCGAACTCGTGCATCTGCATGAGTACATCCGGGTGACTTTCGCGCACAGTGCACGCGTGGAACAGGGGTGGGCGCACGACGTCGCCGTGCTGGTGCTCGCCCACGACCGGGAGGTCGGCGAGCTGCCCTCCGTCGTGCCGGTCGACCAGGTGTTCGTGGTCGGTCGCGACCTGGACCGGGCGCGCGCGGCCGGCGCGCGGGTGGTCGAAACCCTCGCGGACCTCGACCGGGCCGCCGCCGTGGACGCCGGGTTGCGCGCGTTCCGGCTCGCGGAGCGGTTCCCGTTCGTGCTGGTGGTCGACGCCGGCGTGCGGATCGACCCGGCCTTCCTCGACCACGCCCGCCCGCTGCTCGACGCCGCGGAGTCCGTCGACCCGCACGTGGTCGTGCCCGGCTCCCTCCCCGCACGTGCCGTCGCGGTGACGGAACGCCTGCGGACCCGGCACCCGTCGCTCTCGGTGGCTCGAGGGGCGCCACCGATCGCGCGGTTGTCCCGGTCCGCGGCGCTCGGTCACCCCGACGGCCTCGACTCGCCGGGCGCGTTCAGCACCCGGTCGGTGGTCACCGCCGACCGCGCGCACGACCCGGCGTGGTTCTGGCGCGAGTTCCGCGGCGGCCGGCTGCGCGGTGATCGCGTGGCGACGGGCTACGCGGTCGGCCGGGTCGTCGCGGCGGTCCTGATGGTGGTGTGGCCGGTCGTGGTCGCCGGGCTGGCGGTGCTCGACCCGCGGGCCGCGCTGGTGGCGGTGGCCGTCGTCGTGCTGCCGGACTACCTGGTCACCCTGGTCGTGGGTCGGGTGACGCCGGCGGCGCTGCTCTTCCCGCTGCGCCGGGTCGCCGAGTCCTGGACGTTCCTGCGCTCGTGGCGCGGGGCGCCGCCGACGCCGCTGCCCCGGACCTGGCTGCTGTACCCGCTCGCGGCGGCGGCCCTGGTCTGGCGCACCGCCACCGCGTCCGTCCCGCCGACCCCGACCGAGCCGGCCCTGGTCGACGCCGCCTACGCCGGGCTCGCCCCCGACGTCACCGCGTGGCAGCTGCGCGCCTACACCTCGCTCACCGACGCCTTCGCCCGGCACGACTCGACGCTGACCGCCGCCCGCGAGCTGTCCGCCGCGGCCCTCGTGGTGACCCTGCTCGCCCTGGCCGCGGTGACCGCCCTGCTCCGCGTCCGCCCGTGGGTGACCGCGCTGGTGATCGCGGCGACCGCGCTCGGCGGACCCGCCGTGACCGCCCTGGCCCCGATCGGCCCGGGACCCCTGGTCGGGATGTGGCTGTCCCTGACCGCGGCCGCCGGGTTGGCCGCCGTGGCACGGCGCAACGCCGTGCTCGGGCTGGTCGCCCTGACCACCGCCGTCGCCGCGCTGCTCACGGCCTGGCCCGCCGGCGGCCCGACCGCGCGCGGCGCCCTGACCGTCGCCCTCGTGCTGATCGCCACGGCCCTGCTCGCGACCGCGCGCCGGGCCGCCGTCCTCGGTCCGATCGCGGTCCTGCCCACCCTGGCCGCCGTCGCCGCCGCGTGGCCGGCCGAACCGCCGTCGGTCCTGGCGGTACCGGCGCTGCTCGCGGCGGCGGGCGCGGTGGCGGTGCCGTGGTTGCGGCCCGTCGTCCCGGTCGTCGTGGTCGGGGCGCTGACCGGTGGCGCGCCGCTCGTCCTGGTCACCGCCGGGCTGGTGGCGGTGCTGCTCGACCACCTCCTGGACCGCCGACCGCGGGCCCGGGTCGGGGTGGCCGTGCTCGCGCTGGGCGTCGCGGCGCTCGGCGTGGTCGTCCCGCCGGTGGGCCGACCCGGTCCCGACCACCGCGCCATCGCCGCGTGGGCGAGGGCGAACCTGCCCGAGGACGCCACGCTCGTCGCGCCCGCCGGGTTGTGGTCGGACCTGCGGCGCGACGGCGTCCCGGTGCGCGCCGCGACCGACGCGCCCGGCGACCTCGTGCTCACCTCGGCCGTGCCCGAGGGCGTCGAGCTGGCCCGGTTCGGCGATGTCGCCGTCGTGCTGCCCGACGCCGCGAACCCGTACCTGGACCCGGCGAGCCGGGCGCGGGCCGGTGCTCAGCTCGCCGACAACACCCGGCTGCACGCGAGCGACGAGGTGCGCGAGGCGTTGCGCGGCGGGCGGGTCGACCTGCGGGCGATGGCGGTGCTGGCCGGGTTGTGCCGCGAGCACGACGTGGTGCTGACCTCGACCGGCAAGCCCGCGCACGAGAGCACGTCCGCCCTGCCCGACCGGGTGCTCACACTGTCCACATCGGACAGTGCCGCACTGGCCGAGTGGCTGCGCGCCCAACAACCACCGTTCGCGCCCGACGACGTGCGGACCACACCCGACGGCGTCGCGGTCGGGTGGCGCCTGCCCGCCCTGACCGGGACCACCAAGTGAGAGGCAGTCCGATGCGCTCCACCGCCCTGCTCGCGTGCGCGCTGCTGGCGCTGCTCGTGGCGCCGCCCGCCCAGGCCGCGTCCGACTGCTACCTGCGGCTGGCCCATCTCTCCCCCGACACCCCTCCGGTCGACGTCACGGTCACCTCGTTCGCCCGGCCCGACTGGTCGGTGACGATCAAGGGCGTCGCGTACGGCGCGCTGTCCGGCTACCAGCGCATCGAGTCCGGCACCTACACCGTGGCGATGCGGCCGGCCGGCGCGGACCCGGCGAGCGCGCCGGTCATCTCGGCCACCCTCGACGGCGAAACCGGCCGCGCCTACACGGTCGCGGGGCTCGGCAAGTACGCGAACCTGGCGCTGGACGTGCTGGCCGACGACATCACCCTGCCGCCCGCGAACCAAGCCCGTGTCCGGGTGGTCAACGCCGCGCCGCTCGCGGGCGGGTTGACCGTGAAGCGGGACGGCGCGCCGCTGGTGGAGAAGGCCGCGTTCGGCGTGGCGGGCGACTACCGGCTGGTGGCGGCGGGTCGGACGGTGCTGCGCCTGACCTCCACCCAGGGCGCGCTGACCGACCTGCCGGTGACCCTGGAGGCCGGATCGGTCTACAGCGTGCTGGTGCTCGAACACGACGGCGTGCTCAGCGCCGAGGCCAGGCAGGACGCCAAGGGCGCGGCCGTCGTCCCCACCGGCGGCATCGAAACGGGCTACGGCGGCGCGGCGTGGACGTGGTCACCGGCCCTGCTCGCACTCGCCGCGGCGGCGGGCGGAGCCCTCGTCCTCGCCCTGCGCCGCAGACCCGCGTGACCCCGCGCCACCGGGCACCGGAGGCCCCGCACACCGGAGCCGTGCCGGCGCACCGCACACCCCACGACCCGGCCGTCCGCGCGACGCCGAGCGTCCCGACGCCCGAGTCGGGTCGGGTGCCGCCCAACCCGACCACCGACGCCATCTCCGAGGCCGCGACGCGCGCTTCGGCACCGGCACCGCGAAGCCCCGCACCACCGCCGAAGCGGCACGGGCCGGCGCACCCGTGGCGGTGGCTCGCGGTCGGCGCGGCGGTCGTGGTCGCGGTGACCTCGTTCGTGCCCAACCCGGCCGTCGTCGCGGGCACCGCCACCGGCGAGGTGCTGCCCAGCTGGTCCAACATCCCCGCGCCGACCGCCGCCGTCGCCCGACCCACCAGGGTGCGCATCCCCGCGATCGGCGTCGACAGCGCGATCGTGGACATCGGCGTCGACGCCACCGGCGTGCTCGTGCCACCCGAGGGCCCGGACGTGACCGGCTGGTTCACCAAGGGCTCCGCGCCCGGCGACGTCGGTCCGGCCCTGCTCGCGGGTCACGTCGACTCGCACGCCGGACCCGCCGTGTTCTTCCGCCTCGGCGACCTCGGCCCCGGCGACGAGGTGCTGGTGGACCGAGAGGACGGCAGCACCGCGAAGTTCACCGTCGCCACGACCACCCGCGTGCCCAAGACCGCGTTCCCCACCGACCTGGTCTACGCACCGGTCCCCACACCCGTGCTGCGCCTGGTGACCTGCGGCGGAACGCTCGACACCGCGGCGCGCAGCTACCGGGACAACGTGATCGTCGAGGCCGTCCCGGAATGATCTCGAACCGGCACCGGCACCCGGTGCGAACACCGGTCGATGGAACCGGCGGGCGACAGACGGCGCGGTGTCGGCAGGCGGCGTGACGACCTGCGCAACGCGGCGATCGCGCACGCCCTCGACCGGTACGCGAACTCGGTGTCCGAGGCGGTGGCGGCACTGCGGGCGGACCCCGGCCTGCCCGCGAGCACGGCGGCCCGGCTGGACGACCTCGACCGCGAGCTGACCCGCGTGCTGCGCCGCGCGAACACCGCCGAGGACGCGCACGCGCACCACCTCGCCACCCACCTGACCCGCCGCGAGTGGCAGTGCCTGCGGCTGCTCGCGCAGGGTTTCGGCACCTCCGCCATCGCCGAGGGTATGGGCGTGTCGACCACCACGGTCCGCACGCACATCCAGTCGCTGCTCGGCAAGCTCGGCGTGCACTCCCGGCTCCAGGCCGTCGCGCTGACCGCCCGCACCTCGCTGCTCGCCGCCGAGCCGATCAGGCCGACCAGGTCCGCAACAGCCCACCCGCGACCTCCGCGAACGCTCCCGTGAGCGGCGCGAACGCGGTCGGCCGGAACCCCTCCACGACACCGGTCCTGGTGCCGCCGTCCCAGGTCTCCAACCCGCCCTCCGCGCCCACGTGCAGCAGTCCGTGACGACCCCACAGCGGCCCGGCGGGCACGTCGAGCACGGCGACCGGCTCGCCGTGCCGGTACACGCCGACCCCGTGGTCCTCGCGCACCGCCACCGTGTCGTCGTCCAACCACGCCATGGGCACGTTCCAGTCGTCGTTGCCGGTGCCCAACCACCGGCCGTGCTCGGCGGCGAAGGTGTCGCCCCCGAGCCAGCCGCGCACGTCGACCACCGTCGGCACGCCGATCGGGTGCCACACCCAGCCGTCGTCCAGCACGTGGGTGCCGGACGGGTTCGGGAGCAGCGCGCCGTGGTAGTAGTCGAGGTCGTGCTCCTCGGGCACCTCGCGCGCGGTCAGCAGCCGGCCCTCGGGCAGCGCGAAGGCGTCCAGCCGGTTCCACGAGGTGCCCACGACGAGCGTGCGGGCGTCCGCGAACGCGAGCGGGTAGCGGGTGGTGAAGTGGTCGGCGTCCTCCTCCCGGTCCAGTTCCAGCACCCGCGCGCCGGTCACCAGGTCCACCACGACGCCGTACCGGCCGTGGTCGGTGACGACGGCGGCGAACCGGCCGTCCGGCGAGGTGTGCAGGGCGGGGCCACGCTGGTGGCCGACGAAGTCCTCGGGCTCCTCGGCCGGCAGGTCCACCGCGAGCGGCGCGCCGGAGGGCAGCACCACCAGACCGGCGGCGGTCAGCGCGAGCCAACCGGTGGGCAGCGGGGCGAGGCAGCGGGCGTTGCGCGGCACCGCGTCGGTCGGGGTTTCCTCGATCACCACTGAATAATCCCGGTGGGCGCAACCGGAAATGGCAATGGTGCGACCAGCGGTGGCAATTTCGGAATGGCCCCATCGTCGGATCAAGTGCCCGTCGACGCCGCATTACGCGGAGCCGGACGCCGACCGTCAGTGGTCGCCTTGATGTGTTGGGGTGGTCCACTCGGGTCAACGGGGTGAGGCCGATTGCTCCGAACGCCGTCGCACGATGAGTTGTCACCATGCGAAAACTCCTCGTCGCCGCGTTCGTCGCCCTGCTGGCGTCGATCACGGTGCTGGTCTCCCCCGCCAGCGCTGCCCCGTTGGACATCACCTGCGTGGGCACCACCTCCACCTCCTACTCCCCGCCCCTCACCCTGGACAGCCGGGCCACCCTCGTCACCGAGACCACGATCCTGAGCCCGTGCGTCTCCGCGACCACCCCGGCGATCAACGCCGGCGTCTCGGTCAAGACCACGAACGAGAACCTGAGCTGCCTGTCGCTCGGCGGCGGCGGGTTCAACAGCCAGACCATCAGCTGGAGCAACGTGACCACCAGCAACTTCGGCTACAACAGCACCGTCACGACGCTGCTCGGCAGCCGGGTGGTCACCAAGATCGGCGTGATCGGCTCCGGCACGTTCGCGACCGACACCGCCGTCCTCGTCCTCACCAGTCCGGCGCTCAACCTGCTGGACTGCACCCCCTTGGGCGGCGGCATCTCCGTCGCCACCGGAACCGCCACCCTGGAGATCACGTCCGTGATGTGACCCCCTGACCGGGAGCGGGGGGGGGGGGGGCGGGCCCCCCCCCCCCGCGGGCCGCCCGGAGCGCGCCCCGACTGGGATGGTGTAAGAGCAAACGAGACCGGGCCCCCGAA
>NZ_JBFAEO010000016.1:62314-67152 GCF_040642015.1 Actinosynnema sp. NPDC020468
TGACCCCCCCGGTCTAATCGAACAACACCCCCCCCCACACCCCCCACCCCCCGCCGACACCCCATAACACCACCGCGCGCCCGCCGGGGTGCGCCCCCCCCCGCCCCGCCCCCCGCTTCCGCCGTGTCCGCAGCACTGTTCGTACTGTGACCCGCGATTCCGCACCTGCGGCACTAGACTGCCTCCCTGTGCCGAATCTGCGGATCAGCGACGCCGCCGCGCTGCTCGGTGTCAGCGACGACACCCTCCGGCGGTGGATCGACCAGGGACGACTGGAGTCCGTGCAGCTGGAGAACGGCCGGATGGGTGTGGACGGTCGCGCGCTCGCCGCGTTCGCCCAGCGGCTGTCCGACCACGCGGAGCCCGGCGTCACCATCGCCGCGTCCGCGCGCAACCGGATGCGCGGCATCGTCACCAGGATCGTGAAGGACACCGTGATGGCCCAGGTCGAGATGCAGGCCGGTCCGTTCCGCGTGGTGTCACTGCTGAGCCGGGAATCGGTCGACGAATTAGGACTCGAGGTCGGCAGCGTCGCCGTGGCCTCGATCAAATCCACCCACGTTGTCGTGGAAATCCCGGAGGCGTAAGAGAATGTCCCGCACCGCCCGTGTGCTCGCCGCGGCGCTCGTCGCCGCCCTCTCCCTGGCCGGCTGCACCGCGTCCGACCGGCCGTCGACGTCGACCACCGCGCCCGTCACCTCGGCGTCGACCAGCGAGGTGCCCCAGGCGACCGGCGACATCACGGTGTTCGCCGCCGCGTCGCTGACCGAGACGTTCACCGAGCTGGGCAAGCAGTTCGAGGCCGCGAACCCCGGCGCGAAGGTCACGTTCAACTTCGCGGGCAGCTCCGCGCTGGCGCAGCAGATCAACCAGGGCGCGCCGGTCGACGTGTTCGCCTCCGCCGCGCCCGCCAACATGAAGCAGGTGACCGACGCGGGCGGCATCACGGCGACGCCGACCACGTTCGTGCGCAACAAGCTCCAGATCGCGGTGCCCAAGGGCAACCCCGGCAAGGTGACCGGGCTCGCCGACTTCGGCAAGGACGAGCTGAAGATCGCGCTGTGCGCGGAGGCCGTTCCCTGTGGCGCGGCGGCGAAGAAGGCGCTGGAGGCGGCGGGCGTGACGGCCAAGCCGGACACCCTGGAGCAGGACGTGAAGGCCGCGCTGACCAAGGTGAAGCTGGGCGAGGTCGACGCCGCGCTGGTGTACGCCACGGACGTGAAGTCCACCAAGGGCGAGGTCGAGGGCATCGACTTCCCGGAGGCGGACAAGGCGATCAACGACTACCCGATCGCGCCGCTGGCCAAGGCGCCGAACGCGGCGGGCGCGCAGGCGTTCGTGGACTTCGTGCTGTCGGACAAGGGCCGCGCGGTGCTGACCGCCGCCGGGTTCGCCAAGCCGTGACCTCCCGGCGCGGCGGGCGGACGGGGGGTCGGCTCCCGGTCGTCCTCGTGCTGCCCGCCGTGCTGGGACTGGCTTTCCTGCTCGTGCCGCTGCTCGGACTGCTGCTGCGCACGCCGTGGTCCACGCTGGGCGAGCAGCTGTTCAGCCGGGAGGTCGGGCAGGCGCTGAGGTTGTCGCTGGTGTGCGCCTGCCTGGCCACGGCGCTGTGCGTGGTGCTCGGGCTGCCGCTGGCCTGGTTGCTCGCGCGGTCCGACCTGCCGGGCCGGAAGTTGTTGCGCGCCTTGGTGACCGTGCCGCTGGTGCTGCCGCCGGTGGTCGGTGGCGTGGCGTTGTTGTTCGTGCTGGGGCGACGCGGGTTGCTGGGTCAGTACCTGGACTCGTGGTTCGGCGTGACGCTGCCGTTCACCACGGCGGGCGTGGTGATCGCGGAGGCGTTCGTGGCGATGCCGTTCCTGGTGATCTCGGTGGAGGGCGCGTTGCGCGCGGCCGATCCGCGGTACGAGGAGGCGGCGGCGACGCTGGGCGCGTCGCGGTGGCTGGTGTTCCGCCGGGTCACGCTGCCGTCGATCATGCCCGGGTTGGTCGCGGGCACCGTGCTGTGCTGGGCGCGGGCGCTGGGCGAGTTCGGCGCGACGATCACGTTCGCGGGCAACTTCCCCGGCCGCACCACGACCATGCCGTTGGCCGTGTACCTGGCGCTGGAGAGCGAGCCGGAGGCCGCGATCGTGTTGAGCGTGCTGCTGCTGGTGGTGTCGGTCGCGGTGCTCGCCGGGTTGCGCGACCGGTGGATCAGCGGGCCGACGTGAGCCTGGACGCGTCGTTGCGGGTGTCGCGGGGCGGGTTCTCGTTGGACCTGGACCTGACCGTGGCACCGGGTGAGGTGGTCGCGCTGCTCGGGCCGAACGGTGCGGGCAAAACCACCGCGCTGCGGGCGTTGGCGGGGCTGCTTCCGTTGTCCGACGGGCACATCGCGCTCGGCGACGAGCTGTGGGACGGGCCGGGTCGGTTCGTGCCGGCGGAACGGCGGTCGGTCGGCGTGGTGTTCCAGGACTACCTGCTGTTCGCGCACCTGTCGGCGCTGGAGAACGTGGCGTTCGGGCCGCGGGCGCGCGGTGTCGGGCGGGCGGAGGCGCGGGCGCGGGCCGCGGAGTGGTTGGCGCGCGTGGGTTTGGCCGAGTTCGCGCGGGCGCGGCCGCGGACGTTGTCCGGTGGACAGGCGCAGCGGGTGGCGTTGGCGCGGGCGCTGGTGCTGGAGCCGGCGCTGGTGCTGCTGGACGAGCCGTTGGCGGCGTTGGACGCCGGGACGCGGCTGGAGGTGCGGGCCTCGCTCGGACGACACCTGGCCGAGTTCGGCGGGTGCACGGTGCTGGTGACGCACGACGCGCTGGACGCGATGGTGCTCGCGGACCGGTTGGTGGTGCTGGAGGACGGGCGGGTCGCGCAGTCCGGGACGCCGTCGTCGGTCGCCCGGCAGCCGCGCACCTCCTACGTGGCGGACCTGGTGGGGTTGAACCTGTACCGGGGCGAGGCGTCGGGGACGTCGGTGTCGTTGCCCTCCGGCGGTTTCGTGGTCGCGGCGCCCGCGTCCGGGCCGGTGCACGTGGCGTTCCCGCCGTCCGCGGTGAGCCTGCACGTGACGGAGCCGGTGGGGTCGCCGCGCAACACGTGGCGGGTGACGGTGGTCGGGATCGAGCAGCACGCGCACACCACCCGGGTCCGGCTCGCGGGCGCGCCGGACGTGCTGGCGGACGTGACGGCGGCGACCGTGGCCGATCTCCGGTTGCGGCCCGGGGACGTGCTGTGGGCCGCGGTCAAGGCGACCGAGGCCCACGCCTACCCCGCGTGACCTTTGTGGACAGTCCTCAGAGGACTACCACGGAGCGGAGCACGTCGCCCTGGCGCATCCGGTCGAAGGCCTGCTCGACGCCGTCGAGCTCGATGGTCTCGGTGACGAACGCCTCCAGGTCGAGCCTGCCCTGGAGGTAGAGGTCGACCAGCAGCGGGAAGTCGCGCGAGGGCAGGCAGTCGCCGTACCAGGAGGACTTCAGCGCGCCGCCGCGGGCGAACAGGTCGATGAACGGGAGTTCGAGCTTCTCCTCGGGGTTCGGCACGCCGACCAGGACGACCGTGCCGGCGAGGTCGCGGGCGTAGAAGGCCTGGCGGTAGGTCTCGGGTCGGCCGACGGCCTCGATCACGACGTCGGCGCCGAAACCGCCGGTGAGGTCGCGGATGGCGTCGACCGGGTCGTTCTCGCGGCTGTTGACGGTGTGCGTGGCGCCGAGGCCGGTGGCGGTGGCGAGCTTGCGGTCGTCGATGTCGACCGCGATGATCCGCGCCGCGCCGGCCAGCCGCGCGCCCATGACCGCCGCGCCGCCGACACCGCCGCAGCCGATGACCGCGACCGTGTCGCCGCGGGTGATGTTGCCGGTGTTGATCGCGGCGCCGAGGCCCGCCATCACGCCGCAGCCGAGCAGGCCCGCGACGGCGGGTGCGGCCTTGGGGTCGACCTTCGTGCACTGTCCGGCGTGGACGAGGGTCTTCTCGGCGAACGCGCCGATGCCGAGGGCGGGGCTGAGCTCCGTGCCGTCCTCGAGCGTCATCCGCTGCCGGGCGTTGTGGGTGTCGAAGCAGTACCAGGGGCGGCCGCGCAGACACGCCCGGCACTTGCCGCAGACGGCGCGCCAGTTGAGGACGACGAAATCGCCGGGCCGGACGTCGTCCACCCCGTCGCCGACGGCCTCCACGATCCCGGCGGCCTCGTGGCCGAGGAGGAAGGGGAACTCGTCGTTGATCCCGCCCTCCCGGTAGTGCAGGTCGGTGTGGCACACCCCGCACGCCTGCACCCGCACGACCGCCTCACCCGGTCCGGGATCGGGCACGACCACGGTTTCGAGCGTCACCGGCGCCCCCTTGCCGACCGAGACGACACCCCGCACCAACTGAGCCATGCCCACTCCCACGTGCTCGGAAGATCACCGACGCCCCGATCGTGCCGGCCACGACCACGAAGGGCGAGACAAACCCGACCCGCCACGCCGACCGCTGAACCCCACCGACCGCGGGTACCCCACCCCCGACCCCCGGGACCACCCGGCCACACCCACCGAAGGAGCCCCATGGTCCAGCCCGAACCCCCAACCCCACGCCCGATCCCGACCCCACCCCCCATCCCGACCCCTCCACCCCGCCCGGACACCACCCCGCCCATCCCTCCAACCCCGGAACCACCGACACCGACCCCGTGAGGATTCCCCCGGTGAAGATTGCCCCCTAAGAGGATTGCCCCTGGCAGGGATTGTCGAATCGTTCAACAATCCCCCACCCCTACAATCCGACACCTCAACAACCAAACACTCCAAACGTTCCAACACAGACGCCGTGTGAGCACACGCGACGCGGGCATGCGCAATGCGGACACACGCGAGGCCGGTGGT
>NZ_JBFAEO010000016.1:67248-149168 GCF_040642015.1 Actinosynnema sp. NPDC020468
ACGTCGCGAGGCCGGTGGTCGCGAGGCCGGTGGTCGCGAGGCCGGTGGTCGCGAGGCCGGTGGTCGCGAGGCCGGTGGTCGCGAGGCCGGTGGTCGCGAGGCCGGTGGTCGCTCATCGCGAACCACCGGCCTCGCAGTCGGGCACCGCGATCGCGTCTGGCGAGCGAGCCTGGGGATCGAGGCTGACGAGCGGGCTTGGGATCGGGGCTGGGATAGCGGCTGGGGATCGGGCATGGCGAGTGGGGCTCGCGAGCGGGCCTGGGATCGCGGCTGGCGAGCGGGCTTGGCGAACGCGCGGCGTCGGCGGCCACGCCCACCAGACCCGCAGCCGTGGCCGTCGCGTGGCGGTTGCCCAGGCGGCGGCCGTCGCGGCGACCGTGGCGGCGGCCGTGGCGGCGGCGGTCGCGGCGGCGGCAGTCGTGGTGGCGGTGGCGGTCGTGGTGGTCGTGGTGGTGGTCGCGGCGGTCGCGGCGGCGGCGGTCGTGGTCGCGGCGGCGGTGGTCGTGGTCGCGGCGGCGGCGGCGGTGGTGGTGGTCGCGGCGGCGGTGGTGGCGGTGGTGGTGGCGGTGGTCAGCTTGTCGGCTTTGAGGCTTCCGCTCTCGCCCGCGAGTGTCACGTGCGGCCTCTGCAAGTGACCGCCGCCCGTACAAGTGGCCGGCGCCCGCGACTGCTGCCTGGGACTGCTGCCTGCGGTCCCGCCGGTGAGCGCCGGCTGAGCCCTGTCTGCGCCCCGCCCGCAACTGCCGCGCGCGACCCCGCCGGCGAGCGGTCACCCGAACCCCGCCCGCGACTGTGACCCGCGACTGCCGCCCGCAACCGCCGCCGCAACCGCCGCCGCAACCGCCCCGCGCGACCCAGGGCATGGGGTGGAGACAGGACGAAGCCGGTGGTCCGTTGTGCACGGGCCACCGGCTTCGCGATCAGGTGTTGCGGTCGATCAGGTCGTGCTGGTCGTGCGATCAGGTACTACCAAGGGGTGGCGTCAGCCGCCCAGGCCGCCCAGCAGGCCGCCCAGGAGCGGGAGGCCACCGGTCAGGCCGCCCAAGGCGCCCAGGCCGGGGAGGCCGCCGAGACCCGGGAGGCTCGGCAGGCCCGGCAGGCCGCCGCCCGAGCCGCCACCGGTGACGCCGCCCAGCAGGCCGCCCAGAAGGCCGGTCAGCAGGGAGGTCGGCAGCGGGACCGGGAGGTTGCCCAGCAGGCTGGTGAGCAGGCCCTGCACCAGGCCGACCAGGCCCGTGGCCGGCTGCAACAGCGCCAGCAGCGAGCTCAGGTCGGGCAGACCCGGCAGGCTCGGCAGAGCCTTCTGGAGGTCCGCGGCCAGGGCGTCGGCCTGCGAGGCCTCGGACGAGAGGGCTCGGTTGGTCTGCAGTTCGGCCAGCACCGGGCGGAGGTCGGTCAGCGCGCTCTGCACGCCGGCGACGTCAGCCTTGTCGAAGGCCACGACGAACCTGGTTGCCGCGTCGTTCAGCTGCGTCACCTGCGAAACAGCGCGGTCCTGCGTCGACGCGTCGTTGGAAGCGGTCTCCGCGTTGGCCAGACCGGCACCCGAGAGGGCGAGGACACCACCGGCTGCCGCGGCGGCGACGAAACGGGCAATCCTGTTCATTCTCTCTCCTTGTTGGCGTAAATCCGAACCGGAAGGCCACCGTAACCCCGGCCCGCCAACGCAGGAATGTGAAAGAAATGCGCCGAACGTCGCCCCGATACGCAAAACGTCAGGTTTAAAAATCTTCGCCACCCGGACGGGTGACCGGTGGGGCAAGCGTCAGGCACAACCCCTACGAACGCCCTGTGTGCAGCAGGCACGGCGTGACCGCACGGAATGCTCACGTGCGCTCTTTGGTGCCCTCTCACGAACCTCGGACACCGAATTACGTCAGCTTACAACCCGGCCTTTCGCCACCTTTCAGCGCCCCCCTTCGAACAATTGTGCGCGAACTCCGACAACGGCCCGTGACACCTGACCCACCAATCGGACGACCGCCGACCCGGCGATCACCGAAGACGCCCACGACCACGGCGATCACCCGCCACCACCGGCCGGTCACCCGCGCGGTGGGCCGGGCAACGCTCCCAGGGGGCCGACCACCCGCAAACGCCGAACGGCCCGGCCGTCGTGATCGACGGCCGGGCCGGGCACCGCGGAACGCCTACAACTCGTACACCGTCGTGCCGCCCACGGTCTTGGCGGTGTAGTTCGCCTGGACCCACGCCAGGATCTCCGCCGACGAGGACCCACCCCGCCCGCCGCCGCCCTGGCCGCCGACGACGTAGTAGTCGACCTCCCCGGCCGCCACGTACGCCTTGAACTGGTCCAACGTGGGCGAATCGTCCGAACCCGACCAGCCGCCGATCGCCATCACCGACCGGCCGGAGGCCAGTTCCAGGCTGGCCGCCGACTGCGCGCCGGTGGTCGCCGCCGCCCACCGCGCCGTGCTCGCCGAGAGCAGCGCGGTCACCGCCGTGTCGTCGGTCGACCGCTCACCACCCATGCCGCCCATGCCCGCGCCACCGGACGGCCCCGAGGTAGGGATCGACCCGCTGTGCGCGACCGACGCCGTGCTCAGCGCGAACGCCGTGGTGCCCGCGCCGGTCACCAGCACGGCCGCCAGCGCCAACGCCACCACCGCCCGCGCACCGACGACGAGCAGCGCCGCGACGACCAACCCGACGAACAGCACCCCGAGCTTCAGCACCGCCGGGTAGTCGCCGCGCGACAGCAGCACGTAGTCCCACGCCGCGGTCACCGCGACCATCCCGGCGAGCGAACCCCGTGCCGCCCGGTTCGACCGGGCCCGCCACAGCTCACGCCCGCCGATCGCGACCAGCGCGGCGATCGCGGGCGCCAGCGCCACCGAGTAATAAGGGTGCGTGGTGCCGTCCATGAAGCTGAACACGCCGGCTGTCACCACCAGCCAACCGCCCCACAGCAGCAGCGCGGCCCGGGTCCGGTCGGTGCGCGGCGCGCGTCGGGTGAACCAGAGGCCCGCCACCAGCGCGACCAGCGCGGCGGGCAGCAACCACGAGATCTCGCCGCCGAACGACGCGCCGAACATCCGGAACAACCCGGTCGAGCCGCCGAACCCGGTGTTGCCGCCGCCCATCCCGCCGCCGTTGCCCTCGCCGCCGGTGAGCCTGCTCAGGCCGTTGTAGCCGAGCGCGAGTTCCAGCAGGCTGTTGTCGGTCGAGCCGCCGATGTAGGGGCGGCTGTCCGCGGGCCAAAGCTCGACCAGCGCGATGAACCACCCGGCGGACACCACGACCGCGCCCGCCGCCGCGGCCAGGTGCGCGAGCCTGCGACCGAGCGACGTGGGCGCGGCCACCAGGTACACCAGCACGAACGCGGGCAGCACCAGGAACGCCTGCATCATCTTGGTCAGGAACGCGAACCCGATCGCGGTGCCCGCGAGCACCAGCCACCACGGCCCGGCCTTCTCCAGCGCCCGCACCACGCAGTAGGCGGCGGCGACCATCAGCAGCACGAGCAGCGCGTCGGGGTTGTTGAACCGGAACATCAGCACGGCCACCGGTGTCACGGCCAGCGCCGCGCCCGCGAGCAGGCCGGCGACGGGACCGTTGGTGCGCTTGACGGTCGCGTGCAGCAGCGCCACCGACGCCACGCCCATCAACGCCTGCGGCGCGAGCACGGTGAAGTCGGAGAACCCGAACAGCCGGGTGAACAGCGTCGTCACCCACAGCGCGCCCGGCGGTTTGTCGACGGTGATCGCGTTGCCGGAGTCGAGCGAGCCGAACAGCCACGCCTTCCAGCTCTGCGTGCCGGCCTGCACCGCGGCCGCGTAGAAGCTGTTGCCGTAGCCGGAGAGGTTCCACAGGTAGAGCACGGCGGTGGCGGCGAGCAGGCCGAACAGCGCCCAGGTGGGCCAGGTGGACTTGCGGGCCGGCGTCGGCGCCTGCGCGGGCGCGGTACGGGCGAGCAGGGTCGTCATCGGGAGGTCTCCTGTGGTCGGGCGGCGGTCGCTGGGGCCATGCCCGGAACTCTGGGCCGTTCGGCTGAACGCGACGTGTGTGCGACCTGTGCGCCGGCTGTGCGGGCGCAACCACAGGAGACTCACAGGCGCCACTCAGCTTCCGCGGCGACCATCGATGGGGAAGGAACCTCGCGACACCGGAGGTCGACATGACGGTCCTCGACGCACCCACCCAGGCCCTGCGCGTCCCCGGCTCGGGCTGGGCGAGGAGCCGCGGCCCGCGCCGGGTGAACGCCGACGCCGCCGCGGCCCGCACGTCGGCCTCGGCGTTCGCGGTGGCGGTGGCCGACGGCATCGGCGACTCGACCCAGTCGGCCGAGGTCGCGAGGCTGGTGGCCGACCACGCGGTCGCGTCGGCGTGGCGGCGCGGCGCCCGGGCGGCGGTGGACGACGTCCGCCACGTGCTGACCGCCGGCCTCCCGACCGCGCCCGTGCCGAGGATCGGGGAGTCGCGGACGGTGCCGAACACCCCCGAGTGGCCGGAGGAGGACCTGGACGCGCACCACGACGCGCACTTCGACGCCGAGTTCACCGAAACGGCGCTGCGCCCGGTGACCGTCGCGACCCCGCCGACACCCGCACCACGAGACTTCGCCGGGCACCCGGTGCCGGGGAACGACTTCGCGCGGGAGCCGGTGGTCGGCAACGCGGTGTTCGCGGTCGCCTCGGGTGACGCGCGCGGGTGGTCGGTGGCGTGGGTCGGCGACTGCCGCGCCTACTTCGTACCGGAGCACGGCCCCGCGGTGCCGCTGACCCACGACCACACCATGGGCCAGTACCTGCGCGACCGGGGCGTCCACACCGGCCGCAACCTCGACCACGTCGTCACCACCACCGCCCGCGAGGGCGACCCCGGCTTCGTCCTCGGCCCCCGCGGCCGCGGCCGGCTGGCCCTCGTCACCGACGGCCTGCACCGGGTGCTGTCCACCGACACCATCGGGCACGTCGTGCGCACCACCACCGACCCGGCCGCCGCCGCGGGCGCCCTGATCGCCGCCGCCGCGGCCGCCGGGACCCGGGACAACGCCTGCGCGGTCGTCGTGGACCTGCCGTAGCACCCGGGCGCGGTCAGAGCAGTTTGCCCAGCAGGGCGGTCAGCTGGGCGCGTTCGGCCGCGGTCAGACCGCCGAACGCGGTGTCCAAAAAGGACGGCACGCCCTTCTCCGCCCTGGCCAGCGCCCGCCGGCCGGCCGGGGTGATGGTGACGGCGTAGGCGCGGCGGTCGGCGGGGTCGCGGTCGCGGCGGACGTGACCCGCCCGCTCCAGGCCGTCCGCGACGCCGACCATGACGCTGCGGTCGATGCGCAGCTCCTCGGCCAGCACCTGCTGCGAGCACGGGCCGACGGCGGCCAGCATCTTCAGCACCAGGTGGGCGCCGACGCCGAGGTCGCTCGCCGCCTCGACCGCCTTCGCGACCGCCGAGGACGCCCGGCACAGCGCGATGTCCGGCCGTTCGGCGGCCAGGCGCGGGAAGTAGTCGTTGCGGGGCACGACGGCACCCTACCAGCGTGACGGTCTGCGGCCAGATCGTTTGACAGCAGACGATCGGCGATCGTAGGGTCGCCAATCGTCTTGACCCAGATGATTACGAGGGGTGCGGCGATGACGCTGGGACTGTCCGCGGACGAGGTCCTGTCCACCACGCGCGCGGTGCGCAAGCGGCTCGACCTCGACCGGCCGGTGCCGCGCCGGCTGATCGAGGAGTGCGTCGACCTGGCGACCCAGGCTCCGACGGGGCGCAACCGGCAGCGGTGGCACTT
This sequence comes from Actinosynnema sp. NPDC020468, assembly GCF_040642015.1. Lineage (NCBI taxonomy): Bacteria > Bacillati > Actinomycetota > Actinomycetes > Pseudonocardiales > Pseudonocardiaceae > Actinosynnema > Actinosynnema sp. NPDC020468. Next base: position 72,998 of record NZ_JBFAEO010000016.1, read on the forward strand.
CATCGTGGTGGACGACGAGGAGCGGCGCGCCCGGATCGCGGAGATCTTCCGCCGCGCGGTGGCGGCGACCGTGAGCAAACCCCTGACGCCGCAGGACGTGCGGCGGATGAACGCGCACCCGACCTCGCTCGCCCGGATCACCGAGGGGTTCGAGCACCTGCACGAGAACATCCACCGGGTGCCGGTGATCGTGATCCCGGCCGTGGAGGGTCGCACCGAGGGCGCCGACGTCCGCGAGCAGGCGGGCACCTGGGGTTCGATCCTGCCCGCCGCGTGGAGCTTCATGCTCGCCGCCCGGGAACGCGGGCTCGGCACCGTGTGGACGACCGCGCACGCCCCGCTGGAGCGGGAACTGGCCGGGCTGCTGGGCGTGCCCCACGACGAGGTGATGCTCGCGGCCCTGATCCCGCTGGCCTACACGCTGGGCACCGACTTCCGGCCGGCCCGCCGGGTCGACCGCGACGAGGTGCTGCACTGGGACCGCTGGTGAGGGTGGCCGGGCCGGCGGGGGCGCTGTGTCGTCAACGGTCCCCCGCCGGTCCGGCCCAGACCACCCCCAGGGTGGCCCGACCGCGAGAACGCGCGTTCACGGTGGCCTCGGATACCCGGCTGGAGCCGGTTCACGCCCCCGGATCGGTGCGTTTTCCGTCCAGCACCCGGGTGAGGTTGCGCTCGACCTCGTTGCCCAGCTTCTCGAACGCCACCTTGGCCACCGGCGCCGCGAGCTTCGCGAGCCCGTTGAACTCGACGTGCGCGCGGTAGGTGATCTCCGTGGTGCCCGGCGTGCCGCCCGCGACCAGCGAGATGTCGTCGGTGGACGTCGCGGTGTCGTTGCGGCCGACGAACACCAGCCTGCCCGGCTCCTCGCGGGTCAGCTCGTAGGTCAGCTCTGTGGTGGAGCCGAGGAACTTGGACACGTTGTGCCAGCGCGTGCCGACCCCGACCGGGTCATCACCCAGTCGAGTGGTGGACACGGTGCCGGGGTCCCACTCCTCGGTGCGCGCGAAGTCCCGCAGGTAACCCGCCACCGCCTCGGGTTCGGCCCGCACCGTGAAAGTCCTGGTCACGTCGACCACGTCGGTTCCTCCATCCGTCCTGGCAGAGGTGCCACGGAGCCAGGCCGGCCAAACCCGTCCGATCACACCCTGCGGAACACGAGCAGCGCGATGTCGTCCTTCTTGTCCTGGCCGAACGACGCCAGCAGACGGTCGCACAGTTCGTCCATGTCGTCCTCGTGGGACACCGCGGACCGCAGCAGCTCCATGCCCTCGTCCAGGTCCGCGCCCGAGTGCTCGACCAGGCCGTCGGTGGTCAGCAGCACCAGCGAGCCCGCGGGCAGCGGCACCCTGGTCGCCTCCGGCCTCGGCAGCCCGATGCCCAGCAGCGGACCGCGCACCGCGAAGTAGCGCACCCCGGACGCGTCGGCCACCAGCGGCGGCACGTGACCCGCGTTGGCCACCAGCGCGGTGCCCTCGGCCGGGTCGACCAGGATCAGGCACATCGTGGTGATGCCCTTGACCGTGTGGTAGCGCTGGAGCATCGCGTCGAGCTTGCGCAGGATCTCGGCCGGGTCCTCGGTGTCCACCGCGTACGCGCGCAGGGCGTGCCGGACCTCGCCCATGATCGTCGCGGCGGCCAGCGAGTGGCCGCACACGTCGCCGATCGCGATGAGCAGCCGGTCGCCCAGCCGGGTCACCTCGTAGAAGTCGCCGCCGATCTCGGCGTGCGCGGACGCCGGCACGTACCGCGCGGTCATCGGGAACTCGGCCACGGTCGGCAGTTGGCGCGGCAGCATGCTGCGCTGGAGGGTCAGCGCGAGGGTGTGCTCCTCGGTGTAGGCGCGCAGGCCCTCGGCGGCCAGCGCGGTCGCCTGGGCGAGTTGCAGCAGCAGGTTGCGGTCCTCGCCCGTGCTCACCGCCTCGGGCGCCACGGACACCCGGATCGGCGGCCGGCGGGCGTTGCCGCGCGCCACCACGACGGTCGCCGCGCCCGGAGGCCCCCACGGCGGGTCGAGCACGGTGGCGCTGTCCGGCGGCACGCCGTCGAGCAGGCTCTCGGGTTCGGTCGCGACGGTGGCGAGCGCGCCCGCGCGGTCGGCCCGACCCACCCGCAGCGCGCCGGTGGGCAGCGTCACGACCACGGTCGCGGGCGCGTCCAGCACGGTGGCGGTGCCGGTCGCGGCGGCGAGCACGAGGTCCTCGAACGTGGTCGCGGCGTTGATCCGCAGGGTGGCCGAGGTGAGCTTGGCCAGCCGGTCGACCAGCCGTTCGGCCAGGGCGCGCGCCCGGTAGTAGCGCAGCGCCGCCTCGACCGTGGCCAGCAGCTCGCCCGGGTCGACCGGCTCGGTCAGGTAGGCGTCCGCGCCCCGGTTGAGCCCGGTGATCCGGTCCTCGGCCTCGCGGAACGCGGCCGAGACGTGCACGACCGGCACGGCGGCGGTGCGCGGGTCGCCCTTGATCAGCTCGGCGACCTCGAACCCGCTCATGTCCGGCAGGTTCACGTCGAGCACGACCAGGTCGAACACCCGTTGTTCGAGCAGCACGAGCGCCTCGCCGCCGGTGACCGCCTCGGTCACCTCGTGCCCGCCGCGGCGCAGCCAGCTGGCCCGGATGTAGCGGCTGGCCTCGGTGTCGTCCACGACGAGGATGCGGGCGGTGTCCGGTGCGGTCATGAGCGCTCCGTGCGTCGGGCGACGGTTCGGGCGACGCGGACGGACTGCCGCACCGTTTCGGCGGCGATCGCCGCGGTCGGCAGGATCGCCGCGGCCAACCCCGAGGCGGTGCGCTCCAGGCCGGCGTCGATCTCGCGACCGACGACGACCACCGGCACCCCGCGCAGCTCCGGGTCGGCCCGCAGCACGCCCAGCACCTCCGTGCCGCCGACCAGCGGCGCGTCGGCGGCCAGGAACACCAGGTCGGGCCGGTCGCGGACCTTCGCGAGCGCGTCCCGGCCGTCGGTGGACTCCACGACCACCTCGGCGAGACCGACCAGCGCGGCGACCAGCCGGGCCCGGACCGCGTCGTCGGCCTCGACCACCAGCGCCACCGCCACCGGCGGGTCGTCGCGCTCCTGGAGCGGCAGCGCGAGCGTGACCTCGGTGCCCTGACCCGGCGTGCTGGTCAGGCTCAGGTCGCCGCCGAGGATCTCGGCGAGCTTGCGCGCGTAGGGCAGGCCGAGGCCGGTGCCGCTCGCGCCCACCTGGAGGCGTCCTGGCACCTGGTAGAAGTCCTCGAAGATCCGCTCCTGCTCCTCGGGCGGGATGCCGATCCCGGTGTCGGACACCACGAAGCGCAGTGTCCCCGGGTCCTCGTCCAGGTGCACCTCCAGGCGCACGCGGCCGCGTTCGGTGAACTTGAGCGCGTTCGACAGCAGGTTGCGCAGGACGCGCAGCAGCATGACCTCGTCGGTGACCGCGGAGGTGACCGGCGGCGGCTCGACCACCAGCTCCACCCCGGGCCGCACCAGCGGCTGCGAGCCGCCGCGCAGCTGGGCGAGCACCAGCGGCAGGTCGACCGGCGCGAGCCGGGCCCGCAGGTTGCCGGACTCGGCCTTCGCGGTGTCGAGCAGCTCGTTGACCAGGTCCAGCAACGTGGTGCCCGCGTCGTTGATCAGGTCGACCTGGCGCTTCTGCTCCGGGGTGAGCGGGTCGGCGCCGGGCGCGACGAGCAGCCGGGTGAGCCCGACCACGGAGTTGACCGGCGAGCGCAGCTCGTGGCTGATGTTGGACCAGAACCGGGTGCGGGCCTCGCCCGCGAGGCGGAGCTGGGTGGTCTTCTCCTCCAGCTCGCCGTAGAGCGCGACGACGCCCTGGTTGGTCTGCTCCAGCTCGTCGGACAGCTCCTTGTGCAGCGCGACGACACCGCGGTTGGTGTCCTCCAGCTCCTCGTTGAGCCGGACCAGTTCCTTCCGCTTGCGCTCCAGGTCCTCCAGGGTGACGAGCAGTTCCTGGTTCTGGGCGCGGAGTTCGTCCAGCGCGTCGGTCGGCGTCTGCGAGGTGAGGGCGCGGCGCAGTTCGGCCGGGTCGGCGGGAGCCGGGTGCGCCAACGCCTTCTCCAGCGTGACGCCGTCGTCCGTGGTGTGGACCTCGTCCATGAGCCTCCGCACGGTGTCCCAGCCCGGGCCGTCGGTGTCGGTGGTGTCCACGTGGATGACCAGCGCGGACCTGGGCGACCCGCGCAACCGGAACACCACCGTGCTCGGTGTCGTCCGGCGGACCAGTTCCCGGCCGAGGTCGCTCAGCGCGGTCGCGACCCGGATCTGGTCCTGACCCTCGAAGCCGACCACCCCGGCCACCTCGCGCCCGTGCCGGCGGAGCAGGAAGACGTCCGGCTCGCGCTGGACCGTCAGGGTGAGCAGCTCGTCGAGGCTCATCGCGGTATCACGACGCTCCCGTACCCGCTCGGGGGTCGGTTCAACCCCCGGTTCCCGCCCGCCGCGCGACCACCGGTCGCGGGACCGGGACGACCCGGACGGACGAGGCCGACCGGGTGACCGGGACGGGCCTGGTGACCGGTGTGGTGACCGGTGTGGACGGTGTGCTGCGGGCGGCCGGGCCGGACGGCGCGGGCCGGGTGAGCCGGGTGCTCGGGGCGGGCGAACCGGACGGCGCGGGCCGGGCAAAGCGGATGGCCCGGGCGGGCGAGCAGGACGGTGCGGGCCGGGTGCCGCGGGCGATCGCGCCGGACGGTGCGGACCGGGCGAACCGGGCGAACCGGGTGCTCCGGGTGGGTGGGCCGGGCCGCGTGGGCGGGGTTCGTGGTCATGTCGGGATCGCCACCAGGACACCGGCGTCGTCGCGGCGGACGCCCGCGTCGCGCAGGAGGATCGCGGCCAGCAGGAGGGGCACCGGGGGCGGGTCCTGGGGTGGGGTCCAGCGCTCGGTCAGGCCGTCGGAGTGCAGGACCACCGCCGAGCCGGGCGGCAGGGGGTGGTCGAACGCCTTCACCGTGCGGGCCTGGTAGCCCGCCACGCCCGGCACCGAGATCATGCCCTTCTTGCGGCCCTCGGAGATCACCGTGGCCGCGATGTTGCCCAGGCCCGAGAAGCGGACCGAGGCCGTGGCGGGGTTCAGGGCGGCGACCGCCACCGCGCCGCCGCGGGTGCCGCGCAACGCCGCGTGGATGCGCGCCACCGCGTCCTCGGGCGTGCTCAGGGGTTGGGTGTCGAACACCCGGGTCGCCTCGCGGGAGGCGGACGCGGCGAGCGGGCCGTGGCCCGAGCCGTCGCACATCATCAGCCACAGCACGTCGCCCTCGCGGCGGATCGCGTAGGCGTCGCCGCAGACCTCCTCGCCGTCGATCGGCCGGGTGAGGCCCTCGGCGGGCACCGCGGGCAGCGGCAGCCTGCGGTCCGCGTCGAACCGGGCGGTCAGGACGGTGCCCTCGCCGCGCCGGGAGCCGATCGCGAACCGGTCCGCGCCGCGCGCCACGGTGCCCAGGCCCACGCCGAGCGTGCCCGTGGTCGACCGGCCGTCGGCCATCGCCCACTCCACGTCCGCGATGCCCGGCCCGGCGTCGATCGCGACGACCTCGACCGCGGCCCGGTCGACCGCGCGCACCGACCGCACCACGACCCGGCCCTCGCGCGCGTGCTTGTGCAGGTTCGTGCCGATCTCGGTGACGGCCAGCGCCACCTCGGCCGCCCGGCGCTCGGTGAACGCCAACTGCTCGGCCAGCACGGTCGCCACCCGGCGGAGCCTGCCGACCTCGGCCGCCTCCTCCACCCGCACCCAGGCCACGTCCTCCACGACGGGCTGGTGGGCGCTCACCTCTTCCACTTGACCACCGTGACGGTGGTGCCGCGGCCCACCTCGGTGTCCAGGTCGAACTCGTCCACCAGGCGCCGCGCGCCGCTGAGCCCGAGGCCGAGCCCGCTGCCGCTGCTCCACCCGTCGGCCAGCGCGAGGCCGGTGTCCGGGATGCCCGGACCCGTGTCGCTGAACGCCGCGCGCACGCCGCTGCGCCTGCCGTCGCCGACGACCTGGATGCTCGCCGCGCCGCCACCGCCGTAGATCAGCGTGTTGCGGGCCAGCTCGCTCGCCGCGGTGACCAGTTTGGTCTGGTCCACCAGGGACAACTTGACCCGCTGCGCGTAGGTCCGGACCAATTGGCGCACCCGCACCACGTCGTCGTCACCGGCGATCGGCAGGACCTCCGGCTCCGCGCCGGCGGCGGTCACAGTGCTCCTCTTCGCCGTTCGCCGAGGACCTTGAGGATCTTCATGCCCCGCTGGAGGTCCAGCGCGGTGCGCACGTCACCGAGCGTCAGCCCCAGCTCCACGAGGGTGATCGCCACGGCCGGCCGCATGCCGACCACCACGGTGTCGGCGTCGAACAGCTTCGACAGCGACGCGATGGTGGCGAACATCCGCCCGATGAACGAGTCCACGATCTCCACCGCGGAGATGTCGATCACCACGCCGTGCGCGCCGGTCGCGCTGATGCGCTCGGCGAGGTCTTCCTGGAGGGCGAGGACGCTCTGGTCGTGCAGGTCGATCTGGATCGACACCAGCAGGACGCCACCGAGTTCCAGGATCGGCACGCGCTCCATCAGTGGGTCCTCCCCTTGACCACTTCGACTCCCTCGCGGCGCAACGCGTGCCGGAGCGCGTCGGCGAGCGAGGCCTTCGTGGCGATGTCGCCGAACTCGATGCCCAGCTCCACGATGGTTTGCGCGATCTGCGGCCGGATGCCCGAGATCGTGCACTCGGCGCCCATCAGCCTGGCCGCGACGACCGTCTTGAGCAGGTGCTGGGCGACCTGGGTGTCGACCGCCAGCACGCCGGTGATGTCGATGATGGCGTGCTCGGAGCCGGTTTCGACCAGCGCCTCCAGCAGCTTCTCCATCACCACCTGGGTGCGCGCGGAGTCGAGCGTGCCGACCAGCGGCACGGCCAGGATGCCCTCCCACAGCTTCACGACCGGGGTGGTCAGCTCCAGCAGCTGCTCGGACTGCTCCTGGATGATCTCCTCGCGGGCGCGGGTGTAGGTGTCGAAGGTGTACAGGCCCAGCGCGTCCAGCAGGCCGGAGAACCGGATGAGCTGGCGGTACAGGTCCGGGTCCTCGTCGTTCTGGGCCAGCTCGAACGCGGACTGCTTGAGCGCGAACACGCTCGACGCCGTCTCGGTGGGCGTGTAGCCGCCCCGCGCCCTGACCCGGGAGATCTCGGCCAGCTGCGACCGGACCTCGTCGAACCGCGCGCCCCCCACGTCGCGACCGTCGCCGTCGGCCAGCGGGAGCAGCGCGGCGAACAGCTCGCGGAAGTCGCGCTCCAACTCGGCGTGCGTCGACCGGCCCCGCACCTCCGCGGCGGCGATCTCGACCCACCGCCGGACGACGGTGTCCGCCTGCTCCCGGAGCAGCGCGGTCAACCGGTGGGCGTTCTCTTCGCCTGCAACCACAGGTTCCTCCTCTTGGGCTTCTTCCCGAGACAGTAGTGCCGACGTGATCGCGCTTCAGCACAAGTCCACCGGGCGGCACCGGAACCGACCGTACCGGAGCCTTACTCCGTTTCGTGCCGCGGGCCGCCCGGGCCGGAGCGCCCGACCAGCGGTTTCCCCGACGCGGACCGGACCGCCGGCGACCACCGGGCCGTCGATGGTCCACAGTGGACATCCCGGCCGGCGCACGCGGAGGTACCCTCCTGCCGTGGAGTGGTCCCGATGAGCGCCGCGGGCGCGGGTCGTCGCCCGATGCGGTCCGACGCGCGGCGCAACCGCGCGACGCTGGTCGAGGTGGCGCGGAAGGTCTTCGCCGAGCACGGCGCGGACGCCTCCTTGGAGGAGATCGCGCGGCAGTCCGGTGTCGGCATCGGCACCCTGTACCGGCACTTCCCGACCCGGGAGACGCTGCTCGACGCGGTGGTCCGGGACCGGGTCGCGGCGCTGTCGGACAACGCGACGCGGCAGCTGGGCGGGTCGGACCCGGCGGAGGCGCTGCTGGGCTGGCTGCGCGAGGTGATCCGGCACGCCGCCACCTACCGCGGGCTGACCGCCGCGCTGATGGTCCACCTGCACGACACCGACCCGCTCTACGAGACGTGCCTGACGATGCACAAGACGGCGGCCGAACTGCTCTCCCGCGCGCAGCGGGCGGGCGCGGTGCGCGCGGGCGTGGACGCCACCGACCTGTTCGGCGTGGTCAACGCGATCGGCTGGCTGGCCGAGCACACCCCGGACCGCGAGGACGGCGTGGACCGCGCGCTCGACATCGTGGTGAACGGGCTGCGCGGCCGGTAGCCGACGCGCGCGGCGGCCCAGCCGGGCGTGCGCGCGTCGGGCCGCCTAGGCTTCCGGCATGGCCAGGTACCTCGACGTCCACCCGGTGAACCCGCAGAAGCGCACCATCGACCAGGTGGTGGCGCTGATCCGCGACGGCGGCCTGATCGCCTACCCGACCGACTCCTGCTACGCGCTGGGCTGCGCGCTGGGCAACAAGGAGGGTCTGGACCGGATCCGGCAGATCCGGCACCTGGACGACAAGCACCACTTCACCCTGATGTGCCGGGACTTCGCGCAGCTGGGCCAGTTCGCGCAGGTGGACAACGCGGTGTTCCGCGCGGTGAAGGCGGCGACGCCCGGCAGCTACACGTTCATCCTCCCGGCCACCCGCGAGGTGCCGCGCCGGTTGTTGCACCCCAAGAAGAAGACCGTCGGCGCGCGCATCCCGCAGCACCCGGTGGCACTGGCGATCCTGGCCGAGCTGGGCGAGCCGCTGCTGTCCAGCACGCTGCTGCTGCCCGACCAGGCCGAGCCGCTGGTGCAGGGCTGGGAGATCAAGGAACTGCTCGACCACCAGGTGGACGCCGTGCTCGACTCGGGCGACTGCGGCACCGAGCCGACCACGGTCGTCGACTTCTCCGACGGCGAGCCGGAGATCGTGCGGGTGGGCGCGGGCGACCCCGCGCGGTTCGCATGAGCCGCTAGTCCGGCACCCCCGCGTTGATCCCGATCAGCAGCAGGCTCCACGCGGTGTAGGGCACCGTCGCGACGAACGCGATGAGGCCGTGCCGGAAGCGCTGACCGGGTGTGCCGGTCACCTCGCCGCCGCACGCCCACTGCCAGACCACCACGAGCAGCACCGGCACGATCACCGAGTGCGGGATGAACAACACCGCCCACGCCGTGTCGTGGCGCCACTCCGGACCCAGCAGCAGTTGTGCCACCAGGGCGAGCGCCCAGGCGACGGCGGCGGTCACCAGGGTCCTGACCGTGCGCAGCCGCGCCACCTCGCGCGGGCGACGGGACCAGAGCACCGCGCCGACCGTCGCGAGCACCGCCAGCACGCCGGTGAGGATCAGGCCGAACGCCATCCAGTTCAGGTCGATCAGGTCGCGGTACCAGGGGAAGTCCGACCGCAGGTCGGCGGCCACGTCGGCGGGCACGGCGACCGGCCCCAGGTACAGCCACGGCCGGACCAGGCCGTAGTCGGAGGACTTGCGGCAGGACACCCGTTCGCCGCCGTAGGTGGCCTCGCAGGAGCCCGTGAAGGTGGCGACGTCGGAGATCAGCTCGAGCGGTTTGCCGGCCAACTGCACCGTGCAGGTGACGGTCGTTCCACTGTCGGCGCAGGGGATGTCGCCGTGCGACAGGGAGAACTGCGGTGTGTCGACGCGGATCAGGCCGTCGGTGAACCGGCTCGACGCGACCGGGATCAGCGCGATCACCAGGGCGAGCAGGAAGACGGGAAGCATCAGGGGCAGGTGGCGCAGCGGGCCCGCGGCGCTCCGGGTGACGGTGGTCAAGGTCCACCTCCTCATCACGGGGATCGACGCCGCGCGCGCTCGCGTTAGCTGGTCCACTGTGGACTGTGGACGGCGGTTCTCCCTTTCGTGCGAACGGAACCGCGCCGGTCAGCCGAACGGATCAGTCGAGCGCGGCGACGAACCGGTTCAGCCGGTCGGTCACCTCGACGAGGATCCGCGCCGAGCGGACCGGGTCGGCGGGCACCTCCAGGGCGTGGTCGGCCTCCGGCACCTCCAGCAGCGCGTGGCCGAGTTCGCGGGCCCGGTCGGCGTGCCACAGGGCGTCGGCCGCGCCGCCGACGAGCAGGGTCGGCGCGGTGGCCGCGCGGAGCCGGTCGACCACCGCGGGCTCGACCAGCAGCGGGGTGAGCCAGACCGCGGGCAGCGCGCGTTCGGCGGCCAGTCCGGCGGCCGGCGAGCCGAGCGACTTGCCGACCAGCAGCACCCGGGACGCGGTCTCCTCGGCCAGTGCCGCGCTCGCCTGCTCCGCGACCCAGGCGGTCCGCTCCTCGGGGTTCGGCCACGCCGGCGGCCGCCACCACACCTCGCGCACGGTCCAGCCCAGGCTCAGCAGGACCAGGCGGGTCAGGTGCAGCAGCGGGCGGGCCGGGGTGTACCCGCCGCCGGGCAGCACGAGCGCAAGGCGGTCCGGGTCGGCGGCGTAGCGGGTCTGGTCGGCCACGCCGTCGAGGCTACTCATAGGGTGGCGGCATGTTCACGGACGAGGAAAGCCGGACCCTGCGCACCGCGGTCTACGGCGCGATGGTGCTGGTGTCGGTGGCCGACGAGGGCGCGGTGGACGAGGAGAGCCACGCCGGCGTCAGGGCCATGACCGCGCTCGCGCCCGAGGTGCACACCGCCATCGCCGCCGCCGCGCCCGAACTGCCCGCGGGCTCGGTGCGCGACGTGGAGGACGGCGTGCTGACGGCCCTGCGCGCGTCGATCACCCTGCTCACCGCGCGCTCGACCGCGCAGGCCCGCGCCTTCGCCGACGCGGTGCTGGAGATCTGCGCCGAGGTCGCCGCCGCCGACGGGCACGTGGACCAGGCGGAAAGCGCGACCGTGGCCGCGATCCGGACCGCCCTGCGCGGCTGAGCACCGCACGGTTCTCGGTGCCCCGACGGGCGTGATCGGCCGCGCGACGACCGCGCGGCCGATCGCCGGACCGGGTCGGCGCGCCGGGCCGCGAGCGCCGACCGCGCGTCGACCGGGCGTCGACCGCAAGACCTCCCCCGACCGGGCCTGCCGCGTCCGTCAGGCGCGACTCGTTGTACGGCAAGGACATCAGGCCCGCCGGCGTCACCAGCCCCGGGCGCGCCACTCCTCGACGTGGTCGCGTTCGGCGGCCACCGCGGTGCTCTCGCCGTGTCCCGGGTGGATCGCGGTGGCGTCGGGGAAGGCCAGCAGGCGGGTCACGCTGGTCATGATCGCGTCGAACGAGCTGTGCGCCCACTCCGCGCCGGTGAGGCCGGGGCCGCCGGGGAACAGGGTGTCGCCGGTCAGCAGGTGGCCCGGCAGCGACACGGTCAGGCCGCCCGGCGTGTGGCCCGGGGTGTGCAGCAGGGTCGCGGTGAGCGGACCCAGGGTCACCGTGTGGCCGTCGGTGACCGGGGTGCTCGTGCCGTCCCAGATCGGCCGGCCGGGTTCGGGTACCGCGCGGGCCTCGGAGGTGCCGGCGTCCCAGTGGCCGTGGCGCGCCAGGAAGTCCAGCTCGGTCGGCCACACCACCGCGTCGGCCGGGTGGGCCAACACCGGCACGTCCCACTCGGCCGCGACCACCGGCACCGCCAGCACGTGGTCGCTGTGCGCGTGGGTCAGCACCACCGCCCGCACCTGGAACCCCTCGCACGCGGCGAGCAGCGCGTCCGGGTCGTCGCCCGGGTCCACGACCAGCGCCTCCCGCGCGTTGGGCGCGGTGACGATCCAGCAGTTGGTGTCCAGGTGCCCGACCACGACCCGGCGCAGGCGCACCGACCCGTCCACGATCTCGTCCACGAATCCCCCTTCGTCGGCGACCATCCTGGCAAACGACATCACCCGTCGTGACCGTCGATGCGCCCGGTTGCCCCCTGGCACCGGACGACTCCGCTGTGTGACCGTTCTCCCCTGACCCGAGGGAGGACCACCGGTGAGGAAGATCCTGATCCCGCTCGTCGCGGCGGCGGCCGTGACCGGACTGACGACGACACCCGCGAACGCCGCCACCGCGCAGGTGCGGTGCGAGAGCGGCCGTTCGCGGTACGTCTGCGACACCGCCTACAGCGGGCCGATCCCGACGTCGGTGCGCTGGGAGTACAACGGCGAGCCGCTGTCGGCCGCCGACGACCGCTTCGACACCGGCAAGCGGCGGCGGTGCGACGCCGACGAGGAGTTCACCGTGTCGGTCACCATCACCAGCACCACCGACGAGCCGGTGACCTCGACCGACACGTTCTACTGCGAGCCCGGCGCCTGGCCCTGATCGGCGGGCCACAGCCAGTCCAGCGCGTCCGGCACCGCCCGCAGCACCGAGATGTGCCCGTCGCCCGCGCGGACCAGCAGGTCCGACGCGGGCAGGCGGGCGTGCTGCCAGGCGGCGTGCGACGGCGGCACCACGCGGTCCTCGTCGCCCTGCACCAGCAACACCCGGCCGGTGACGTCGGCGAGGTCGAAACCCCACGGCCGGACGAACGCCTCGTCGTCGGCCACCTCCCCCTCGTCGCCGTCCTCACCCGCGCGTTGCGCGTCCTCGCCCAGGCACCGCCACTCCCCGGCCAGCGCCGCCCAGTCCGCGCCGGTGAAGCTCTCGGGGTCGAATTCCTCCTCGAACGCCGCCCGCTCCCCCGCCACCGCGGCCCGCAGCGCGCCCGGCGCGGCCATGCCCGCGAACCAGTCGAACTCCTCGGTGTAGGGCCCGACACCGGCCAGGCACACCGCGCCGACCACCCGGTCCGGCAGCGCGGCGGCGCACGCCAACGCGTGCGGCCCACCGCCCGAGGCGCCCATCACCGCGAACCGGTCGACGCCCAGCGCGTCCGCCACCCGCGCCACGTCGTCCGCCGCCGACGCCACCACCCGGCCAGGGTCCGGGGTCGACCCGCCGTACCCGGGCCGCCCGTAGGAGATCAGCCGGACACCCCGCTCCGCGCACGCCCGCACCACCGGGTCGAGCAGCGCGCCGGTCTGCGGCGAACCGTGGTGCCACACCAGCACCCGCTCCCCGGCTCCCGCCTCGTGCACCCGCACCACCCGGCCACCGGCCACCGCCACGTCCCGACCCACGTCCATGCGCCCATCGTCGTCGGCCGGCCGCCCGATGGCGAGCGGTGCGCACCCGACGCGCCGCGAAACGGCGTCCGCACGGGCGTTTTGGGGTCGGTTTCCGATCTTGGTCTCGCCGCGGGAACGGGTTGTCGAACCGGGGGCGAACGCCCGTGCCACCGCTGGTCGCACCGTGTCGGGAATGGACTACGGTGCGCCCGTCGAAAGGAGCCGACGTTGACCGACCGCGGCGATCGCATCGTGGCAGTTCTCCAGGACGCGTTCGCGGACCTGATGTCCGCCGACCCTGCCGCGTTCCGGCACAAGTTCCGCAAGATGGCCGCCGAGCCGTTCGCGTTCTACCGCGGCAGCGCGTGCCTGTTCTACGCGGACATGGCCGAGGAGCCCGACGAGTGGGCCGACGCGCGCACCAGCCGGGTGTGGATCCAGGGCGACCTGCACGCGGAGAACTTCGGGACCTACATGGACTCCGAGGGCACACTCGTGTTCGACGTCAACGACTTCGACGAGGCCTACCTCGGCGCGTTCACCTGGGACGTGCGCCGGTTCGCGGCGAGCATGGCCCTGCTGGGCTGGCGCAAGGCGCTGCCCGACGAGTCGATCGAGCAGCTGATCCGGACTTACGTCGGCGCGTACGTGGCGCAGGTGCGGTCGTTCGCGCGCAACCCCGGCGACGAGCTGTTCAGCCTCCGCCTGGACAGCACCGAGGGCGTGCTGCACCGGGTGTTGCAGCAGGCGACGCTGGCGACTCGGATCGGACTGCTGGACGAGACCACGACGATCGTGGACTACGAGCGGGTGTTCCGCCGCGACCGGCCCGGCACCCGGGAGCTCGGCGCGGACGAGCGGGCGCGCGTCGAGCGGGCGTTCGAGGCGTACCTGGACACCATCCCGTCCGGCAAGCGGGCGGCCAGCTCGCTGTCGTACGCGGTCAAGGACGTGGTGGGGCGCAGCGGTTTCGGCATCGGCTCGGCCGGGCTGCCCGCGTACAACGTGCTGGTGGAGGGGCGCACCCAGGCGTTGGAGAACGACGTGGTGCTGTCCATGAAGCAGGCCAACGTGGCCGCGCCGAGCCGGATCGTCGGCGACGAGCGGATCCGGGCGTACTTCACCGACCACGGGCACCGCACCGCCGTGTCGCAGCGCGCGCTCCAGGCGCACGCCGACCCGTGGCTCGGGCACACGCAGATCGACGGTGTCGGGTACGTGGTGGCCGAGCTGTCGCCGTACGTGGCGGACCTGGACTGGTCGGACCTGACGGAGCCGGCCGAGATGCTGCCGGTGCTGGAGTACCTGGGCCGGGCCACCGCGAAGATGCACTGCGTGTCCGACTCGGACTCGGAGCAGGCGCTGGTGGAGTTCCAGAGCGAGGACGCCATCGCGTCCGTCATCGGCGACCGGGACGAGGAGTTCGCGGACAGCGTCGTCGCGTTCGGCACCCGGTACGCCGAGCAGACCCGCGAGGACCACCGGCTGTTCGTGGACGCGTTCCGCGGCGGCCGGATCAAGGGCGTCGACGCGGTGCGCTGATCGTTTCGAGACCGGCTGTCGTACCCCGGTGCGACCGCGGCGGCAGCCGGTCTCGGGACTCCGCTGCGACTTCCGGGACCCGCCGAGGACATGCCGCTGTTCGTCGACGCGCCGGCGACCGGTCGGCGCGGGTTCCACGCCGACGCGGCGCGGATGGTGCCGCGGCTGCCGGCGAGCGCCCGGCTGACGCGGCTGGAGCGGTTGCGGCTCCGGGGTTCCGGCGGACCTGGCCACGATGCCGCTGACCCGGTTGGCCTCGTAGGTGCTGTCGCTGTCCCCGGACGAGCGGGCGGCCGGCGGGGACCTGGGGTCGGGTCGCGGCGGTGCCGGATGGCGTTCGCCCTGGCGTGCCACCTCCTGTTCGAGGAGCCGGCCGGGTCGCACCGTCCACTGTGGACCTCCGGCCGGGCGGACGCGCGGCTCGTCTTCCCCCACGGCGTGCGGCTGGTACCGCTGGTGCGGGACGAGCCGATCACCGCGCTGCACCTGGACAAGCGGGTCTACGACGGCGAGGTCGGCCTGGTCGAGCTCGGCCCGCGCGACCGGTACACCTCCTGCATCCCGCACGGGTTCGTGGCCACGTGGACCGAGGACGGCACGCCCGCCGCGTCCTCCGGCACCTCGCTGACCGCCACCGACGCGCCGCCCGCCCGGGTCCCGGTGCGGGTGCACCGCAGGCCGG
The DNA here is from genome assembly GCF_040642015.1 of Actinosynnema sp. NPDC020468. Lineage (NCBI taxonomy): Bacteria > Bacillati > Actinomycetota > Actinomycetes > Pseudonocardiales > Pseudonocardiaceae > Actinosynnema > Actinosynnema sp. NPDC020468. The sequence continues at coordinate 88,212 of NZ_JBFAEO010000016.1, forward strand.
CCCGCCGCGCGGGTCAGGTCGTGTAGGTGAACCGCCGCACCCGCGGCCCCCAGGTCCGGAACGCGGCCAGGTCGGGCAGCGTGACGAGCGCGGTGACCTGGCGGAGCCCGTCGTGCAGGCGCTCGTGGTCGTGCCGCAACCCGGCGTGCACCTCCGCCCAGGTGGTCGCCACGTCCCGGACCAGCACTCCGCCGGGTATCTCGTCCAGCAGCCGGTCGAGCCGGTCGGGCGCGCCGGTGAGGATGCCCAGCAGCACCACCACGGCCTGGAACGCGCCGGGTTCGTCGGCGGTGCCGAGGAAGTCCGCCGCGCCGCCGAGGTCCCGGCTCGACCGCAGCATCCGGTAGACGTTGAACAACCTCTTCGCCGCGCGGGGCGTGTCCACGAGCGGACCGAGCGCCTCCAGGAACCGCAACTCCCGGTCGGTCAACGGGTGCGGCGGCGCGGACGGCTCCACGGGCGGCGACTCCGCCGGCACCGGGAGGCCGATCGTCGGCACCGGCGTGCCCGGCTCGTCGTCCCGCGACCCCACCTCGTCCCGGACCGGCGACCGGACGTCGGCCATCGACCTGATCACCGCGCCGAGCGCCGTCCCGGTCATCGACGGCAGCGAGAACGGGATGTTGACGATCTTCTCCAGGTAGTCCTCCGGCGTGACCCGGCGCGCCGGGTCGGGGCCGCTTCCGTCGAGCACCGCCGCGTAGTGGCTGCGCAACGACCGCGCGAGCCAGCGCGGGTCGACGCCGACCACCACGACGAACAGGTCCACCGCCAGCAGCAGGTGCACCGCCTCCAGCACTTCCACCACCTGCCGGGGCTCGCACCGGTCCAGGTCGTCGACGTAGAGCACGATGCGGTCGATCGGCGGCCCGTCCGGGGTCGGGTGGTCGCGCCGGTGCGCCAGCACCTCCACCAGCTGCTCGAAGTCCTTGCGCAGCGCGGAGATCACGCCCAGGTCGCGGGTGTAGGCGTCCCGGTGCCCCGCGACGCCCGCGAGCACCTCGGCCAGTTGCGCCCGCGCCACGGCCTCGTCCGCCTCGGCCGCGCGCAGCCGGGCCACGACGTCAGCCGTCCCTTCGTGCCGGCCCGCGCGGACGTCCTCGGCGAACGACCGGAGTGCCTCGAGCCCGGCGCGGGCCCGGAGCAGCAGACCGCCGCCCAGCGCGCCGAGGAGCAGGGCCACCGCGCCGCCGAGCCACGTGATCACCGGCGCCACGACGCCCGCCGCCGTGGAACCGGCGAGCACGACGGCCGCCGCGACCGCCACCGCCGTCCCGGTCCGGCCGTGGGGCGGCACGGCGCGGAAGTCCTCGAGCTGCCGGGACAACAGCCGGGCCTGCTCGGCCTCGTCGGTCACGCCGAGCAGCCGCCACACCCGGCGCGACCCGGCGAGCAGGTCCCGCGCGGCGCGCACGTGCGCGGCCCGCGCCGCGTCCACCTCGGCGGTGAGCCGCGCGACCTCGGCCTCGGTCCGCCGGGTGACGTCGGTCAGCAGGTGCCGCAACCCGCCCGCGCGCCCGCGTGGCCCGGCGTCGGTGTCGGCGAGCCCCCGGAAGATCGTGTCGGCCAGACTCGCCCAGAGGTTCGTGTCCGCGTAGTGCCACGCGTTGAACCCGATCTGCACGATCCGCCCGCAGTACCGCGCGTCGTCCTCGCCGCCCAGCCCGCCGATCCGCGCGCGCAGCATGCCCATGAAGAAGCTCTTGCCCGAACCCCACTCGCCGAACACCCCGAGCGACAGCGGCGTCGGCGTCTCGCGCTCGGCGATCACCCCCGCCAGCATCGACACGTAGGGCGCGAGCCCCAGCCGGTCCCGGTCGACCGGGATCGCCTCGTCGTGGCCCACCAGGTCGGTCGACACCCCGCCCGCCAACTCCACCGGACCCTCGTGGGCACGGGCGCGCCAGCGGCCCGCCAACAACTCCAGGGTGTCCGGCGCGCGGTCGAAGACGACGACCTTCCGCAACGAGTACCCCGGCATCCCGGCCACCTCGGCGATCGCGTCGAACACCGCCGACGCGACCATCCCCTTCGACGCGCCCAGCTCACCGGAGCCGAGCAGGGGGATGCCGACGCTCGGATTCCCCAGGCCCAGCACCATTTCGAGCGCGTTCCTGGTGGCGAGCCGGACCGAGCCCGCCGTCACCTCACCGTCGTCCGGACGTGGCCGGACCAGGACGAGCCGGTCGGGGACACCCAGCCCCGCCGGCATCGTGACCCCGGTGGGGTTCGGCCAGGACGGCCGGGACCGGCTGAGCGTGTCCGTCAGCACCCCGTACTCCGGGAACCGGGCGATCAACGCGTTGCCCAGGCCGCCGAGCCGGTCGCCGACCGGCACCAGCAGCACCTCGACGTCCAGGTCCCACGGGGCGGAGGTGGCGGCGGCGTACACCGCGATCCCGTCGAGGTGGCCGAGTTCCCGGACGGCTGACGGCTCCACGGGCGCTGCTCCTCGGACGTCGATCGGGTCGCCGGGACCCTAGCGGGTCAGGAGCGGACCGGGACGCCGCGGAGGATCACCGCCGTCGGGGAGTCGAGGACGGACAGGTCGGTTCGCGGGTCGACGGGGTAGACGACCGCGTCCGCCGGCGCGCCCGGTTCGAGGTTGCCCACGCCGAGGTACGGGCGGGCGTGCCAGGAGGCCGCGCCCAGGGCCTCGTGCGGGGTCAGGCCGGCGGCGGCCAGCGCGCGCACCTCGTCCGCGATCCGGCCGTGCGGCCAGGAGTCCGTGCCGGCCAGGATCCGGACGCCCGCCTCGGCCGCCGCCACCACGAGCGGGCCGTGCGCGGTGGCCCCGGAGACGTACCAGTCCTTGCCCGGGCCGTCGGGACGCCTGCCGACCACGTCCAGGGAGGAGGTGATCGTCGCCAACGTCGGGGTGAGCGCGGTGCCGCGGGCCGCCATGTCGTTCAGCAGCGCCGGGTCGAGGCACATGCCGTGCTCCACCGAGTCGACGCCCGCCGCGACCGCGTTCGCCCCGCCCCGGCGGTGCTGGGTGTGCACGGCCACCCGGCCGCCCACCGCGTGCACCGCCTCGACCACCGCGGTCAGCACGTCCACCGGCACGGGCTCGCCGTCGTGCCGCCAGTCGCCGACGATCTTGGCCCAGCCGGTGCGGCCCGCCTGCCTGGCCGCGGCCGCGGGCAGGTCGGCCGGGCGCGCGGCCCAGTTGTCGAAGAACTGGCCCTGCTGGGCGATCCACGGTCCGGCGTGCCACGCGCGCGGCACGTCCGGGTCGACGCCGAACTACGGCGGCGGCTCGCCCGCGATGCCCGGCGCGCGGATCGCGGTCACGCCCGCGTCGACGTGCCGGTGCAGGTCCTCGCGCAGCAGCCGCTCGTCAAGCGGGTCGCCGGGCTTCGCCGCGCCGGGGTGCGTGTGGGCGTCGACCAGCCCCGGCACGATCCAGCCCTCGGCCACCGGCGCGACACCGGGCACCGGGTCGGTGGTCCAGCGGTCGCCGTCCGCGTAGAGGTCGACGGCCTCGCCGTCCGGAAGCGCGTACCCCCTGATCCGCACAGCCATGATCGGCACCGTACTCGTCGTGCGGGCGCCGGAGCCGGTGGTTACGGTGAAGATGCTCCGGTCGAGCCACCTGCCGAGCAGCCGAACCCCGTCACGCGGGTCGCTGCCGGCGGCCCGGAATGGAGCGCCCCCGTGCACATCGCCCTCGTCGGCAGCCCGTCCACAGCCTTCGCCGACGCCCTCTCCCGGGCCGGGCACCGGGTCGTGGTGAACCCGGACCGCCTGGTCGCCGACGTGGTGCACCGGCTGCTCGACGTGCCGGTGGACGTGTCGCCGGGCACCCCGCTCGTGCACACCTGGCACCCGCGCGAACCCGTGCCGACGGACGCGGACCGGTTCGTGGTGGCCAGTCACGTGGAGGCGGCGGCGCTCGCGCGGATGGGTCTGCCGCGCCGGCGGATCGGCGTCGTGCCGGAGGCCGTGGACCTCGCGAAGTGGACGCCGGACGGCCCGAAGGCCCGCCGTTCGGCCCGGCCGCGGCTGCTGTTCCACGGCGACGCCGACCGGGGTTTCGCGGTGCTGCGCCGACTTCCCGCGGCCGAGATGCTCGTGGTGACCGCTCACCACGACCCCCTGATCGCCCGCGCCGGCCACTGGGGCGTGGCCGACCGGGTGCGACCGATCACGTGCGCCGACCCGGCGCTGGTCAGGTCGGTCGACGTGGCGGTGCACGCGCCGACCGGGACGGAACCGGTGACGCCCGTGCTGGAGGCGATGGCGTGCGGCGTGCCGGTGGTGGCGACCGAGGTGGGCGCGCTGCCGGACACCGTGCTGCACGGCGTGACGGGCGTGCTGGTCCCGTCGGCGACACCCCGCGCACTGGCCCGCGCGATCCAGGCCCTGCTGACCGACCGCACCCACCGCGCCGCCTACGCGATCGCCGCGGTCGACCGGGTCGAGCAGCGCCACACCTGGGACCGGGTGGCGGTCGACGCGCTGCGCATCTACCACTCCGCGCTCGAGGACGTGCTGCCCGACGTCGGCCGGGAGCCCACCGCGACCGGGTCGTAGCCCACGGAACACCACGCCCGGCCGCAAACCCCGAACAGCGCCCCGACAACCGCGCCGATCCCCGCCGCGCACGCACTCTGCGGGCGGTTCCCGACCACGCCACCCCAGCCGGACCGCACACCCGCGAGCGGTTCAAGACCACGCCAACCCCCGCCACACCGCGGTCATCGCCGCACACACCCACGGGTGGCTCCCGACCACGCCGAACCACGCCGATCCCCCGTCAGACCGCGATGCCCGGCGCCGGCGACACCCGCTCCGCCGGCGGGTCGTAGGCGCGCCACGCGGCGGCCAGGCGGCGGACGGCCTCGGACAGCACGTCCGGCGGGAACACGAAGTGCACGCGGAGGTGGTCCGCCGGACCTCCCAGGCTCGCGCCCGGCAACACCGCGACACCGTGCCGCAGCGCGGTCTGGGCGAACGACGCCGCGTCGCCGTGCGGCAGGCCGATCCACAGCGTCTGGCCACCGGGCACCGGCGGCGCGTGCCACGTCGGCAGGTGCGCGGCCAGCTCGGCGCGCAGGTGGTCGTGCGCGGCCTCGCGCAGCGCCGCCTGGCGCGCCCGCAGCGGCTCCAGGGTGGGCAGGAGGTCCGCGGCGACGAGTTGCGCGGGCACGTTGCCGCCCAGGTCGTGCACCGCGCGCAGCCGGGCCAGCCGGGTGATCAACGCCGCCGGCGCGCGCACCCAGCCGACCCGCAACCCCGCCCACACCACCTTGCTCAGCGAGCCGGTCGTGATCACCCGGTCGCCCTGGTCGACCGGCGGCGGGTCGGCGCCGGGGAACGCCAGGTCCACCAACGCCTCGTCCTCCACCAGCGGCACCCCGGCCGCCGCCGCCACGTCCGCCAGCCGCCGCCTGCGCAGCGCGGACAGCACCGACCCGGTCGGGTTGTGGAACACCGGCACCACGTAGGCCAGCGCGGGCCGGGCCCGGACCGCCGCCTCGAAACCCGCCAACCCCACCGGCAGGCCCACCGGAACGGCCGCCTGGTCGCGGAACGCCTCCAGCGCGCCGGAGTACGTCGGCGCCTCCACGACCACCCGGTCACCGGGCCTGAGCAGGGCTCGCGCGAGCAGCGACAACGCCTGCTGCCCACCGGTGGTGACCATGACCTGGTCGACGGAGGTCGGCGTGCCGCGTCGGGTGAACCGGTCGGCGACGGCCCGGCGCAACACGGGCAGCCCGAGCGGGTGGTAGCCGATGTCGCCGCGCAGCGCGGCCAGCGCGGGCCCCACCCGGCCGTAGGCGTCGACCAGTTCGGGCGGCGGCGCGTCGGGCGCGGCGCACGCCAGCAGGATCACCCCGTCGCGCGGCTCCACCAGGTGCAGGAACGTCGGCGCGTCGGTCGTCGGCCGCGGCTCCTCGACGGCGCGGCCCGCGACCCGGGTGCCGCTGCCCTGCCGACGCACGACCCGCCCCTCCACCGACAGCTGGTCGTAGGCGGCCACGACGGTGCCCCGCCCGACCGCGAGCGCGGCCGCCAACGCCCGGTCCGGTGGCAGCAGCACGCCGGCGGGCAGGTCGCCGTCGTCGATCAACGCCCGCAGCCGGGCGGCGAGCAGCACGCGCAGCGGTCCGCGCCCGGCGGACCACCGGCCGAGCCGCTGGGACAGGTGCAGTGGATCCATTGACGGACCAATCTAGCCGCATTGGCTCTCGGTCCGCCGCGCCGAGCCGGCCAGGATCACTCGCATGACCCGCTTCGCCACCTTGACCACCGCCCACCTGACCGACGCCTGCCTGCGCCTGGGCCACGCCGTGCGCTGCGCACCCGTCCGCGCGGTCCACCCCGGCGACCGGCTCGAAGGCCGCGCCCTGCCCGTCCGGCACGCGGGCAGCGTCGACGTGTACCTGGAGGCGTTCGAGCGGGCCGAGCCGGGCGACGTGCTCGTGGTGGACAACGCCGCCCGCGAGGACGAAGCGTGCCTGGGCGACCTGGTGGTGCTGGAGGCGCGCGGCGCGGGGCTCTCCGGCGTGCTGGCGTGGGGCCTGCACCGGGACACCGCCGACATCACCGCGATCGGGCTGCCGGTGTTCAGCCTCGGCGCGTTCCCGAGCGGTCCCCGCCGGCTGGACGAGGTCCCCTCCGGGCCGGCCGTGATCGCCGGACACGCCGTGACCTCGGACGACGTGGTGCTGGCCGACGAGGACGGCGCGCTGTTCGTGCCGGGGGCAGCCCTGGACGAGCTGTTCACCGCCGCCGAGACCATCCGCGACACCGAGCGCCGCCAGGCCGAGCTGATCCGCGCCGGCACGTCCCTGCGCGCCCAGGTCCGCTTCACCGACTACCTCGCCGCCCGCCGCGCCGACCCGGCCCTGACCTTCCGCGACCACCTGCGCGGCGTGGGCGGCGCGATCGAGGTGTGACCCCTCTCCAGTCCACTGTGGACCGAGCCCGCCGACCGCCGGACCGCGACGCTGCCTCGCGCGCGCTCCGGCGGTCGCTCTAGGTTGTACGGCACCACCCCCGGAACGGCGGTGTGGACCGACCGCCGCGCGGGTAGGGAGTGGGCGATGAGATCACCGGTTCCCGGCGGTTTGGTGTTCCCCGGCAACGGCGAGATGGCCGCGCGGATGCGCGCCTACCCGTGGTCGGAGACCTCCGTCGGCGACCCCGCGACCTGGCCCGCGGGCCTGGCAACGGCCACCCGCATCTGCCTGACCTCGCGGTTCCCGATGATCGTGTGGTGGGGCGAGGAGCTGTCGTTCCTCTACAACGACGCCTACCTGCCGCTGCTCGGCACGAACCACCCGGCGCTGGCCAAACCCGGCCGCGAGGTGTGGTCGGAGATCTGGCACATCATCGGCCCGATGCTGCGCTCGGTGATGGAGACCGGCGAGGCCACCTGGTCGGAGGACCTGCTGCTGCCGCTGGTGCGGCACGGGTACCTCGAGGAGACGTACTGGACGTACTCCTACAGCCCCCTGCACGACGACGACGGCGTGGTGCGCGGCGTGTTCACCGCGGTCAGCGACACGACCGAGCGGGTGCTGGGCGAACGCCGGCTGGCAGTGCTGCGGGACCTCGGCGCGCTCGCGGGCAGCGCCCGGACCGTGGACGAGGCGTGCCGGCTGGTCGCCGAGGCGCTGGGCCGCGCGGGCGCGGACGTGCCGTTCGCCGCCGTGCACCTGCGCCGGCCGGGCACCGACGACCTCGTGCTCGCCTCCGCCACCACCGACGACCCGGACGCGCGGGCCCGGGAGTGGCCGCTGCGCGAGGTGCTGACCACGGACCGGCTCCAGGTCGTGGAGGGGTTCGGCCCGCTGCCCGGCGGCAGCTGGGACGCCCCGCCCACCCAGGCCGTCGTGCTGCCGCTGCGGGGTGAGATCGGCGGGCAGAACATCGGCGTCGTGGTGCTCGCGGCGAGCGCGGGCCGCATGCTGGACGAGGCCTACCACTCGTTCCTCAGCCTCGTGGCGCAGCAGACGGCCGCCCTGGTCAACGCGGCCGTCGCCTACCAGGTGCAGCAGCGGCGCGCCGAGGAGCTGGCCGAGCTCGACCGGGCGAAGACCACGTTCTTCTCCAACATCAGCCACGAGTTCCGCACCCCGCTCGCGCTGATCCTCGGCCCCACCGAGGAGCTGCGCGCGGGCCTCGCCGACGCCGACCCGCGGCTGCGCGAGGAGCTGGAGGTCATCCACCGCAACGGCCTGCGGCTGGGCAAGCTCGTCAACACGCTGCTCGACTTCTCCCGCATCGAGGCCGGCCGGATGCGGGCGAGCTACGAGCCGGTGGACCTCGCGGTGCACACCGCCGAGCTGGCCGGCGTGTTCCGGTCCGCGATCGAGAAGGCCGGGCTCGCGTTCGAGGTCGACTGCCCGCCGCTGCCCGCGCCGGTGCAGGTGGACCGCGGCATGTGGGAGAAGGTCGTCTTCAACCTGCTGAGCAACGCGCTGAAGTTCACCTTCGACGGCGGTGTGCGGGTGCGGCTGCGCGCGGACGGCGACCACGCGGTGGTCGAGGTGTCCGACACCGGCATCGGCGTGCCCGCCTCGGAGATGCCGCGCCTGTTCGAGCGGTTCCACCGGATCGAGAGCGGCCGTTCCCGGTCGAACGAGGGAAGCGGCATCGGGTTGGCGCTGGTCCGCGAGCTGGTGCTGCTGCACGGCGGCGAGATCACCGCGGACAGCGCGGAGGGCCGCGGCACGACGTTCACCATCCGGGTGCCGTTCGGCGTGGCGCACCTGCCCGCCGAGCACCTGGCGCCCGCCGGGTCGACCACCGCGCCGTCGGGCGCGAACCCGTTCCTCCAGGAGGCGCTGCGCTGGCTGCCCGCCGAACCCGACCAGCAGGCGCCGCCCGCCGCGGCGCCGCCGACCGGTGGGCCCGCGCGGGTGCTGATCGCCGACGACAACGCCGACATGCGCGAGTACCTCGAACGCCTGCTCCGGCCGTTCTACGAGGTCACCGCCGTGCCCGACGGCGAGGACGCGCTCGCCTCCGCCCGCACCGCGCCGCCGGACCTGATCGTCAGCGACGTGATGATGCCGCGCCTGGACGGCCTCCAGCTGGTCGCGGCGCTGCGCGCGGACCCGCGCACGGCGGGCGTGCCGGTGCTGCTGCTGTCCGCGCGCGCGGGCCAGGAGGCGTCCATCGAGGGGTTGGAGGCGGGCGCCGACGACTACCTGGTCAAACCGTTCGCGGCGGCCGAGCTGCTGGCCCGGGTGCGGGCGAACGTCGAGCTGGCGCGGCTGCGCAACCACCACGCGCGCTGGCGGACGGCGCTGATCGAGTCGTTGCAGGAGGGCTTCTTCGTCTGCGCCGAGGACGGCTCGGTCATCGAGGTCAACGGCGCGTTCGGCCGGATGCTCGGCTACGGCCCGGAAGGCCTGCCCTACCACCAGCCCGCGCCGTGGTGGCCGGCCGAGGCCGACGCCCGCGAGCACATCGCCCGGATGCTGGACCGCACCCTCACCGAGGCCGGCGGCACCTACACGACCCCCGTCACCACCCGCGACGGGCGACGGCTGTGGCTCGCGACGTCGTTCAACCACGTGCGGGACCCGGACACGAAGCACACCGTGATCGTCGGCACGGTCCGCGACGTCACCGCCGAGCACTTCGCTGTGCAGCGGGAGACGGCCGTCGGCGCGGTGAGCGTGCGGCTGGCGGGCGCCGCCAACCTGACCGAGGCGCTCGCGGGCGCGGCCGAGGAACTGCGGGACGTGTGGCACGCCCGCCGCGTCCTGACCGCCGTGTGGGGCGACTCGGACGTGCCGACCCTGACCTCGACCGACCCCGCGATCACGTGGGCCACGCTGCCCCCGTCGATCCGCGACACCCTCACCGCGCTGCGCGAGAGCCCGCTGCTGATCCCGGTCGGCGACGCCGGCATCGCCCTGGACCACCCCGAGGGCAGGGTGGCCCTGTGGCTCGACCTGTCCGAGCACCGCCCTTTCGCGCAGGAGGACCGCACCCTGCTCGCCCTGCTCGGCGGCCACCTGGGCCAGGGCCTGCACCGCATCCACCAGGTCGACCAGCAGCGCAAGACCGCGCTGGCCCTGCAACACGCCATCCTCGGCCCGTTCCACCTGCCGACGGGTTTCGCGGTGCGCTACGAGCCCGCCGCCCGCCCGCTCGAGGTGGGCGGCGACTGGTACGACACGGTCGCCCTGGCCGACGGGCGCATCGGCATCGTCGTGGGCGACTGCGTGGGCCACGGCCTGGACGCGGCGGCGGTGATGGGCCAGCTGCGCAGCGCGTGCCGAGCCCTCCTCCTCCAGGACAACGGCCCGGCCCGAACCCTGATGGCCCTGGACGTCTTCGCCGCGACCCTCTCCGGAGCCCGCTGCACCACGGTGTTCTGCGGCGTGCTGAACCCGGACACCGGCGAACTCGTCTACTCGAGCGCGGGCCACCCCCCGGGCATCCTGAGCCTCCCCGACGGCGCCCGCGAACTCCTGGAGGACGGCCGCTCCCTCCCCCTGGCCGTCCGCGTGGGCGCCCACCGCCCCGAGGCCACCCGCGTCGTCCCCCCGCGCGCGACGATCCTGCTCTACACCGACGGCCTGGTGGAACGCCGCCGCCGCTCCCTGGTCACCGGCATCGACCAGGCGGCCCAGGCGGTCACCGAGGGCAGCGGCGTCCCGGTGGACGACCTGGCGACGGACCTCATGTCGTCCCTGGCCCCACCGGGCGGCTACGAGGACGACGTGGCGCTGCTCCTGTACCGCCACCCGGCCCCCCTGGAAATGTCCTTCACCGCCGCCGCCGCCCACCTGGCCCCGGTCCGCCACGCCCTCCGCGACTGGCTGACCCGCTGCGACCTCCCCGACCCCCAGGCACAGGCGGTGCTGGTGGCGGCGGGCGAGGCGTGCAGCAACGCCGTGGAACACGGCCACCGCGACACCCCGGGCCGGACGGTCACGTTGAGCGCCCTGGTGACCGTGGACGACCTGCGCGTGACAGTGGTCGACACGGGCTCCTGGAAACCCCCGACCGGCACCGACGACGACCACCGAGGCCGCGGCCTGCTGCTGATGCGAGAGCTGATGGACGACGTCAGCGTCGTCACCGAACCCACCGGAACCACCGTCGACCTGCACACGAGGATCAGCCCGAGATGACAACGCCTTTGCGCTTCACGTCCACGGAGACCGCCGAGGGAACCCCGGTGCTCAAGGTGAGCGGCGAAATCGACATGTCCAACTCGGACGACTTCAACCACGAACTACGCGGCGCCCTGGCCCACCGCACCACGGAAACCCCCCTGCTGGTGGACCTGACCGCCGTGGACTACCTGGACAGCGCGGCCCTGGCAGTCCTGTTCGAACACGTGGCGTCGATCACCGTGGACACGAACAAAATGCTGGAGCCAATCCTCAGAATCTGCGGCCTCTCGGACATCGTCCCGGTACGGGTAATCCGCTAGCAACCACGCCAAGGCCACGCCCGACCAGACCGGTGGCCTCGTGTTCTCCCCGTATGGCCTGGGCGCAGCCCAACCGCATTTGGCACGGGGGCGCCGAGAACCCAGGACCGCCGCCCACACTCCAATGCCGGCGCCCCCGTGCCAAATGTGGTTGCCTCTGGCAGGCCATACGGGGAGAACACGACGCCCTTCACCCCCGGAGGCGCTGCCCGTCCGGCGAGGACGCTCTTAATCCGTCAACTCGTGGTTTCGAGCCCACCCGCCCTAAGCTGAGCAGCGGAAACGCTGCTTCAAAGATCTTTCCAGGCACCTGGGTGCCGATTTGGGTGCGAGTACGGTCCGAACCATGGCCGGCAAAGCCCTGACGCGGCCAAGGCGGAAGCCGACGCCCAGCGCGGCCCGAAATCGTCGGTCACCCTGGCCCACACCATCCACGAGTGGCGGGAAGGCATCGGAGCACGAGGCAAGCACCGCCGAGGGCTACCGGGCACACGATCACCCCGGCGCTGGGCGCGGTTCCCCTCAGCCGACTGACCACGCGCACCTTGGAAACCTTCTACGCGAACCTACGCCGCTGCCGCGTGCGCCGCGACGGCAAGCCCCACGCCGAGCAGAAGGCGGAAGGTGACCACGACTGGTCGACCTGGCGTTGGCGGGTCGGGCGACCGGTCGGCCCGACGTCGATGTCTGGCAGGCTCACGCGTCGTTCACCGCGGTTGCAACCGACCGTGCGATTTCGGTCCGCTGTCCTGTGACCGCGTCGTGCCGTCACCTGTCAACACACCCCTCACGTTTGTCCACGCCCGGAGAGGGCACCCCCGACACACAAGGAGCACACCCCCGGGAGGAGTAGGTCGTGGCTGTGGCAGCGCACGTCGGGCTCGTGGCCGGTAGGTACCGACTCGACGGGTTGCTCGGCGAGGGCAGAACCGCCACCGTGCACCGAGCCTGGGACTCCCGCCTGCGCCGCCCGGTGGCGCTGAAGTTCTTCCACACCCCCACCACCCACACCGACGACGACATCCGCACCCTGGCCTGCATGTCCCACCCCGGCCTGGTCAGCGTCTACGACGCCGGAACCGACCCGGACCACGGCCCCTTCGTCGTCATGCACCTGGTGGAAGGCCGCACCCTCCGCCAGGACCTGACCGACGGCCCCATGTCCCCGGTCCGGGTCCGCAAACTGGGCGCGCAGATCGCCGCCACGCTCACCCACCTCCACGAGCACGGCACCGCCCACCGCAACATCTCCCCGGGCAACGTCCTCGTGGAGGACGACCAGGTCGCCTACCTGGCCGACTTCGGCATGCCCAACACCCACCCCTACGCGGCCCCCGAGGCAAACCACGGCACCGCGGCCGACATCCACGCCCTGGGCGTCGTGCTCCGGGAATGCCTCACCGGAACGGTGACCGACGCCGAGCAGACCGTCCCGACCATCCCCGCGGACCTGCGCAAGATCCTCCGCTGGATGACCTCGAAGAACCCCCGCAACCGCCCCACCGCGAAAGCCTGCCTGGCCACCTTCAAGGGCGCACCCCTGGACGACGACGGCGAAGTCCTCACCGCCCGTGTCTCCCGCAAGGTGCTGGTCGCCTCGCTGGTCGCCGTGCTCAGCCTGGTGGGCACGTCCTGGATCGTCTCCCCCGACCTCCAGCACACCCCCGCCGCCACCGTCGCCGGACGCTGAAAAACGGGCCCCGCCACCAAAAATGGTGACGGGGCCCCGAAATCCACGCGCACCGACCGCTACTTGCGCGGCAGGAACGCCCGGTGCGCCTTGGAGAACTCGAAGTTGTTGTACTTGTCCCAGTTGATCGACCACGTCATCAACCCGCGCAGGTTCGGGTAGGTCGCCTTGGGCTTGTACGACCCGCAGTTCGTCCCGAGCGACACGCACTTGAACGCGGTCTGCGTGTCCGCCACCGACGTGAACCCGTTGCCCGCGTTGATCGACGCCGGGAGCCCGATCGCCACCTGCTCGGGCCGCAGCCCGGGGAAGAACTTGGTGGCGTCGCCGCGCACCGGGAAGCCCTGGAGCACCATGTCGGCCATCGCGACGTGGAAGTCCGCGCCGCCCATGGTGTGGTACTGGTTGTCCAGCCCCATGATCGGCCCGGAGTTGTAGTGCTGCACGTGCAGCAGCGTCAGGTCGTCGCGCAGCGCGTGGATCACCGGCAGGTACGCGCCGGCACGCGGGTCCGCGCCGCCGTTGCCCGCGTAGAACTGGTACCCCACCTGCACGAAGAACGTCTCCGGCGCCATCGTCAGCTGGAACTTGGCCCCGTACTTGGCCTTCAGCGTCTTCAGCGCGGAGATCAGGTTCACGATCACCGGCGTGGTGGGCGCGCGGAAGTCGGTGTCGTTGGCGTTCAACGACAGCGAGTGCCCCTCGAAGTCCACGTCGAGACCGTCCAACCCGAACCGGTCGATGATGCCGCCGACCGACCGCACGAACGCGTCCCGCGCCGCCGTCGTGGTCAGCTGCACCTGCCCGTTCTGCCCGCCGATCGAGATCAGCACCTTCTTGCCCTGCGCCTGCTTGGCCTTGATCCCGGCGATGAACTCGGCCTCGGTGTCCACGTTCGGGCACTCGGCGACCGGGCACAGGTTGAACTTCAGCTCGCCGGAGGTGACCGACGTCGGCTCGGCGAACGCCAGGTCGATGAAGTCCCAGTCGTCCGAGACGTCCTTCATCTTGATGTACCCGGACCCGTTGGCGAAGCTCGCGTGCAGGTACCCGACGAGCACCTTGCGCGGCGCCGTGCCGTCACCCGGATCGGTCGACGTCGTGGTGGTGGTCGTCGTGGTCGTAGTCCGCGACGTCGTGGTCGTCGACGTCGTGGGTGACGTCGCGGTGGTGCTGTTGTCGTTCGTCGTCGTCGGGTTCGGCGACGTGGTGGTGATCGGCGGCCCGGCACAGGACGCACCGTTGATCTTGCAGTTGACCGGCGCCGCGGTGCCGGTCCCGTTGAACCCGAACGTCACGGTCGCGCCGGGCGCGACGGAGGCGTTGTAGTCGCGGTTCTTGAAGACGTAGTGCCCGTTCGAGTTCGTCTGGAGGGCGTCCCAGTACGCGCCGACGGAGGTGCCCGAGGGCAGGTCGAACTCCACCTGCCAGGACGTGATGGCGGTGCTGGTCTCGTTCTTGATGGAGAACTGCCCCGTGTAGCCCGAGGACCAGCTCGACGTCTTGGCGAACGTCGCGGTCACCGAGGCGGCGTAGGCGGGCGAGAACCCGACCACCACCGCCCCCGCCACGAGCGCGGCGACGGCCGCCACTCTGGCCAGCAGAACCTTGCGAGACATGCTTTCCTCCCTGCGGTGGCGGCCTCCAGGTGGGGAAAATTGGACTAGACCACCGACCCGCTGTCAAGTACCGGTAACATTCCGTCAGCAGTGGAGGTGCGACCGGTGATCACCATCGACGACGGAGTGCTCGCGCACGAGGTGGCGGGCGAGGGCGACCCGGTCGTCCTGCTGCACGCCGGCGGCCTGGACATGACGACGTGGGACCGCCAGTTCGCACTGCTCGCGACCACCCACCTCGTGGTCCGCTACGACGCCCGCGGCCACGGCCGCTCGTCCACCCCCACCGGGCCGTTCGCGCACTACGTGGACCTGCTGCGGCTCCTGGACGCGCTCGCCCTCGACCGGGTGACGCTGGTCGGCCTGTCGCTCGGCGCCCGCACCTCGATCGACTTCGCGCTCACCCACCCGGACCGCGTCACCGCCCTGCTCGCGGTCGCCACGGGCATCAGCGGCATGGTCTTCGAGGACCCCTACGTGCTCGACCTGGTCGCCCGGCTCGGTCGCGCACGGTCACTGGACGAGGGCGTCGAACTGTTCCTGCGGCTGTGGGTCGACGGCCCGCACCGCACTCCCGACCGCACACCGGCCGCCGTCCGCGAACCCTGTCGACGCGCCGTCGAGGCCACCCTGGCCCGGCACGGCCCGACCGGCTTCCTGCTTCCCGTGGACATCGGCTCGATCGCCCGCGTGCACGACCTCGCGCCGCGCACCCTGGGCGTCGTCGGCGACCTGGACTCCTCCGACATCCGCCGGGTCACCCGGCTGCTGCCGGCGCACGTGACGATCCCGGGCGCGGGCCACGTGGTGAACCTGGACCAGCCGGACGCCTTCGACCAGGTGCTGCTGGACTTCCTGACCCGGTGACCCGGGCGGGGCCTCACCAGTAGAACTCGAACTCCCCCGCCTCCACGAGGTCCACCAACTCCTCCACCGAGGCCGCCCGCGGCACCGCCGTCTCCCACCCGGCGCTCGCGACACCGACCAGCAGCACCGGCGGCTCGTCCTCCCGCAGGTCGAGCACCAGGTGCTCACCCGCGCCGTCGCCGCCGATGATCGCCGCGCCGGGGTGCGCGCCCGCCCGGTCCCACGCCCGGGTCGCGGCGAGGGTTTCCTCCGGCGTGCTCAGGCTCAGGTGGTGCTCGTCACCGGTCCACCCGCGCCGCAGCCACGACGCGCCGCCCAGGTAGTCCCGCCACGCCGGCGGCAGTTCGCGTCCCAACCCCGCGCCCGCCCGGGCGAACTCCGCGGCCGCGACGGGTCCGCGGAACTCGGCGATCTCCACGATCGGGCCGTCGATCCGCTCGTTGAACCCGTCCAGCTCCTCGGCGGGCACCCAGTGCTCCAGCACGTCCCGCCCGCCGACCCGCTGCACGGGGTAGCGCTCCAGGAACGCCGCGTCGACCTCGAACCGGAGCACGTGGCCGACGCCCTCGGCCGGCACGTTCCACTCCCGGGCGATCTTCGTGGCGTACCACCGGTTCGTGACGGGGTAGAAGATCGGCTGGTCCGGCAGTCGCGGCGGCCACGCCCGCCACCCGGACCGGGCGACCAGGTCGCGCTCGACCCGTCCGGTGGGCCGCCACAGCACGGCGTTCGATTCCATGTCACCCAGAATAGGTGCGCCGCGGCACTGCCCGGCCCCACCTACTCGCCTTCGGCGGAGTCGAAGTCCACCCCGAACTCCTCGCGCAGGACGGCCGCGGCCGCGGGCGTGGCGAGCAGGTACACCGCGTCGTCGCCGTCCTCGAACTCCAGCGCGTGGAACACCCGGCCGTCCGCCGGGTCGAGCTCGTTGACCCGCTCGTAGAGGGTCAGCTGGTCGAGGTACTCGGCCGAGTCGAGGTCGATGCCCCACACCACGTCCTTGCCGTTCCAGGTGAACGACAGCTCGTCGCCGTCCAGCGCGACGTCGGCCACCCGCTGCCCGCCGACCGCGGCCGCGTCCTCCAGGAACACCCGGTAGGCGTCCTCGAGGTCGTCCAGGTCGCCGGTGTGCGCGGACACCGCCACGCCGAACCCGACCAGCGCCTCCCGCACGTCGTACCCGTCGAGCACCTCGTCACCGAACGGCGCGGCGACCTCCCGCGCCCGGTCCTCGGCGACCATGCCGAGGGCGACCAGCCGTGCGCCCAGGTGCGCGTAAGTCCTGTCCATGCCCGGAAATCCTGCCACCGCGCGCCGACCGCCGCCCGGGAATCGCCCGCGGCGCCGGCGACCTACCCTGGAGGGCATGCGGACGAGGCCCACCCTGAGCTGGACCGCGACCGGCGCGCCGCGGCCGCGGACCACGAGCCTGACCCCGGTCGTGGACGTGGTCGCCGGTCGAGGCGTGCTGGTGCTCAGCGGCGCCGGGTTGTCCACCGAGTCGGGCATCCCGGACTACCGGGGCGCGGAGGGCAGTCTGCGCAAGCACACCCCGATGACCTACGAGGAGTTCACCGGCAGCGAGCACGGCAGGCGGCGGTACTGGGCGCGCAGCCACCTCGGGTGGCGCACGATCGCCCGCGCGCACCCCAACGACGGGCACCGCGCGGTCGCCGCGCTCCAGCACGACGGCTACCTGTCCGGCGTCGTCACGCAGAACGTCGACGGCCTGCACCAGGCGGGCGGCGCGCGGGACGTGGTGGAGCTGCACGGCAGCCTGGACCGGGTGGTGTGCCTGACCTGCCGGGCCACCAGCCCGCGCGAGGAGCTGGACCGCCGGTTCCGCGAGGCGAACCCGGCGTTCGCGGGCACCGCGTCCCGGATCAACCCGGACGGCGACGTGGACCTGCCCGACGCCGACGTGGCCGGGTTCCGGCTGGTCGGCTGCGCGGACTGCGCGACGGGCGTGCTCAAGCCGGACGTGGTGTTCTTCGGCGAGAACGTGCCGAAGGCCCGCGTCGAGCACTGCTACGACCTGGTCGACCGGTCGACCGCGCTGCTGGTGCTCGGCTCGTCGCTCACCGTCATGTCCGGGCTGCGGTTCGTGCGCCGCGCGGCGCTGGCGGGCAAGCCGGTGGTGATCGTCAACCGGGGAGTCACCCGCGGCGACGAGCACGCGACCGCGCTGGTCGACCTGCCGCTGGGCGAGGCGCTCACCGCCCTGCGCGCGCGGCTCGCCGAAACAACCTTGTGAATCTGATTCACGAGTTACCGTCCTCGGGTGCAGATCCCGTGGAGAGCCGCACCGCGCGCCGCGCTGTCGAGCCCGCTCACCCTGCTGGTCGGCCTGGTGACCGCGCTGCTGATCGGTTTCGTGACCGCGGCCGCCGTGCTGCACCCGGCCGCGTCCGGCAGCGCCGCCGTCGCCTACCAGGCCGACCGGCTGTGCGCGGAGTCGCTGCGCTCGTCGCTGGAGGCCACCGTGCCGGCCGCGACCGCGTCCCGGGTGCTCGCCGAGGTGGCCGAGCGTACCGGCGGCGCGGGGGTGGCCGGCCGCTACACCCGTGAGGCCCGCACCGACTTCGGCGGCCGGCCCACGTTCGCGAAGTTCGGGTTCCGGCCCGGCGCGACCGACCACCTGACGGTGCTCCAGGGCGGAGCGAAGGACGGCCTGTGGGTGCCCGAGAGCATCGCCCGCACCGCGGACGTCAAGGTCGGCGACCGGGGCCTGGGCGGCGCGCTGCCCCCGGTCACCGCGATCTACCAGGACGTCCGCGACCCGCTCGCGCCGTGGTGGTGCTCGGAGCGGGCCCAGGTGGTGCCCAACACCATCAGCCGCAGCAAGGACGTGGCCACCGCCGTCGTCTGGATGCCCAGCGCCGAGTCGTTCGCCGCGCTGCCGCCGGCGGTGTCCGGACTCCAGGTCGACGTCACCGTCCGGTTCCCCGCGGCCGAGCCGCGCACCCTCGACGAGGCGGCCGCGCTGCTCGCGACCGGGACCGAGTCGGTCAAGCCCCTCAAGGGTTTCCGGGTCATGGCGCCGCTGGCGCCCGTGGTGGAGAACGCCCGGCAGACCGCGGCCAACGTCCGCTCCGCGATCCTGCCGCTGACCTTGATCAGCCTCCTGATCGGACTCGCGGGCGTCGCCACGGTCACCGCGCAGTGGGGTCAGCGCCGGCACGCCGAGCTGCGGCTGCTGTGGGTGCGCGGCTCGGGTCCGGCCGCGCTCGGCGGACGCGCGGTGCTCGAACTCGGCCTGCCCCTGCTGCTCGGCGGCGCGGCCGGACTGGGCGCGGCCCGACTGCTGCTGCCCGTCTACGCGCCGTCGGACGCGCTGCCGCCGGGCGCCGTGCCGACCGCGGCGTGGGCGGTGGCGGCGGTCGTCGCGGCGAGCCTGGTCGTCACCTGGGCCTCCGCCGCGCTCCGCGCGCACCGGGTGTTCCAGGCGGGTGGACCCGGCCGGGCCCGCGGCGCGCTCGCCCGGCTGCCGTGGGAACTGGCGACCGCGGGCGTCGCGGTGTGGGCCTGGAGCCGGGTGCGCACCAGCGGACTGGCCACCCCGGAGAAGATCGGCGGTCTGCCCCGGATCGACGCGGCGGCCCTGGCGTTCCCGCTGCTCGTGGTGCTCACCGCGGCGCTGCTCGCGGCCAGGCTGGTCCGCTGGGGCTTGCGCGCGTCGCACCGGGCGTCGCTGTGGTCGACGCCGACCGCGCAGCTCGCGCTCCGCAGGCTGGCCGCCGCGGCGGGACCGGTGACCGGCGTGCTGCTGGTGGGCGTGCTGGCCGTCGGCACGATCGCGGTCGGCAGCGGCGTCGCGGGCTCGCAGCGCGACGCCCTGGAGCTCAAGTCCGGCATGTACGCGGGCGCGAACACCACCGCCCAGGTCTCGGCGGACACCGTGCTGCCGGACTCGCTCAAGGGCAGCGCGACGATCGTGGGCCTGAGCAAGCTGGACGACCGCACGGCCCTGGTGGTCGACCCGGCCACGTTCGGCGACGGCGCGTTCCTGCACGACATCCCGCCCGCCGAGCTGGCCACCCCGTTCCGGGTGGGCGACGCGCCGCGCCGCGAGGTCGCGGTGCCCGGCCTGCCGCCGCTGAACCCGACCGCGCACCGGGACAGCTTCCCCAAGGTCGGCACGTCCGGCTGGGTCGTGCCGCGCGCCGCGGTCACCTCGCCCGACGCGGTGGGCTCCTGGTACGTCTGGACGACCCGGTCGCTGGACGAGCTGACCGCGGCGCTGACCGAGGCGGGCGTGAAGTACCGCAACGTCGAGGTGCGGTCGAAGGCGTTGCAGGGCTTGCCGTTCCTCACCATCCAGTGGACGTTCGGCTTCGTCACGGCGATCGGCGCGGTGCTGGCGGTGGTCGCGGCGATCGCGCTGCTGCTGGCGGTGGAGGTGCGCCGCCGGCAGAACGCGGTGTCCGGCGCGTTCAGCACCCGGATGGGGCTGCGACCGTCCGCCCTGCTGGCAGGCCACCTGCTGGAACTGGGCGCGGTGGCGGTCGCGGCGGTCGCCGTCGGCCTGGTGTCGAGCGGGGTGAGCAGCGGGATCGCGGTGCCCCGACTGGATCCCGCGCCTCGGCTCACCCCGACACCCGCGCTGCCGGACGTGCTGCCGCTGGCCGGGTTGACGGTCGCGGGCAGCGCGCTGGTGGTGCTGGCGGCGGCGTGGATCGCGGTGCGCTCGGTGCGCACGGCGGGGATCGGGGAGCTGATCCGTGGCTGACCATTTCACCGATCCCGAAGCACCCGCCGAGCACACATCAGGGGGCCGCCGCATGGCCGAACACGCACCGGGACCGCACCCCGCCCGGCACGCACCCGGCGGCCGACCCGCCACCGAGCGCGCACCAGAGGGCCGACCGTCGGCCGAGCACACACCGGGACCGCACTCCACCCGGCACGGCCGACCCGCCGCCGAGCGCGCACCAGGACCGCATCCCGCCGAGCACACCCCGGCCAGCCGATCCGCGTCCGAGCACGTGCTGCGACTACGCGAGGTCGAGGTGCGCTACCGGACGCCCGGCGGCGTGGTGACCGCGGTGTCCGACGTGTCGCTGGACGTGCCGGCGCGCGGGCTGACCGTCCTCGCCGGACCGTCGGGTTCGGGCAAGTCCACGCTGCTGCGCGTGCTGAGCCTGGTCGAACGACCCACGCTCGGCGCCGTGGAGCTGCACGGCGCGGGCACCGGGCGGTTGTCGGACCGGGCCCGCCGGAGGTTGCGCCGGCGCGAGATCTCCCTGGTGTTCCAGAACCCGGCGGACAACCTGGTCGGGCACCTCACCGTCGGCGACAACCTGCGTGCCGCGGCCCAGGCCTCCGGTCGGTCCGCGCGCGTGCCGGAGTTGTTGGCACAGCTGGGTTTGCCCGACACCGCCGGGTGGCGGGTGCCGGCGCTGTCCGGCGGCCAGCAGCAGCGGTTGGCGTTCGGCTGCGCGCTGGCGCGCGAGTCGGCGGTGGTGCTGGCCGACGAGCCGACCTCGCAACTGGACGCCGCGTCGGCCGACCTGGTGCTGGAGACGGTGGCGGACCTCGCGCGGCGGGGTGTGCCGGTGGTCGTCGCGTCGCACGACCCGAGGCTGATCGCGTTGGCGGACACCAGGTTCGACCTGGAGAACGGGGTGCTCGCGGCATGAGCCTCAAGGCGACCGGGGTGCGTCGGTCGTTCGCCCACCCGGGCGGCGTCGTGGACGTGCTGCGCGGGGTGGACCTCGACGTCGCGCCCGGTGAGCTGGTCACGCTGTCCGGACCGTCGGGTTCGGGCAAGAGCGCGCTGCTGACCGTGCTGTCCGGGTTCGACCGCCCGGACGCCGGCACCGTCGAGCTGTGCGGCGAGGTGCTGGTGGGCACCCCGGCGTGGCGCACGCTCGCGCTCCTGCCGCAGGCGCTCGGCCTGGCCGGCGAGCTGACCCTGGCGGAGAACGTGGCACTGCCCGTCCGGCTGGGTTCGGGCGGCTCGCTGGACCGGGTACCGGAACTGCTGGCGGAACTCGGCATCGGCCACCTCGCCGACCGCTACCCCGCCGAGGTCTCGTTCGGCCAACAGCAACGCGCCGCGCTGGCCCGCGCCGTGGTGGCCGGGCCGAAGGTGCTGCTGGCCGACGAGCCGACCGCGCACCTGGACAAGGACAGCGCGCCGGTCGCGGTGGCCGTGCTGCGCCGGGCGGCGGACGCGGGCACCGCGGTGCTGATCGCCACCCACCACGACGAGGTGCACCGCGCGGCCGACCGCACGGTGGTCCTGGCGAACGGCCGCGTGGCCGCGGACTAGCCGCCGCTCCCGAACGGGCCGCGTGCCCACCGGTCCCTCGACGAACGCGGATCCGCCGGCCGAGCCACACGCACCGCGGGGTGGACCGATCCGAGCCGACGCCCACCCCGCCTCCCACACCGGCGGTCAGCGGCGGAGCGCACGCCGACCCTCCCGGTGGGACGGGTGTCCGTAGGATGGGTGGTGATGCTCCGTCGATTCCTGGCCGTCGTGCTGGTGCTGCCGCTGCTCGCGCTGCTCGTCGTGGTGAGCGACTCGCCGTTCCCGTCCGCGCCGGGACCGGGCAGGTCCGCGCCCACCGCGATGGTGGCGCTGGGCGACAGCACCATGTCCGGCGAGGGCGCGGGCAGTTACGAGCCGGGCACCGACGGCGAGGGCGACAACTGGTGCCACCGCTCGCTCAAGGCGTCGGTGTGGCGCACGAAGGTCGCCGTCGACAAGGTGTTCAACCTGGCGTGCTCGGGCTCGAACGCCGAGCAGGTCGGCCGGACCGACCAGATCCGCAACACGGAGGGCTCGCAGTCCCGGCAGCTGGCCGCGATCGCCCGCCAGTACCGCGTGACGACGGTGCTCGTCGCGGTCGGCGCGAACGACGACCCGCGCTTCTCCGACGTGCTGGGCGCGTGCCTGCGCTCGTGGTTCGACCGCAAGACCGACTGCTCGGCGACGATGGCCGACGAGTGGCGCGACCGGGTGTCGCGGATGGTCCCGAAGGTCGAGAAAGCGTTGCGGGACATCACCTCCACGCTGCGCGACGAGGGCTACACGCAGCGCTCGTACCAGCTGGTGCTCCAGTCCTACGCCTCACCGGTGGCGCCCGGCGTGCCGGTGGACCTCCAGAACCTGTCCGGCTGTCCACTGCGGACCGGCGACCTGAAGTGGGTGCGGGAGACGGCGGTGAACCAGCTGTCCACCGGGCTCGGCAAGGCCGCGGCGGCGGTGGGCGCGCGGTTCCTCGACCTGTCGCAGGCGGGCGCGAAGCACGAGGCGTGCAGCGGCGGGCGCGACCCGGGCACCGAGTGGTTCACCCGGCTCACGGTCGACTTCGACGGCCTGCGCGACGAGGGTCGCGCCCGGCACGCGTTGCAGGAGTCGTTCCACCCCAACGCGCGCGGCTACGAGCAGTTCGGCCGCTGCATGACCGAGTTCCTCAAAACCGAGGCGCCGTCGGCGCAGTGCCAACCGGACGAGAACGGCGACCTCACGCCCGTGCTGCCGCGCTGAGGTAGGCCGCGGTCCGCGCGTCGTCCCAGCCGTGCGACTCGCGCAACCCGTCGGCGATGGTGGCGAGGTAGGCCGCCGACGGCGCGACCCGCTCCGCCTCCGCCGCCGACCAGGGCGCGGTGAACGTCAGCAGCGGGTGCCCGTCGCGCTCGCCGAGGCACAGCAGCGTCTCGTACCGACCCGGTCCCAGCTCGACCCGCCCGTGCGCCAGCACCTCCGCCAGGTCCAGGGTCTCCCCCGGCTCCCGGTACATCTCCTGCGCGGCCACGTCGGAGAACTGGCCGACGGTGATCAGGTACGCCCGCACAGCCGCCGTGCCGGGCAGCGCGGGGTCGTAGAACGCCCTCCCGCCGCCCCACACCGGCGACCGGGTGGCGAAGTAGATCCCGCCCGGCACCGCGAACGCGACCGACGCGCGCGGCGGCGTACGGTCCCGGCAACCCGGGTAGCACCGCGCCGCGCCCTCCGGCGTGCCGCCCGCGAGGTAGCGGTCGAACCGGGCGGCGCGGGTGTTGGAGCCGTACGCGACGTACCAGACCAGGCTCACCGCAGGCACAGCCCGCACGGTTTCGCGGTGGGGTAGCGGGCTTCCAGCTCCCGCCGGGTGCCGCAGATCTTGACGTACGCGCCGATCCACGCGCCGCCGTTGGCGGGCGTGCCGTTGATCGTCCGGCAGGTCGCCTTGTGCAGCACCATGCTGTCCAACCGCAGACTCGACTCGGCGTTGATCACGAACTGATTGGGGTTTGCCGCGATCCACCACTCGTAGGCGCCGTTGTCCTCGGTGAACTCCAACATGGCCTGATGATCCCCCGCCCGCCCGCCGCCGCACTGGGCCGAACGACTGAACCGCTCCGTGTGCCCGATCACCGGGTGCGATGATCGGCGCGTGGCCGGCCCGACGACCTACCTCGACGCCGTCGCGCTGCTGGGCGAGGAGCACCCGGAGCTGCTGGCGCGCCTGGACATCGCGCTGTGCGGCGCGGTGGCCGACGGCGGCTGGTCGGACGTCGGTCAGGTGCTGATCTGGCTGGTGACGCGAGCCGAGTTCGTGCGGCTGAACCGGCGGCTGCTCGCCAAGACCCGCGTCCGGACGTCGCGGCTCGCGCGCACCACCGAACTGGCCGCGGTGCACCGGGTGCTCGTGGTCAAGGCGTTCGTCGAACTGGTACCCGGCACCGGTTTCGGGCTGCCGGAGACCGACCGGTCGTACGAGATGGCACCGTCGATGGATCGGACGATGGGTCTGGTCGGGTTGATCGACGTCCCGCTGTACCCGCCCTCGCCCGGCGACCCGCGCGACGCGCACCTGGAGCGGGTGCGCGCGGTCTACGCCGACGCGGCCGACGACGTGGCCCGCCTGCTGCCCGTGCCGCCGCACGAGGACGACCGGGCGGCGCTGGCGAAAGCGATGGAGGGCCTCGTAGACAACGCCGTGGCGCGCTACCGCGACCTGCTGGCCGAGGCCGCCGATCAGCACCCCGAGCTGGGCTGGTGGCTGCGCGCCGGCCGGTCCCGGTCGCGGGACGCGTTGGCGGGCTTGACCGAACTGCTCGCCCGCGTCTCGGTCGGCGGGCAGCCGCACCCGCGCCGGGCCGAGTTGCACCGCGCGTACCAGGCCGGGCTCAAGGACCCGATCCTCAGCTCGGACTTCACCTCCGGCGACCTCGGCCCGCCGACCGTCGGCCAGGGTTACGTGGACCCGGACTTCCAGGTGGCGCGGATGGCGCAGGGCTGCCGCCCGACCGACCTCGACTGGTGGGAGGACGACGTCGAGTTCCGCTCCGACCTGCACCGCTACCTCGCCGGTCACCTGACCTCGCCGGAGGCCCACGACGCGCCGCTGCTGGTGCTGGGCGACCCGGGCACCGGCAAGTCCGTGCTGACGAAGGTGCTCGCCGCCCGGCTGCCCGCCGCCGACTTCTTCGCGCTGCGGGTGGAGCTGCGCAAGGTGCCGGCCGAGGCCGACCTGCCCGACCAGGTCAGGCACGTGCTGCGGCAGGAGTTCCTGGACGACGTCGGCTGGGCCGAGTTCGACCGGCTCACCGGTGACGCGGTGCCCGTGCTGCTGCTGGACGGGTTCGACGAGCTGCTCCAGGCCAGCGCGCACGACCAGTCCGACTACCTGGTCCGGATCGCGGAGTTCCAACGCCGCCGCGCCGACTCGGGTCACCCGCTCGCGGTCGTGGTGACCGGGCGGATCGGCGTCAGCGCCGGCGTCGAGCTGCCCGACGGCGCGCACGTGCTGCGGATCGCGCCGTTCACCGACGCCCACGTGCGCCGCTGGACCGACGTGTGGAACCACGCCAACTTCGCCTACTTCAAGCGCGGCAACCTCGCCCCGCTGGCGCTCGGGCTGGTGCTGCGGCACCCGACGTTCGCCCGGCAACCGTTGCTGCTGCTGATGTTCGCGCTCTACGACGCGGTCGGCAACGCGCTGTACCGGCTCGACCGGACGCTGGGCGAGGCCGAGCTGTACGAGCGGCTGCTGACCGAGTTCGCCCGCCGCGAGGTGGCCAAGTCCGGCGCGGCGGCCGTGGACGCGCGGGTCGAGGAGGAGCTGACCCGGCTGTCGGTGGTGGCGTGCGCGATGTTCAACCGGGGCGGCCAGTCGGTGCGCGAGGCGGACGTGGACGCCGACTTGGCCGCGCTGCTGGACGTGCCGGCGCCCGTCGGCGGACGTGGCGCGGGCGGCGCGGTGCTGGGCCGGTTCTTCTTCATCCAGCACTCGGAGGCGCTGGACCGGGGCGCGGTGTCGCGCACCTACGAGTTCCTGCACGCCACGTTCGGCGAGTACCTGGTGGCCCGGCACACCCGCGCCCTGCTGCGCGAGGTGGCTGCCCAGGGTCCCGGTCTGCTGGACGACAGCGCGCTGTACGCGGTGCTGTCCTTCGCCACCGTGACCTCCCGCGTCCTGCCGTTCCTGCGCGAGCTCGCCGCCGACAGCGAGGACCGGGCGGAGCTGGCGGCCGTGCTGAAGCGGCTCTACGCGCAGTCGACCGCGCCGCGCGTGCGCACCCGGGAGCACTACCTGCCCGCCGGTCACACCCTGCCGACCCGGCACGCGGTGTACGAGGTGAACCTGGTGGTGCTCTACGGCGCGTTCCGCGGCGAGTTCGACGTGCGCGAGCTGGACATCGCGAACTGGCCGCGCACCGCGGGTTTCTGGAAGTCCAAGCTGACCACGCCCGGCTGGCAGGCCCTGGTGAAGGCCGCCCGCGCCCGCTGGGTGCCCGGCCCGTCGGTGGTGCTGTTCGGCGCGGAGCCGATGCCCGGCCGCACCCTGCTCACCGTCGTGGACCCGGACGTGCCGGTCACCGCGTACGACGACGAACTCGACTTCACCGCGGACCCGGTGGCCAACGCCTACCGCTACGCCTACGAGCAGTCCCGCTACCGCTGAGCCCGCCACTCGTCCTCGAGCAGCGCGTAGACGACCGTCTCGACCCACTCGCCCTTGAACATCACGGCGTGCCGGAAGTGCGCCTCGCGCCGCATGCCGAGCTTCTCCATCACCCGCCACGACGCGTCGTTGCCGGCGTGGCACACCGCGGCGATCCGGTGCAGCCCCAGGTCCTCGAACCCCAACCGCAGCACCGCCCGGGCGGCCTCGGTCGCGTACCCGAACCCGTGGTGGTCGGGGTGCAGGATGTACCCCACCTCACCCTGCCGGTGCTGCTCGCTCAGGTGCTTCAACACCGCCTCGCCGACCACGACCCCGTCGCGCTCGACGGCCAGCGACAGCATCTCCCCCTCGGGAACCGGCCACCCGACCGCGATCTTGGCCGCCAGGCTCGCCGCGGACTCCTCGACGCTCCTGGGCGCGGAGTACAGGTACCGCGCCACGTCTTCCCTGGCCTGCCACGAGTACAGGGCGGCGCGGTCGTCGAGGTCGAACGGCCGCAGGGACAGGCGCTCGGTGCGAATGGGGTAGTCCGGTGCCACGGTCCCACGCTAGCGCCCGCCGGCCTCCGGGTCGGCGCCACCCGACCACGATCCGGTTCACCTCGGCCACCGGTTCGACCGGTGCGCGGCGCCGACGAGGGCGACGCTCCCGGTCGAAGCGGCCAGGACTGCCCCGTGTGAAGCGGACTCCGCTCGAACGAGAGCGGATCAAGGTCCCGAGCAGGAGGTCCGTGCCGGCGGCCACGACGGTGGGGACGCCGGCACGGACCGCTTCAGAGGTCGGCCAGCGCGGTGATCGGGTTCTCCACGCAGTCGGCGACGAAGCGCAGGAAGCCGCCCGCCGTGCCGCCGTCGCACACCCGGTGGTCGAACGCCAGCGTCAGCTGGGTGACCTTGCGGACCGCCAACTGCCCGTCCACCGCCCACGGCCGGTCGATGATCCGGCCCATGCCCAGGATCGCGGCCTCCGGGTGGTTGATGATCGCGGCCGAGCCGTCGACGCCGAAGACGCCGTAGTTGTTGACCGTGAAGGTGCCTCCGGTCAACGACGCGGGCGCGATCCGGCCTTCCCGGGCCGACGTCGCCAAACCGGCGATCCCCGACGCCAGTTCGGCGGTGGTCAACCGGTGGGCGTCGCGGACCACCGGCACGACCAGGCCGCGGTCGGTCTGCGCGGCGAAGCCCAGGTGGACCTCGTCCAGCACCACGATCGCGTCGTCCTCGACCCGCGAGTTCAGCTCGGGGAACTTCCGCAGCCCCAGCACGGTGAACCGGGCCAGCAGGGACAGCAGCGACACCGACGGCAGCGCCGCCCGCGCGGCCAGCAGACCGGTCGCGTCGACGTCCACCCACACCGTCGCCTCGGGGATCTCCCGGCGCGAGGCGCTGAGCTTCGCCGCGACCGCACCGCGCAACCCGGTGAGCGGGATCCGCCGCCCCGTCACCGACGGGGAACCCTCGGCCAGCACGCGTTCCACGTCCGCCCGGCGGATCACGCCGCCCGGACCGGAACCCCGCACCCGGTCCAGCGCCACCCCGTTCTCCCGCGCCAACTGCCGCACGATCGGCGAGATCACCGCCGGAGCCGACGGGACCGCCGGAGCCGCCGGGGCGATGGCGGGCTCGGCCGACCGCCGGGCCTCGGGCACCGCGGGCCGACGCGTCCGACGACGGCGCTTGGACTCCGAGGTCCCGTACCCGATCAGCACGTTCCCGCTGTACTCCGAGGACTCCGCGACCGGCGCGGCCGCGGCGTCCTCGGCCGGCTCGCCGACCGACAGCAGCACCGCGCCCACCGCCAGCTTCTCGCCGGGCGCCCCGTGCCGGGCCCGCACCACGCCCGCGTACGGGCACGGCACCTCCACCACCGCCTTCGCGGTCTCGACCTCCACCACGGGCTGGTCGATCGCCACCGCGTCGCCGACCGACACCAGCCACGTCACGATCTCGCCCTCGGTCAAGCCCTCGCCCAGGTCGGGCAGCCGGAAGTCAGGCACCGCGACCTCCCACGACCTCGTCGTCCCACTGCAACCGACCGATGGTGTCGAGGATCCGGTCCACGCTCGGCAGGTGGTGCTCCTCCAGCTTCGGCGGCGGGTAGGGGATGTCGAACCCGGTCACCCGCAGCACCGGCGCGTGCAGGTGGTGGAAGCACCGCTCGGTCACCCGCGCCACCACCTCCGCGCCGTACCCGCCGAACCCGGACGCCTCGTGCACCACCACGGCCCGACCGGTCTTCACCACCGACCGGCACACCGTCTCGTCGTCGAACGGCGCCAACGTGCGCAGGTCCACGACCTCCACGTCCCACCCCTCGTCCCGGGCCGCCTCGGCGGTCTCCAGCGCGGTCGTCACCATCGGCCCGTAGGCGATGAGCGTGACGTCCCTCCCGGGCCTGCGCACCACGGCGCGGTCGAACGCCACCGCGTCGCCGGTCAGCTCGCCCTTGGCCCAGTACCGCCGCTTCGGCTCCAGGAAGATCACCGGGTCCGGCGAGGCGATCGAGTCGCGCAGCAGCCGGTAGGCGTCGGCCGGCGTGCCGGGCGTGACGACGCGCAACCCCGGCGTGTGCGTGTAGTACGCCTCGGAGGAGTCGCAGTGGTGCTCGACGCCCCCGATGCCGCCGCCGTAGGGCACCCGGATCACCACCGGAAGCGACACCGCGCCCCGGGTCCGGTTGCGCAACTTGGCCAGGTGGCTGGTGATCTGCTCGAACGCCGGGTAGGCGAACGCGTCGAACTGCATCTCCACCACCGGCCGCAGCCCGTTCATGGCCATGCCGATCGCGGTGCCCACGATGCCGGACTCGGCCAGCGGCGTGTCGAACACCCGCGTCTCGCCGAACCGCGCGGCCAACCCGTCGGTCACCCGGAACACCCCGCCCAGCGCGCCGACGTCCTCGCCGAACACCAGCACGGTCGGGTCGGCCTCCAGGCTGTCGGCGAGCGCCTTGTTCAGCGCGCCCGCCATCGACACCTCGGTCACGCCAACTCCTCGCGCAGCATCGCGGCCTGCTCGCGCAGGTGGACGGGCATGTCCGCGTAGACGTTCGCGAACAGCTCGGCCGGGTCGGGCTCGACGTCGGCGTTCAGCGCGGCGCGCACGCCGGCGGCGAAGTCCTCGGCCTCCTCCGCCACGGCCGCCCGCCGGGCCTGGTCGAGCAGGCCGCGCCCGGTCAGGTAGGCCTCGATCCGGTCCACCGGGTCCCGGTCGAGCCACGCCGCGACCTCGTCGGAGGTGCGGTAGCGGGACGCGTCGTCGGCGTTGGTGTGCGCCTCGATCCGGTAGGTCAGGGCCTCGATCAGGGTCGGTCCGCCGGAGCGCAGCGCGTCGCGCACCACCGCGTACACCGCCGCCACGTCGTTGCCGTCGACCAGCACCGACGGCACCCCGTACCCGACGCCCTTCGCGGCCAGCGACGGCGCGGCGCTCTGCTTGGCCATCGGCACGCTGATCGCGTAGCCGTTGTTCTGCACCAGGAACACCACCGGCGCCTTCCACACGCCGGCGAAGTTCAGCGCCTCGTGCGTGTCGCCCTCGGAGGTCGCGCCGTCGCCCAGCAGCACCAGCGCCGCGGTGTCCTCGCCCTTGACCTTCGCGGCCTGCGCGAACCCGACCGCGTGCAGCGTGTTCGTGGCCAGCGGCGTGCACTGCGGGCCCACCCGGTGCTCGTACGGGTCGTACCCGAGGTGCCAGCCGCCCTGGAGCAGGGTCAGCGTGCCCGCCGGCGTGACACCGCGGGTGACGAGCGCGACCGAGTCGCGGTAGGTCGGGAACAGCCAGTCCCGCTCGCGCAGCGCCAGCACGGCGCCCACCTCGCAGGCCTCCTGGCCGCGCGAGGACGGGTACACCGCGAGCCTGCCCTGCTTGGTCAGCGCGGTGGCCTGGGTGTCGAAGCGCCTGCCGATCACCATCCGCCGGTGCAGCTCCACCAGCACGTCGTCGTCGGGCATCGCGAGCGGCGAGTCCTCGACCCGCGACCCGTCCTTGCGCAGCAACGCCAGGGGCTCGTCGGTCGGCACGAGCGACCGTTCTGGCACGTGGGTGCGGGTCATGGGCTCCTCCGTCACTCGAAACGCGAGTTGGGAGGCATGGTCCGCGTCACACCGACCAAAGTTCCAGATCTGCGCCCGGAACCTGGACGAATGGTCACCGCAGGGGGCTATGGTCGACCGCATGACGGCCAGAGCTGGACATTCGGCACCCCTGGACGACACCGACCGGCGGATCGTCGAGGAGCTGCGCGCGGACGGCCGGCTGTCCATGCGCGCGCTCGCCGAGAAGCTGCACATCTCGCGCGCGAGCGCGTACTCGCGCGTCGACCGGCTGCACCGGGACGGCGTCGTCACCGGGTACACGGCGGTGGTCGACCCCGAGCGCTACGGCTTCGGCATCTCCGCCTACGTCTACCTCAAGATCAGCCAGCACTCGTGGAAGGCGGTGCGGCAACGGGTGCTGGCGATCCCGGAGGTGTGGCACGGCGCGCTGGTGTCGGGTGACTACGACCTCGTGCTGCTGGTCCGGGCACCGGACGCGCACAGCCTGCGCGACCTGGTGCTGTCCCGGCTCCAGACGATGCCCGACGTGACGTCCAGCCACACCGTGCTCATCCTGGACGAGCTGACCTCGGGTTAGCTCACCAGCCGAAGTTCTGCGTCCAGTAGACGCCGTAGGACCCGCCCTTGGCCATCCCGACGCCGAGCGTCTTGAGCTTGCAGTTGAGGATGTTCGCGCGGTGGCCGGGCGACTCCATCCAGCCCTTGACCACCGACTCGGGCGTGCGCTGGCCGGCGGCGATGTTCTCCGCGCCCGGCGACGGGTAGCCCGCGGCCTTCACCCGGTCCACGAACGTCCGGCCGTCCTTGGACGTGTGGTCGAAGTAGTTCTGGGCGGCCATGTCGGCACTGTGGCCGCGCGCCGCCTGCGCCAGTCTCGCGTCGAAGGCCAAGGTCGGACACCCCTGTGCCGCGCGCTCGCTGTTGGTCAGCTCCAGCACCTTCGCCTCGGCGGCGTCGACGTCGGTGCCCGCGTCCGGCGGGGAGGGCTGCTGCGTGGTCTTGACGGGCGGCTTCACCGGTTCCGGCGTGGGTGTCTCGGTGGTGGTCGTCGTCGTGGTGGTGGTCGTGGTGGTCGTCGTCGGCGACGCGCTGCTCGCGGCACTGCTCGGCGAGGCCGAGGAGGACGCGGTCGACTGCGCGCCGGAGTGGGAGACGGTCCGGACCAGGGTGGTGGCGGTGGCCGTCACCTGTCCGACGTCCTCGGAGGCGCCGCACCCGGCGAGCGCCAGCCCGGCCAGGAGGACGACAGCGGTCAGTGCACTGTTCTTGCGCGACACGCGGATTCCCTCTGCATTCGGCGGCATTTCGGGCGCGGCGACCGCGCGAGCGCTTTTCGCAGGGAAGCGCTGCTGCGGTCGCCGCACCGAACGGGGAACGAGGCGGACCGGGCAAGGGGGAGAGCGCTGCGGTCGGCCTCAATTCCAAAAATGACCTTATCGACTGACCGGGAATTGTCAACCGGAACTTATTTAAGGAACATTTAAAGGTGCCATGAGGCGGGGGAAAGAAAGTCCGCACTAACCTTGGCCATCGCCGAGCCGGGTAAGCCGGAGCTGGACTCGCGTCCCGCCCAGCGGACCCCGGTCGATCACCAGAGAACCACCGGTGGACTCGGCCGCGCGGCGGGCGATGTCGAGTCCGAGGCCGGTGGAGCCGGCGCTGCTGCTCCCACGGCGCAGCGCCGTCTCCGGGTCCTCGATGCCCGGACCCGCGTCCTCGATGACGATCACCACCCGGTCGGGCTGGTGGAACAGCGCCACGACGAACCCGACGCCCTCGGGCGTGTGCCGGAAGATGTTGCCGAGCACGACGTCCATCGCCGCCGCCAGGTCGCTGCGGGTCAACGGCACCCACGCGCTGCGTTCGGTGCCCCGCAGGTTCCACAGCCGCTGCTGGTCGTCGGCGAGCGCGGACCAGAACACCAGCCGGTCGTGCACCACCTGCGCCGCGTCGCTGCGCGAGCCGGCCGGGTCGGTGAGTTCTTTCCGGGCGGCCCGGATCAGTTCGTTGACCTCGCGTTCCAAGGCCACCACGGCCTGGCGCACACGATTGGCGTTGTTGTCCGTTCCCAGCAGTTCCGAATCGAGCCGCAACGCGGTGAGCGGAGTGCGCAACCGGTGCGAGAGGTCCGCCAGGATTTCCCGTTCGTTGGCCATCAGCTGACTGATCCGGTCGGCCATGCGGTTGAACGCACCGCCCGCGTCGGCCAGCTCCGGCGGCCCGCTCGGGGTCACCCTGGTCTCCAGGTCGCCCTGCTCCATCCGGCGGGCGCCGTCGGCGAGCTCGGTCGACGCCGTGACCACCCGCGCGCCGAGCCGGTCGGCCACCAGCACCGACGCCAGCACCAGCGACACCGCCACGCCGCTGAGCGCGAACCACGCCGGCAGCACGCCCTGGGACAGCAGCTCCTGCGGCACGAACGCCTCGACCACCGCCACCTTGCCCTCGTCCAGCACCACGGGTTGCAGGTGCACGAGGCCGTCGGGCAGCTCCTCGGTGGAGGCCAACCCCTTCTGCTGGGCGTTGCGCAACTGGTCGGGCGTCGCCTTGACCTTGCCGATCACCTGGCCGGACGCCAGGTGCACCGCGACCCGGCCGGTCGTGCTGGTCAGCGCCTGCTCGATGCTCGCCGGGTCCGAGGTGATCACCAGCACCGGCACCAGCGCGCCCGCCTGGCGCTCGGCGTCGGACAGCGCGCGGTCCTCGGCCAGCTGCCGGACCATCAGCCCCAGCGGGATGAGGAACGCCAGCGCCACCATCGAGGTGACCGCCAGCGACACCAGGGCGAGGGACCGTCTCACTCGGCGGCCGTCAGCTTGAACCCGACCCCGCGCACGGTGTGCAGGTAGCGGGGTTGGGCGGCCCGTTCGCCGAGCTTGCGGCGCAACCACGACAGGTGCACGTCGAGCGTCTGGTCGTCGTGCCGGCCGGGCATGTTCCACAGGTTCGCCAGCAGCTCGCCGCGTGCCACGACCTTGCCCTCACGGGCGGCGAGGTAGGCGAGCAGGTCGAACTCCTTGCGGGTCAGGTTGAGCGCGCGGCCCTCCAGGGTGGCCTCGCGGCGGTCGAGGTCGACGGTCAGCCGCCCGATCCGCAGCGGTTCGGGCGCGGCCTCCTTGCGGGCCCGCCGCAGCACCGCCGACAGCCGGGCCGCGAGGTGCTCGCTGGAGAAGGGCTTGACCAGGTAGTCGTCGGCGCCCGCGTTGAGCAGCCGGACGATCTCGGACTCCTCGTCCCGCGCGGTGGCCACGATGACGGGGGTGTCGCAGACGCCGCGCATCATCCGCAGCGCGTCCGCGCCGTCCATGTCGGGCAGCCCGAGGTCGAGCACCACCAGGTCGAACGTCGAGTTGGTGATCTCCCGCAGCGCCTCCAGCGCCGTGCCGACGGGCAGGACGGCGTGCCCCAGACCGGTCAGGGCCCTGGACACCGCGGAGCGCACCACCGGGTCGTCCTCGACGAGCAACACCGAAACCATGGCGCGCACCGTAACGCTTTCGGGTGTCACTGGACCCGGTGACCGGCCTCACGCGAAGCGACCTCAGGGGTCCGATCATCCGGACCCGCCGGCAGGATGTCCCCGTGTCCCGTGGGTTGCAGTACCTGGCGGCGTGGTCGGCTTCGACCGCGGTCGCCGTAGCGCTGTCCTGGCTGGGCATCCGCTCGGTCCTGGAGGCGGGCGTCCCCGAGCGCCCGATGCTGGTCGCGGGCCTGACGAGCCAGCAGACCACGGTCGTGTCCACCACCCCACCGCCGACCACCACCACCGTCGTGACGACCACGACCGTGCCGCCGACGACGACCACGTCCGAGCGCACCACGACGAGCACGACCACCACGACGACGACCACCACGACGACCACGACCACCGCCCAGGTCCCGTCCGAGAACGGCACCTGGAGCAGCCTGAACGGCGAGCAGGTCTACCTGCGCAGCTTCCAGCTCCAGGGCGGCGTCGCCGCGGTCCGCTGGTCCGAGAAGTCCATCGACCCGATCTCCGCCACCCCGCGCCAGGGCTTCGCCGCCTCCGTCGAACGCCCCGCCGCCGCCGTGGTCATCGAGTTCACCACCCCCGACCACCGCTCCCGCCTCGAGGCCACCTGGGTGAACGGACCCCAGTGGCGGATCATCGAGTCCGCCTGACCGCACGCGGTCAGCGCAGGGCCACCTCGGCGCGCAGCGCCGGGAGCCGGGCGTGGAGCGCGTCACCCGGGCACACGGTGTCGGCGTAGTGGTCGCGGTGGCCGTGGATCTCCGACGGTGGGATCCCGTACTGCCGGCACACGGTGGCGCACAGCCACACGAGCGCGTCCCACTGCTCGTCCGGCGGCAGTTCGGCGGTGTAGGTGCCCTCGTTCTCGACGCCGATCGACGTCCGGTTCTGGCCGGGGCAGTGCGCGCCCTCCACGAGGTGGTCGCCGGCCCGCAACGCGGCCAGCGAACCGTGCCGCCCCTCCAGCACGTGCGCGCCCCGGGTGATCGTGAAGTGCTGCCCCGTGTCACCCCAGTCCCGGCCGATGTGGACGTCCTGGAAGAACCGGGCCAACCGGTGCGCGTGCGCCACCGACCGGTCCGCCGCGTTCTCCGTCGCCGTGTGGTGCACGAGCACCCTCGTCGGACGGCGGCCCACCACCGCCGGCGGTTCCACCGGTGGCCGGGCGCCCCACTCGGCGCACGACACGATCGTCCGTCCGGAAGGGACGGGTGGCACGACCAAGGCCCCCACCGCGCCCGCCACCAGGACGCGTCTGCTCACACCCACGGAACACGAGCCTAGGTGGTTTGATCACCACCATGGCGCACCCCGAACCACACGGCGACCTGTCGGGCAGGCTCAACTGGCTGCGCGCGGGCGTGCTCGGCGCGAACGACGGCATCGTCTCCACCGCCGGCCTCGTGGTGGGCGTCGCGGGCGCCAGCACCGACCGCACGGCCATCCTGGCCGCCGGCGTCGCCGGACTCGTCGCGGGCTCGCTGTCGATGGCGGGCGGCGAGTACGTCTCGGTCAGCACGCAGCGCGACACCGAGCGGGCCGCGATCGAGCTGGAGGAGCGCGAGCTGCGCGACATGCCCGAGGAGGAGGAGCGCGAGCTGGCCGGCATCTACCAGGACCGCGGCCTGTCCCCCGAGCTCGCGGCGCAGGTCGCCCGCGAGCTCACCGCCAAGGACGCGCTGCGCGCCCACGCCGAGGCCGAGCTCCAGATCGACCCGGACCACCTCACCAGCCCGTGGCAGGCCGCGTGGGCGTCGCTGATCTCGTTCGCCGTCGGCGCGCTGGTGCCGCTGCTCGCGATCGTGCTGCCGCCCACGAGCTGGCGGGTGTGGACGTGCGCGGTCGCCGTCGTGGTCGGCCTGGTGCTCACCGGCTGGATCAGCGCGCGCCTCGGCTCGGGCTCCGCGGGCCGCGCGGTGCGCCGCAACGTCGTCGTCGGCTCGCTGACCATGCTCGTGACCTACTACGTCGGCGTCCTCTTCGGGGTCACGCTCGGCTGAGTTCTGTCACCCGTATTGCGTCACGCGATCACCCGGTCACACCCCGAAGCGACCGCCTTCGGACCACCCCGGAAGTGACCGAGGGGGCGTGTGGAGTCCGCACCGAGTGGGTAATCGGTCCCACCAGTCGCCACACCCCGCCCCCGGAGGTGCACTCCCATGACCCAGCCCCGGATGACGATCGTCCTGCCCAGCGACGACCGCGCCGAACGGCGTCTCCTGCTGGTCCTCTCGGCCCTGTTCACCCTGGTCGCCGGCGTGAACACGATCGTCGCGGCGAGTGAGCGGGCCTGGTGGCAGGCCGCCCTGGCGCTGCTCCTCCTGACCGCCGCGGCCGTCTGCGGGAGAGCCGCGCACCGCGCCAGAGCGTGATTCAGTCTGCACTGAAGGAATAAAACAGGACGAATATTAGACCGATCGGCGCAGGTGGCACTGGTGCGAACGGTGTCAAGTAGGGGTGGGATTCCCCACGGTGCACGGTCGGACTAGAGCCATAACCGCGAATTCACACTATCGTCACAAGACCCCGGCAATCCCGGTGCTCCGCCCGCACGGCTCCCGGCCCCATCCGGCCCGGTTCCGCGCACGCACATGAGTGCAAGTTCCCGCACAACGGAGTGCGGTCACCACGCCCTGCAACGGCGTGGTTCCACCAGCCACTGGCACAGGCCGAACACTGCCCGCGCGACGCCGCGCGAGGCCGTTTCGGCCTACCTCCGTATGCCCGGACGACGCCACGGGAGGGCCCGTTGTGACCCACCACCACCAGCCGCGCGGTCTGTACGACCCGCAGTTCGAGCACGACGCCTGCGGCGTCGCGTTCGTCGCCGACCTCGGCGGCCGCCGAAACCACGCGATCGTCGCGCAGGCGCTCGTCGCCCTGCGCAACCTGGAACACCGGGGCGCCCGCGGCGCCGAGGTCGAAACCGGCGACGGCGCCGGCCTGCTCATCCAGGTCCCCGACGCGTTCTACCGCGAGGTCGTCGCCTTCCCGCTGCCCGAACCGGGGCACTACGCGGTCGGTACCGCCTTCCTCCCCCACGACGGCGTGGACGAGGTCAAGGCCGCCGTCGAGGCCATCGCCGCCGAAGAGGGCGCGACCGTGCTCGGCTGGCGCGAGCTGCCCGTGGACGCCGACCACGTCGGTCCCACGGCGCGCACCACGATGCCGGTGTTCAGCCAGCTGTTCCTGGCGGGCGCCGAGGGCATGGAGCTGGAGCGACTGGCGTTCGTCGTGCGCAAGCGCGCCGAACGGGCCGTCGACGTGTACTTCCCGAGCCTGAGCGCCCGCACCATCGTCTACAAGGGCATGCTGACCGAGCCCCAGGTCGAGAAGTTCTTCCCCGACCTCACCGACGAGCGGGTGACCAGCTCCATCGGCCTGGTGCACTCCCGGTTCTCGACCAACACGTTCCCGTCGTGGCCGCTGGCCCACCCGTACCGGTACGTGGCGCACAACGGCGAGATCAACACCCTGCGCGGCAACCGCAACTGGATGGACGCCCGCGAGTCCACCCTGGAGACCGACCTGGTCAAGGGCGACCTGGAGCGGATCTTCCCGGTCATCACCCGCGGCGCGAGCGACTCGGCGAGCTTCGACGAGGTGCTGGAGCTGCTGCACCTGAGCGGCCGCAGCCTGCCGCACGCGGTGCTGATGATGATCCCCGAGGCGTGGGAGAACCACACCGAGATGGACCCGGCCCGCCGGGCGTTCTACGAGTTCCACTCGACGCTGATGGAGCCGTGGGACGGTCCCGCGCTGGTCTCGTTCACCGACGGCACGCTGATCGGCGCGGTGCTCGACCGCAACGGCCTGCGCCCGGCCCGCTACTGGGTCACCGAGGACGGCCTGGTCGTGCTCGGCAGCGAGGCGGGCGTGCTGGAGCTGGACCCGGCCACGATCGTCCGCAAGGGCCGGCTGGAGCCGGGCCGGATGTTCCTGGTGGACACCGCCCAGGGCCGCATCATCGACGACGAGGAGATCAAGGGCGAGCTCGCCGCCGAGCACCCCTACGAGCAGTGGGTCGCCGAGGGGATCCTGCACCTCGAGGACCTGCCCGCGCGCGGCCGCGAGGTGCCGACGCACGCGTCCCTGGTCCGCCGCCAGCAGGTCTTCGGCTACACCGAGGAAGAGCTCTCGATCCTGCTGCACCCGATGGCCCGCACCGGCGCGGAGCCGATCGGCTCGATGGGCAACGACGC
Organism: Actinosynnema sp. NPDC020468; assembly: GCF_040642015.1. Taxonomy (NCBI): domain Bacteria; kingdom Bacillati; phylum Actinomycetota; class Actinomycetes; order Pseudonocardiales; family Pseudonocardiaceae; genus Actinosynnema; species Actinosynnema sp. NPDC020468. The sequence goes on from NZ_JBFAEO010000016.1 coordinate 126,454, forward strand.
CCCGTTCGCGCCGCTGTCGAACAAGCCCCGGCAGCTGTTCGACTACTTCACCCAGCTGTTCGCCCAGGTCACGAACCCCCCGCTGGACGCGATCCGCGAGGAGCTCGTCACCTCGCTGCACGCCACCCTGGGCGCGGAGCCGAACCTGCTGACCGCCGACGGCACCTCGTGCCGGCGCATCTCGCTGCCGTTCCCGGTGTTGGACAACGACGAACTCGCCAAGCTCGTGCACGTGGACGACGACGGCACGCTGCCCGAGTTCCGGACCTTCACCGTCCACGGCACGTACGACGTCACCGGCGGCGGCGAGGCCCTCACCCGCAGGCTGGCCGAGATCCGCGCCGAGGTGTCGGCCGCGATCGAGGACGGCGCGCGGCTGGTCGTGCTGTCCGACCGCGGCGTGGACGAGGCGCACGCGCCCATCCCGTCGCTGCTGCTGACCGGCGCGGTGCACCACCACCTGGTGCGCGAGAAGACCCGCACGCAGGTCGACCTCATCGTGGAGGCGGGCGACGCGCGCGAGGTGCACCACATCGCGCTGCTCGTGGGTTACGGCGCGAAGGCGGTGAACCCCTACCTGGCGATGGCGTCGGTGGAGGAACTGCCCGGCGTCGACCCGAAGGTCGCGACCCGGAACCTGATCAAGGCGCTGGGCAAGGGCGTGCGCAAGACGATGTCCAAGATGGGCGTCTCGACCGTGGCGTCCTACACCGGCGCGCAGATCTTCGAGGCGATCGGCCTCGGCGACGAGGTCGTGTCGACGTGCTTCACCGGCACCACGTCGCGGCTGGGCGGCATCGGGTTCGACGTGCTCGCCGAGGAGGTCGCGAAGCGGCACCGGTACGCGTTCCCGGTCGACGGCGTGCGCGCGGACCACCGCGAGCTGGAAACCGGCGGCGACTACCAGTGGCGCCGCGAGGGCGAGGCGCACCTGTTCAACCCCACCACGGTGTTCAAGCTCCAGCACTCGACCCGGTCCGGCCGGTACGACGTGTTCAAGGAGTACACCCGCGCGGTGGACGAGCAGTCCAGGGCGCTGACCACGTTGCGCGGCCTGTTCACCTTCAAGGACACCACCCCGGTGCCGATCGAGGAGGTCGAGCCGGTCTCCTCCATCGTGAAGCGGTTCGCCACCGGCGCCATCTCCTACGGCTCGATCTCGCAGGAGATGCACGAGGTCCTGGCGATCGCGATGAACCGGTTGGGCGCGAAGTCCAACACCGGCGAGGGCGGCGAGGACGCCGAGCGGTTCACCCCCGACGCCAACGGCGACTCGCGGCGTTCGGCGATCAAGCAGGTGGCGTCCGGCCGGTTCGGCGTGACGTCGGAGTACCTGGTCAACGCCGACGACATCCAGATCAAGATGGCGCAGGGCGCGAAGCCCGGCGAGGGCGGCCAGCTGCCCGGCGGCAAGGTGTACCCGTGGATCGCGAAGACGCGGCACTCCACGCCCGGCGTCGGCCTGATCTCGCCGCCGCCGCACCACGACATCTACTCCATCGAGGACCTGGCCCAGCTGATCCACGACCTGAAGAACGCGAACCCGGTGGCCCGGGTGCACGTGAAGCTGGTCAGCGAGGTCGGCGTCGGCACGGTCGCGGCGGGTGTGTCCAAGGCGCACGCGGACGTCGTGCTGATCTCCGGCCACGACGGCGGCACCGGCGCGTCGCCGCTGTCCTCGATCAAGCACGCGGGCGGCCCGTGGGAGCTGGGGCTCGCCGAGACCCAGCAGACCCTGCTGGAGAACCGCCTGCGCGACCGGATCGTGGTGCAGACCGACGGTCAGCTCAAGACCGGTCGGGACGTGGTCATCGCGGCGCTGCTGGGCGCGGAGGAGTTCGGTTTCGCGACCGCTCCCCTGGTCGTCTCGGGCTGCGTCATGATGCGCGTGTGCCACCTGGACACCTGTCCGGTGGGCGTGGCGACGCAGAACCCGGCGCTGCGGGCGAAGTTCGCCGGCAAGGCCGAGCACGTGGTGAACTTCTTCGAGTTCATCGCCCAGGAAGTGCGGGAGTTGTTGGCACAGCTCGGTTTCCGCACGCTGGAGGAGGCCGTGGGCCGGGCCGAGCTGCTCGACACCAGGGCCGCGGTCGACCACTGGAAGGCGGCCGGGCTCGACCTGTCGCCGATCTTCCACGTGCCGGACCTGCCCGAGGGCGCGGCGCGGCACCAGACCACGACCCAGGACCACGGGTTGGCCAAGGCGCTCGACAACACGCTGATCCAGCTCGCCGAGGGCGCGATCGCCTCCGGCGACCGGGTCCGGCTGGAACTGCCGGTGCGCAACGTGAACCGCACCGTCGGCACCATGCTCGGCTCCGAGGTGACCCGGAAGTGGGGTGGCGCCGGGCTTCCCGACGACACCATCGACATCACGTTCACCGGCACGGCGGGCCAGTCGTTCGGCGCGTTCCTGCCGCGCGGCGTCACGCTGCGGCTCGTGGGCGACGGCAACGACTACGTCGGCAAGGGCCTGTCGGGCGGTCGGATCACCATCCGCCCGGTGCCCGGCGCGCAGTTCGTCGCCGAGCAGCAGACCATCGCGGGCAACGTGATCGGCTACGGCGCGACCGGCGGCGAGCTCTTCCTGCGCGGCAAGGTCGGCGAGCGGTTCTGCGTGCGCAACTCGGGCGCGCTGGCCGTCGTCGAGGGCGTGGGCGACCACGGGTGCGAGTACATGACCGGCGGTCGGGTGGTCGTGCTCGGACCGACGGGCCGCAACTTCGCGGCGGGCATGTCCGGCGGCATCGCGTACGTGCTCGACCTGAGCGCCGTGCGGGTGAACCCGGAGATGGTGGACCTCGACCCGCTCGACGCCGCCGACCGCGAGTTCCTGCGGTCCGCGGTGGAGCGGCACTACGCGGAGACCGGGTCCGGGGTGGCGCACGCGCTGCTCGCGGACTGGGAGCTCGCCGCGGACCGGTTCACCAAGGTCATGCCCAAGGACTACAAGCGCGTCCTGGCCGCGCAGGCACGTGCCGAGCGCGAGGGCCGTGACGTGAACGAGGCGATCATGGAGGCTTCTCATGGCTGACCCGAGGGGTTTCCTCACCACCGAACGCGAAACTCCCCGCAGCCGTCCGGTGATGCTGCGCCTGCGCGACTGGCGCGAGGTGTACGAGGAGTTCGAGAACCCGCGCCTGGAGAAGCAGGCCGGGCGCTGCATGGACTGCGGCATCCCGTTCTGCCACCAGGGTTGTCCACTGGGGAACCTGATCCCCGAGTGGAACAACCTGGTGTGGAAGAAGGACTGGCAGCTCGCGGCCGAACGCCTGCACGCGACCAACAACTTCCCGGAGTTCACCGGGACGCTGTGCCCGGCGCCCTGCGAGGCGGCGTGCGTGGTCGGGATCAACGGCGACGCGGTCACCATCAAGCGGGTCGAGATCTCGATCATCGACCGGGCCTGGGACGAGGGCTGGGTGACGCCTCAGCTTCCCGCCGTGCGCACCGGCAAGAAGGTGGCCGTGGTGGGCTCCGGCCCGGCCGGGCTGGCCGCGGCGCAGCAGCTGACCCGCGCGGGCCACGACGTGGTGGTGCTGGAGCGCGCCGACGCGATCGGCGGGCTGCTGCGGTACGGCATCCCCGAGTTCAAGATGGAGAAGTGGCGGCTGGACCGCCGGCTCGACCAGATGCGGGCCGAGGGCACGCAGTTCCGGACGGGCGTGAACGTCGGCGTCGACGTCACGGTCGAGGAGCTGAAGTCGTCCTACGACGCGGTGGTGCTGGCCGGTGGCGCGACGGCGTGGCGGGACCTGCCGATCCCGGGGCGTGCTCTCGGCGGTGTGCACCAGGCGATGGAGTACCTGCCGCACGCGAACCGGGTGGCGCGCGGCGAGCTGGCCGAGTCGCCGATCTCGGCGTCCGGCAAGCACGTCGTGGTGATCGGCGGCGGCGACACGGGCGCGGACTGCGTGGGCACGGCCCACCGCCAGGGCGCGCTTTCCGTGACGCAGCTGGAGATCATGCCGCGGCCGTCGGAGCAGCGCGCCGAGGCCAACCCGTGGCCGACGTACCCGATGCTGTACCGGGTCACGTCCGCGCACGAGGAGGGCGGCGAGCGGCTGTACTCGGTGTCCACGGCGGAGTTCCTCGGTGACGCGGAGGGCAACGTGCGGGCGCTCAAGCTGGTCGAGGTGGCCGCGTCCGGCGGTCGGTTCGAGCCGGTGCCGGGCACCGAGCGCGAAATCCCGGCCCAGCTGGTCACCCTGGCGATGGGCTTCGTCGGCCCGGAGAAGGACGGCCTGCTGACCGACCTGGGCGTCGACCTCGACCCGCGCGGCAACGTGGCCCGCGACGACCGCTACGCCACGTCGGTCGACAACGTGTTCGTGGCGGGCGACATGGGCCGGGGCCAGTCCCTGATCGTGTGGGCGATCGCCGAGGGCCGCTCCGCCGCGGCCGCGGTCGACGCCCACCTGACGGGCCACACCGTCCTGCCCCGCCCGGTGAACCCGACCGACCGCCCCCTGGTCTGACCCGCGCCGCGTGCGGTGGCCGACGACGTCCACCGCACGCCCGCGGGTCCCCCACGGGCAGTCGCACGTCTTCGGCGTCGGTGGCACCCTCCGCCTCTCGGCGCACCGCCGAGGGCTCGCCCGGCGCGCCGTCGGCGCCGGCCCGTGCCGTGCCGTGCCGTGCCGTGCCCAGGGCACCGCGTCACGAGCCTTCCGGCGCGGCGTGGCGGCATCGGACCGCCGGCCTCCGGCCCCCGCGTCCATTGTCCCACGGAGCACCGACAGTGTCGGCGAGCCGAGCGGGCGGGGCGGGGGTCGAGGACACCGCCCACGAACCGGCCGGCACGCCACCAGCACCCTGCCCGCACCCGGCCGCCGGGCACCCTCGATCCAGGCGCGTCCCGCGCCCGACCACGCGCCCGCACCCGGCGTCCACCGCTCACTCCCGGACACGGGTCTGCCCGGACGGCAGGGTGGCGCCGTCCGGGCAGGTCCGCGCAGGGCTTCGCCGTTCCCTACGCGGGGTCTTCCCCCGGGGTTACGCGGGGCAGGTCTTCCACGCGAAGTGGTACGTGGTGTCGAAGCTGCCGTCGGTCGAGTCCATCGAGATGAAGCTCGTCGTCGTGGCCGTGTTCGACGTGCCCGCGTTCACCCGCAGTTCGGTGTTGATGTTGAACAGGCGCTTCTCCCCGCACGGGTGGTAGACGATCGCCGCGACCTCCGTGGTGTCCGTGGCCTGCCAGTCGTCCGTCAGCGGGCCGCTGTACGGGTGCGACCGGTACTCGGTCGGGGACATCCCCTGGAAGTAGTAGTTCGCGCGCTCGGTGGCCGAGGCACCCTTCTCCAGGTGGGCGAAGCCGCGGTAGTCGGCTCTGGCGATGCCGTACGTGAAGCCCTGCGGGATGTTGACCCGCAGGTTCAGCTGGCAGTTCTTCCGGAACTCCGTCGGACCGGCGCCCACGCCCACCTGGGCGAGGAAGTTGCTGTAGGTCACCGTGAACGCCTTGTTGTCCGGCGAGACCGCGACCGCCGCCGTGCCGGCCGGGCAGCCGGAACCGTTCACCGTGACCACGTCGATCACGATGTGGTCCGGTGGCGGGGTGGTGCCCGGCGCACCACCCGGCGGGATGATGATGGTCGAAGCGAGGGCGAGCGCGGTCGTGAAGTTCAACATGCGTGCACCTTCCGGCTGGTCGCGAATTCGGCGGCGGAAAATGCGTTACTCGATTCAGCAGCGCTTCCAGGAGAAGTGGTACCTGGTGCTCACGCTGCCGTCTGTGGAGTCCAACGCGAGGAAACTGGTGCCCTGCGACGAACCGGCCAGGACACGCAATTCCGTGTTCGCGTTGAACAGTCGCTTCTCACCGCACGGCGCGTACACGATGGAAGCCCACTCGGTGGTGTCGGTGGCTTGCCAGTCGTCGCTCAGCGGACCGTGGAACGTGTGCGTCTTCCGCGAGGTCGGCGAGGTGCCGGAGAAGTAGTAGTTGCCCTGCTCCACGCCCGTGGCGCCCGCCTGGAGGTGCGCGAACCCGCGGTAGTCGGCCTTGGAGATGCCGAACGTGAAGCCCTGCGGGTACCCGAGCTGGAGGACGAGCTGGCAGTTCTTCCGGAACTCGGTGGGACCGGACGAACCGCCCGCCTCGGCGAGGAACGCGCTGTAGGTGACGGTGAACGCCGTCCGGTCGTCCGCGGCGGCCACCGCGGACGTACCCGCCGGGCAGCCGGAGCCGTTCACCGTGACGACGTCGACGGTCACGTAGTCGGGCGTGGTCGGCACGTCGGCGGCGATCGGGGTGAGGGCGGATAACGCGAGTGCGGCCACGGCCGCTGTGGTCAGCATCGGCAGACCTTTCTGGTCCGGAGGGCAGTTCGGCGGCGGCGAGTGGAAACGTATCGCAGGAATTCGCCCGCCAGTTCCACCGATCGGATGCAGAATTTATGGCAGCACTTTTCCGCCGGCCCGCCGAAACGGTCGGCAGTTAACCGCGCAGGAGCATTCGGGGGCACCGCTCGCAGCGTATCGGCGGAAGATCGCTCCGGCTTTCAAACACACCCCGGTGCGATATCCGTGAAAATCGACGGCGCGTCGGTCAGTCCGGCCGGGCCGCCACCACCCGGCGGATCAGCTCCACCATGTGGGTCGACTCCGGCCCGTCCAGCGCCGCGAACCAGCGCGCCTCCCGCCCGTTCTGCTTGGGGAACACGCCGGACACCGCGTCGCGCCCCTCCACGGTCAGCGCCACGAACACCACCCGCCGGTCCTTCTCGTCCCGGGTCCGCTCGACCAGCCCCGCCTTCTCCAGCGTGTTGATGAGGTTCGACATCGCCGAGCGCGTGGTGCCGGAGAGGTCCGCGAGCCGCGCGGGCTGGGTCGGACCCAGCACCCACAGCTTGAACATCAGCCGGAAGCCGGGCATGGTCCAGCCCTTCTCCCGGTGCACCAGCGCCTCGTAGTCGGTGATCATCATGTACGCGAGGTGGAGCACGTTGTACGAGAGACCGAAGGCCTCGGCGTCACCCCCGATTTCGGCGATCCGGTGCCGCGCGAAGCGCTCGTAGTCCTGTTCAGTCACCACGTCGGCGGCAACTGGCACATCCTGTTCGGCCACCTGCGCATCCTCCCAGGCCAACCCGGTCGGCGGAGCGCGAATGGGGCACACTGGCCGGCGTGCTGGGGAGAAGGCGCTTCGGGATGACGGCCGCGATCGCACTCGCGCTCGCCGTCGCGGCGTCGGCCGCGGCCAGTCTCGACCTCGTGCACGGCGACGCCTCCGTCGCGCTGGACGACCTCGCCCAGCTCGCGACCGGCCTGTTCGCCGCCACGTCCTGCCTGGTCACGGCCCGTCGGGCGCGCGGAGCGGACCGCGCGTGGCGGCTGCTCGTGGCACTGGGCATGGTCGGCTGGTCCACCGGTCAGGCGCTGTGGACGTGGTACCAGCTCGTGGAGCGGCGCGCCGTGCCGTCGCCCTCGCCCGCGGACGCGGGCTACCTGAGCATCGTGCCCTTCGCGTTCGCCGCGCTGCTGGTGATCGGCGGCCACCGCCGCTCCGACACGCCGGACGCCCTGCTCGACCGCCGCTCGCACTCGGCGCGGCTGGTGCTGCTGCTGGACGGCCTGATCGTGGTGACGTCGCTGTTCGCGCTCACCTGGACGACGTCGCTCGGCGCGCTGGTCGCGGCGGGCAACCCGGACACCGGCGCGTTCCTGGTCGCGATCGCCTACCCGATCACCGACCTGGTGCTGCTGGTGATCGTGGTGGTGCTGGGCGCGGACCGGAAGGTCGTGCTGAGACCGCAGCTGAGCCTGCTCGGCCTCGGCCTGGTGGCGCTGGCCCTGTCCGACAGCGTGTTCGCCTACCTGGTGGCCGTGCAGGCGCCCGAGGTGCCACCGCTGGCCAACGCCGGGTTCGTGCTCGGCCCGGTGCTGATCGGGCTGGCCGCGCTGGTGCCCGGCACGCCGCACCCCGGCGCGCCGGCGCGGGTGCACCCGTCGTTGCAGTGGGCCTACCTGCTGATGCCCTACGTGCCGCTGCTGGTGTGCAGCGTGCTGGTGCTGCGCCGGACCCTGCTGGGCGACCGGGGCGGGTTGGACGCGGTCGAGGTCGGCTGCGGCTTCGCGGTGTTCCTCGCGGTGGTGCTGCGCCAGCTGGTGACCATCGTGGACAACGCGCGGCTCGCGGGCATGCTGCGCGAGTCCGAGCTGACGCTGGCCCACCAGGCCCACCACGACCCGCTGACCGGCCTGGCCAACCGCTCGGTGTTCGAGCGGCGGCTGGACGAGGCGATGGAGGCGCACCACCGCGACGGCACGCCGTTCGGGCTGCTGTTCGTGGACCTGGACGACTTCAAGGCGGTCAACGACGAGGCGGGCCACGCGCAGGGCGACGCGCTGCTGGAGCAGGTCGCCCACCGGCTGCGGGACTGCGTGCGCGACACGGACGTGGTGGCCCGGCTGGGCGGCGACGAGTTCGGCGTGCTGGTGGGCGGCGTGGAGGAGCCGGAGAAGGTCGCGTTCCGGGTGCTCGACGCCCTCGGCGAGGACGTCAGCGCGAGCGTGGGCGTGGTGATCTGCGCCGACCCCGATCCCGAGGAGACCGCGCAGTCGGTCCTCAAGCGCGCGGACAAGGCGATGTACGAGGCGAAGCGGGACGGCGGCCGCGGCCTCGTCATCCACCCCTAGCGGCCGGCGATCTGGTCGGCCAGGTCGCGCGCCTCGGACTGGGTGAACCTGCCGGAGATCTCGGTGACACCGTCCGGGATCGCGCCGTTGATCGACGGCGCGGACAGCACGGCGGTGTTGTAGACCAGCGCGACCTGGTTGCCCACGTTGGCCGCGGTGAACTCGCCCCACGTCTTCGTGCCCTGCTCGGTGAACCCGATGGTGACCACGAACCCGCCGGACTCGGCCGGTCCGGAGGACGAGCTGGTGATCTGCCGGTTGTCCAGGAACGCCGGGCCGAGCAGGTAGACGCTCTCGCCCTTGACGTCGCACACCAGCAGCAGCGCGGTCGGGTCGTCCAACCCGGCGAGCGGGTCGTGCTCCGGGCACCGGAACGTGGCGAAGGCGGCGGCCGCGCCGGCCGCGAGCGTCGGGCTCTGCCGCGCCGACCGCTCCCGCGTCACGTCCTTCTCCGCCTCCGGCGTGGCGGGCTTCGTGGGCTCGGGCGGCAACCCGCTCGTCCGCACCGGCGTGCCGGACGCCGACCCCACCTGGAGCACCGGCCGGAACACCAGCTTCGGCGCGCCGGTCGCCGACACCTGCCGGGACGGGTCGATCCGCCCACCCTCGGGCTTCGCGGTGCCGGCCACCGAGCCGCACCCGGCGAGCACCAGCAGCACGGCCAGCGCGCCCACCACGCGAACACCCGGCCACCCGCGAGCCGGGCCGAACCCCTGCCCGCGAACCGCACGCACCCGGTTGCTCGCGAGTCGACGACCCCGCGGCGCCCTCACCGCTTGGGCACGAACGCGTAGATGCTCGCGGGCGAGCCGGAACCCCGGCGGTTGACCGTGCCGCCGACCAGCACGTGCGCTCCGGTGTCGGGCAGCTTCGCCAGGTTGGCCAGGATCTCCAGGCTCACCCGGTGCTCCCGGTACAGCAGCTTCGACACCCGGTACTCCTCGTCCAGCGCCGACTCCGGGCTGAACGTGTCGGTGCCCAGCGCGCCGCGCCGACCGAGCCTCCCGGTCTTCACCAGCCACCGCACGGCCTCCAGCGAGAACCCGGGCTGGTGCATCCGCCCCTGCGCGTCGTAGTTGAAGAACGCAGGCGTGCCCCAGCGGTCCTCCCACCCGGTCCACAGCACCACGGCCGACTCGTTCGGGATCCGGCCGTGCGCGCGCTCCCAGCGCTGGAGGTCGGCCACCGTCACCTCGTAGTCGGCGTCTCGCCGGCACTCGGCGCGCATGTCGATCCTCACCGCGGGCAGGAACAGGTCCTCGGTGTCGAGTTCGTCGGCGGCGGGCTGGCCGGTGTTGAAGTGCGCGGGCGCGCCCCAGTGCGTGCCGGTGTGCTCGCCCTGCCGGACGTACTGGAGGTAGAAGCCGTCCTCCGGCACCGTGGTGATGGTGGTGAGGGTGAACTCCGGGTCGCCCGGGTAGACGTTCGTCCTCGCCGGGTCGTTGACGTGCGCCAGGTTCACCAACCGGTAGTCCTTGAGCCCCAAGGGGCTCGCGGCCGCCGTGCCGGCGCCCGCGGCGAACAACCCGCCCACTGTCGAGACCACACCCGCGAGCATCGACCGCCTGCGCACCGTCGACCACTCCTCTGCTCAGCCGCCACCCGATCCGGGCAACCGTACCGGCCTTCCGATCACCGGACGACGACCTGACGGACGGCCTCGCCGGAGGCCAAACGGGCGAACCCGGCGTCCAGGCCGTCGAGCGAGAGCCTCCCGGAGAGCAACTCGTGCACCGGCAGCACCCCCGCCCGGTACAGGTCCACGAACCGCGGCACGTCCCGGCGCGGCACGCCGGAGCCCAGGTAGCTGCCCTTGAGCGTGCGCTCCTCGGCCACCAGACCCAGCGCGGGCAGCGTCACCACCCGGTCGGGAGGGGACAGTCCCACCGCGACGGTCGTGCCGCCGACGTCGGTCGCCCGGTACGCCCGCTCCAGCACGTCGGCCACCCCGGTGGTGTCGATCACCTTGTCCGCGCCGCCGCCGGTCAGCTCCCGGACCTGCCCGACCACGTCCGGACCGCCGTCGAGCGCGTGCGTCGCGCCGAGCCGCAGCGCGAGTTCCCTCTTGTGCGCCACCACGTCCACCGCGATCACCGTGGTCGCGCCCGCCGCGCGCGCGGCGAGCAACGCGGCCAGCCCGACACCGCCGAGCCCGAACACCGCGACCTTCTCCCCCGGCCCGACGCCCGCGCTGTGCAGCACCGCGCCCGCGCCGGTCAGCACCGCGCAGCCGAACAGCGCGGCCACCTCGAACGGCAGGTCGGCGGGCACCCGCGTGGCCGACCGGCCGGACACCACGGCGTGCTCGGCGAACCCGGACACCCCGAGGTGGTGGTGCGGCCTGGTCCCGTCGGGTAATCGCATCCGGCGCGCGCCGGACAGCAGCGTGCCCGCGCGGTTGGCCGCACCGCCCGGCTCGCACAGCGCGGGCCTGCCCGACGCGCACCGCCGGCAGCCGCCGCACGCGGGCACGAACGACAGCACCACGTGGTCGCCGACCGCGAACTCCGCGCCCGGCCCGACCTCGAGCACCTCGCCCGCCGCCTCGTGCCCCAGCACCATCGGCAGCGGCCGGACCCGCGACCCGTCGAGCACCGACAGGTCCGAGTGGCACAACCCGGTCGCGCCGATCCGCACCAGCAGCTCGCCCGGTCCCGGCGGGTCCAGTTCCAGGTCGACGATCTCGAGCGGTCCGCCGACCGCGGTCAGCAGCGCGCCGCGCGTCCTCACCCGACCACCAGACCCTCCATCGCGGACCGCAGCGGATCCGGGATCGGCACCGGGGTGCGCGTCCCCCGGTCCACGAACACGTGCACGAAGTGCCCCTGTGCCACCACGTCGTCGCGCCCCTCGGGGTAGAAGCCGATCTCGTAGCGCACGCTGGACCGGCCGAGCCTCCCGATCCGCAGCCCGCCGTCCACCGCCGCGGGAAACGCGATCGGGGACCGGTACTCGCAGCGCGACTCGACGCACAACCCGATCGCCGCGCCGCGGTGCACGTCCAACCCGGCGTGCCCGATCAGCCAGGTGTTGATCAGGGTGTCCATGAACGCGTAGTGCACGACGTTGTTCACGTGCCCGTACACGTCGTTGTCCGCCCAGCGGGTCGGTATCCGCTGCCAGTGCCGGTAGTCCTCGCGCACGCGACCTCCCTCGACGGCGGCCGCTCACCCGGCGGGCAGCAGCTCGCGACCGAGTTCGTACCACCACGAGTCGTAGGCCGCGCTGCACCCGAGCCGACCGACGTACGCGGCGAGGATCCGCGCGCGGATCTCCTCGACGTGCGCCGAGACGATGGTGTCCGGCCGGTAGCACAGCCACAGCTCCTGCCACAGGGGCGTGCCCTCGAGCGCGCGCACCGCGATGCTGCCCGGCCGGTCCCGGCTGGTCGCGAGCGCCGGCCCGATGGCGAGCTTGGCGTGCACCAGTTCCAGCAGGGTGGCCACCGAGTGCGTGCTGTGCGCCTGGTCCAGCGTCACGCCCCGCTCCTGGCAGGCCTGGGTCAGGTAGGTCGACCAGCGGGTGACGCCCGGCGGCTCGTCCACCCACGGGTGCTCGGCGACGTCGGCGAGCGACACCGCGCCCGGCCGGACCACCGGGTGGTCGTGCGCCATGGCGACGAAGACGGGCTCCGCGGGGTGGATCAGCAGCGCCCGCACGCCCTCGGGCACCGCGCCGCCCGCCAACGGCGCCCGGTAGACCAACGAGAGGTCCACCGCGCCGAGCGCGACCTTGTCGATGCTCATCCGCTCGTCCAGGTCCTCCATCAACCGCACGCCCGAGCACCACGGCCGGGTCTGGAGCCACCGGCTGATCTCCACGTGCAGGAACCCGCAGTACCCGCCGAGCCGCAGCACGCTCGTGCCGTGCCGGCGCGACCACTCGCCCACCCGGTCGGAGATCGCGGACATGCTGCTCAGCACGACGCGCGCCTCGCCGAGCACCTCCGCGCCCAAGGCCGTCGGCACGCAGCCGTGGCCGTCGCGGAAGAACAGCCTGCCGCCGACGCTGCGCTCGATGCGCTGGAGCAGACCGGTCAGCGCCGGTTGGGACATGCCGAGGCCCTTGGCGGCCCGGGTGAGGCTGCCGCTGTCGGCGATCGTGGCGAGCGCCCGCAGGTGGCGCACCTCCAGCTCCACGGGACCTCCGTTCCGTGCGACGGATCCGGCGACCGTACCGCCGTCCCACCCGGACCGGGAAGAGCCGACCGTCGCCATCGCGGCGGACCCGGTGACCCCTGCCCGGGTCCGGGTCCGCCGCCCGCCGTCCTACGGCTTGGTCACCTCCAGCCGGTACTGGCCCGCGCCGCTGTAGGAGCGGACCTGCCAGCGGTACCGGCCGGCCGCACCGGTGTAGGTGACGGTCTCGGTGGCCGTCGGACCGGCGCCGGAGGCGACCGTGGTCCACGTCGTGCCGTTGGCCGAGCGCTGGAGGTACAGGTCGAAGTCGGCGCCCGCCGGACCGGTCAGGCACGCCTTGTGCGCACCCGCCGCGGCCTGGAAGTAGCCGGTGCTGGGCTCCACGGCCGTGCCGCCGGAGGCCAGGGTGCCGGTCGCCGCCGTGCCGCAGCCGGTCGGCGGCTCGCCGGGTCCGCCGGAGGTCAGCAGCGTGACGTCGTACGAGCGCAGGATCTCCGCCACCGGCTGGAAGTACGTGGTGGCCGCGCCGCCCTTGCAGTCGCCGGAACCGCCCGAGGTCACGCCCTGCGCCTGGCTGCCGGAGATCGCCGAGCCGCCCGAGTCGCCGGGCTCGGCGCACACCGTCGTCTCGATCAGCTGGTAGACCTTGCCGATGTCGGAGCCGTAGTCGACGGTCGCGTCGCGGGACCCGATCGTGCCGCAGTGCCAGCCGGTCGTGCCGCCGGACCGGCAGATCGAGGAGCCGACGGGCGACTCCTGCGACCCGGCCACCGCGACCCGACCGCCGTTGTAGTCGTTGACCGCGCCCACCGGCGTCTCGCCCGCGTTGGTGCGCACGAAGGCCATGTCGTCGTTGGGGAAGCTCGATCCCTCGAACCTCCCGCCGGGTTGGGTGGTCGTCTCGCCGACCTTGCCGCAGTGCCCGGCGCTGATGAACCCGCCCTGCACCGCGAACCCGACCGAACAGCCGTACTTGCTGGTCCAGTACCGGTTGCCGCCGACGACGTCGATCAGCGGCCGGACGGGCCTGCGCACCTCGGCGTAGCGGACCGCGCCCGCGTCCACGCCGCGTGCCGCGACCCACGCGCGGGCCTGCGCCTGTGCGCCCGGTGCGTGTTTGACCACGACCACGTCGGCGGCCGGGTCGACGTGCCACGCGCTGACCGACGCGGGCGGTGTCGTCGCGTCCAGCGCGCGCTTGGCGGCGTCCAGGGCGCGGGCTCCCCTGGCCACCACCCGCGGTTCGGCGCCGAGCGCGCGCACCTCGGGCACCGCGGCGCCGTCGGTGACCGCGACGACCAGGCCGCCGCGACCGGCGTCGAACCAGCTCCCGCCGAACCGGGAGCCCAGCGCCGCGCGGACCGACCGGTCGACGCGCGCGGCGGCGTCCTCGGCGGCGATCCGGGCGGCCGGGTCGGCGACGCCCAGGTCGCGTTCCATGGCGGCGTACAGCGGTGGGTCGGGCGCGGCGGACGCGGCGGGCGGCAGCGCCACCGCGGTCGCCACCGCCATCAGGACGGCGGAGGACAGGGTTGTTCCTCGCATGGTGGATCTCCTCGCTGTGCAGGGAAGACCCGGGCGGCCGGCTGCGCGAGGGGCCGGCCTCCGGGCCACCCGACGGTAAGCCGCGAAACGGCGGCGAAGGCAGATCCCAACCGCTCATAACACCGCGAACCGGACCCCCTTCCGCCAGGCCGCCGTTCGGCGGAAATCCCCTGAGTCGGTGGATCTCCACCCGATTGCCGTGACGGATCCACCAATGCGAGCAATACTCCGATTACTACCGAGATGATCACTCCGCACAAATCGGCACCGCATTACTTCGGACGGGGTACCGTCCGAAGGATGATCTTGGAGCCGCACTTGTGCGGTAGATCAACTCCAGTCATACATACACCCCTGGTCAACCGTCCTTTCGGGTGAAGATCGTTACACCTAATCGGTGACTTATTCCACCTGACGAGACCAGCTATCCCTAACGCGCTGGAATTTCACCCGTTGTCGCTAGAGACATGCTCGTTCGGCACAGTGAGTGCCGAAGAGGGCTACTCGTAGCTCAATGGCGTGTCGCCGCATTGGCCGCTTACGAACGCGCATTCGGGCTCACTACCGTCAGTCCGGCCCAATGAGTTTGAATCCGATTGGCGGTGTACCACGTGACTGTGACCGATTCGCCCACTCCGGAGGTGGGGAGCGAGCGACCTCGGCTGAGCCTCGGCACGGCGGCTGCGCGGAACCTGGCGACCACGACCAAGTCCGTCCCGCAGATGCAGGGCATCACCTCCCGGTGGTTGCTGAAGGTCCTCCCGTGGGTGCAGGCGGCCGGTGGCGCCTATCGGGTCAACCGCAGGCTCAGCTACGCGGTCGGCGACGGCCGGCTGACGTTCACCAACGTCGGCGCGGAGATCAGCGTCGTGCCGCAGGAGCTGGCCGAACTGCCGCTGCTGCGCGGCTACGACGACGTGGAGGCGCTGACCGCGCTCGCGTCCCGGTTCCGCCAGCGCGAGTACGAGCCCGGCCAGGTCATCGTCGAGCAGGGTCGTCCGCAGGACGAGGTCCACCTGATCGCGCACGGCAAGGTGAACAAGGTCGGGCTCGGCGAGTACGGCGACCAGACCGTCCTCGGCGTGCTGGCCGACGGCGAGTACTTCGGCGACCGGGTGCTGGCCGGACCGCAGGGCGAGTGGGACTTCACCGTCAAGGCGGTCACCCAGGTCATCGTGCTGACCCTGCCCTGGGACGAGTTCGAGCGCCTCAACGGCGAGGCGGGCGGCCTGCGCGCGCACATCCAGCGCGCGAACGCGGGCGGCGGCGAGCGGCAGAACGCGCACGGCGAGGCCGAGATCGACATCGCGTCCGGCCACGACGGCGAGCCCGACCTGCCCGGCACGTACGTCGACTACGAGTTGACCCCGCGCGAGTTCGAGCTGAGCGTGGCGCAGACCGTGCTGCGGGTGCACTCCCGCGTCGCGGACCTCTACAACCAGCCGATGGACCAGGTCGAGCAGCAGTTGCGGCTCACCATCGAGGCGCTGCGCGAGCGCCAGGAGTACGAGATCGTCAACAACCGGCAGTTCGGGTTGTTGCACCAGGCCGACCTCAAGCAGCGCATCCACACCCGGTCCGGCCCGCCGACCCCGGACGACCTCGACGAGCTGCTGGCCACCGTGTGGAAGGCGCCGACGGCGTTCCTCGCGCACCCCAGGGTGATCGCGGCGTTCGGCCGGGAGTGCACCAAGCGCGGGATCTACCCGTCGAGCGTCGACCTCGGCGGCAACCAGGTGCCCGCGTGGCGCGGCGTGCCGATCCTGCCGTGCAGCAAGATCGAGGTGTCCAAGACCAGGACCAGCTCGATCCTGCTGCTGCGCGCGGGCGAGGACAACCAGGGCGTCATCGGCCTGCACCAGACCGGCATCCCGGACGAGTACCAGCCGGGCCTGTCGGTGCGCTTCATGGGCGTCGACGACAAGGCGATCATCTCCTACCTCGTCAGCGCCTACTACTCCGCGGCCGTGCTCGTGCCGGACGCGCTGGGCGTGCTCGAACACGTCGAGATCGGCCGCGAGGACTAGTCCCCACCACCCGAGATCGGACATTCAGACGTGACCGTGACTGACCCCGGCCCCTCCGTGGAGGAGGCCGAGCAGCAGCGTCGGAGCCTCGGCACCGACGCCGCGCGGAACCTGTCGACCACGACCAAGTCCACGCCCCAGATGCAGGGCATCTCGCCCCGGTGGCTGCTGCGCCGGCTGCCGTGGGTCCAGCTCGGCGCGGGCACCTACCGGGTCAACCGCCGGCTCACCTACGCGGTGGGCGACGGGCGGCTGACGTTCACCGGCACCGGCGACGACATCCGCGTCGTGCCGCAGGAGCTGCGCGAACTGCCCGCGCTGCGCGACTTCCCGGACGACGACGTGCTGGCCGCGCTGGCGGACCGGTTCGAGCAGCGGTCCTTCGAGCCCGGCCAGGTCGTCGTGGAGGCGGGCGCGCCCGCCGACGCGGTGTACCTGCTGGCGCACGGCAAGGTGAACAAGGTCGGGCTCGGCGAGTACGGCGACCAGACCGTCCTCGACACGCTCGCGGGCGGCGACTACTTCGGCGACCGGGCCCTGTCCGGGGTGGACGGCGAGTGGGACTTCGGCGTCAAGGCGGTCACCCCGGTGATCGTGCTGGTGCTGACCCGGGCGTCCCTGGAACGGCTGGAGGACCGGACCGTCGCGCTGCGGGCGCACCTGGACGAGGTGGCGCTCGGCCGGTCGAGGCCGCAGAACAAGCACGGCGAGGCGGCGATCGACATCGCCTCGGGCCACGACGGCGAGCCGGATCTGCCGACGACGTTCGTGGACTACGAGCTCGCGCCCCGCGAGTACGAGCTGGAGGTGGCGCAGACCGTGCTGCGGGTGCACTCCCGCGTCGCGGACCTCTACAACCAGCCGATGAACCAGACCGAGCAGCAGTTGAAGCTGACCGTGGAGGCCCTGCGCGAGCGGCAGGAGCACGAGATGCTCAACAACCGCAGGATCGGGCTGCTGCACCAGGCCGACCTCAAGCAGCGCCTGCACACCCGGTCCGGTCCGCCGACGCCGGACGACCTGGACGAGCTGATCTCCCGGCGGCGCAAGACGAACTTCCTGCTGGCGCACCCGCGCACGATCGCCGCGTTCGGCCGCGAGGCCACCCGGCGCGGCATCTACCCGGGCGTGACCGACGTGGACGGGACGAAGGCCGTGACGTGGCGGGGCATCCCGCTGCTGCCGTCGGACAAGATCCCGATCTCCGACCGCGGCACCAGCTCGATCCTCGCGATGCGCGTGGGCGAGGACGACCAGGGCGTCGTCGGCCTGCACCAGACCGGCCTGCCCGACGAGGTGCAGCCGGGGCTGAACGTCCGGTTCATGGGCATCGACGAGAAGGCGATCATCAGCTACCTGGTGACCGCCTACTACTCGGTGGCCGTGCTGGTGCCGGACGCGCTGGGCGTGCTGGAGAACGTCGAGATCAACCGCTACTAGGCCGATTCCCGCGGCGGCCGGGCTGCTCCACGCCCGGCCGCCGTGCCATCCCCGGACGAGGAGACTGATGACAGACCTGGACGTCACACCCGCGCACCGGTCCGCGCGGGAGGTGCTGACCTGGAGCCGGGCCGGGGTCGACCCCGCGTTGCGCTCCGCCGTCGACCGGCTGCCGGACTCGATGCGCGCGGTGGCCGGGTACCACTTCGGCTGGTGGGACGAGCACGGCAGGCCGACCGGCGCGGACCCGGGCAAGGCGATCCGGCCGGCGCTCGTGCTGCTGGCCGCGCAGGCCGTCGGCGGTGCCGGTTCCACCGCGATGCCCGCGGCCGTGGCGGTGGAGCTGGTGCACAACTTCTCGCTGCTGCACGACGACGTGATGGACCACGACGCCACGCGCCGGCACCGGCCGACCGCGTGGAGCGTGTTCGGCGTGAACGCGGCGATCCTGGCGGGCGACGCGCTGCTGACGTTGGCGCTGGACGTCCTCGCGGGCAGCGGGCACCCGGCGGCGCAGCAGTCGATCCGCGCGCTGAGCGGCGCGGTGCAGGCCCTGCTGGACGGCCAGGCCGCCGACCTCGCCTTCGAGGAGCGCGCCGAGGTCGACGTGCCGGAGTGCACGCGCATGGCCGAGGGCAAAACCGGCGCGCTGCTCGGCGCGTCCTGCGCCCTGGGCGCGCTGTACGGCGGCGGCCGCCCCGACCAGGTCGACCACCTGCGCCGGTTCGGCGAGCTGACCGGCCTCGCGTTCCAGTTCGCCGACGACCTGCTGGGCATCTGGGGCGACCCGTCGGTGACCGGCAAACCGGTCTACTCGGACCTGCACAACCGCAAGAAGTCCCTGCCGGTCGTGGCCGCGCTGAACTCACCCACGCCGGCCGCGGCCGAACTGGCCGCCCTCTACCACCAGCCCCGCGACCTGACCGGCCCCGACCTGACCCGCGCCGCCGCGCTGATCGACCAGTGCGGCGCGCGCGAGTGGTCGCACACGAGGGCGGACGAACTGCTCGACCAGGCCCTGCTCCACCTCAGGTCCGCGGACCCGACCACCCACGCCGCGCTGGAACTCGAGTCCCTGGCCCACCTGGCCGTCCACCGCACCCACTAGCCCGTCACCCGCCCGGCCCCGCCCGTTGCGCCCCGCTCGCCGGGCTCCGCGTCGGTCGGGGTGGCCGCCGCGCTTCCGTTGCCCGCGTTCGGGTGCCGCCGAACCGACAGCCGCCGGTCCCGGTGCCCGGGACGGGTGGCCGACGCCGGTCCCGCCTGCCGGAGTCGGTGGTCGTTGCCGGCGGTCGGTCTCGGCGGCCGTCGCCGGTGGTTGCTGCCGGTGGTCGGTCTCGGCGGTCGTTGGCGGTGGCCGGTCTCGGTGGTTGTTGCCGGCGATTGGTCTCGGCGGTGGTTGCCGGTGGTCGGTGGCCGGCGCCGGTTGCCGGTGGTCGAGCGGCGGTGGTCGAGCCGAGGTGGTCGAGCCGCGGTGGTCCGGGTGAGGAGCGGGTTGGGAGGGCGGGTGTTGGCCTC
The DNA here is from genome assembly GCF_040642015.1 of Actinosynnema sp. NPDC020468. Taxonomy (NCBI): domain Bacteria; kingdom Bacillati; phylum Actinomycetota; class Actinomycetes; order Pseudonocardiales; family Pseudonocardiaceae; genus Actinosynnema; species Actinosynnema sp. NPDC020468. Next base: position 145,763 of record NZ_JBFAEO010000016.1, read on the forward strand.
CGGCCCCCGTCTCGATTGTCCCATGCGGCACCGACAGTTCCGGCGAGTCCTTCCGGTCGGGCAGCGCGGAGCCGACACCCCGGTCGGGTGAAGTTCGTGCCGTGTCCGGCGGTGCGGACCGCGCGGTCCGGGGCGCGAAACGTCCCGCTCGCAGCACTGCCGGCGGCACCGACTGCTCGCCCCGGTCCGCGAACCCGCAGTCCCGCAACACCCGCCCGTCTGACCCGGGCCGCGAACCCCACAGTCCCCCAACACTTGCCCGCCCGGCCCGGCCCACGAACCCGCGATCCCACAACACTTGCCCGCCCGGCCCGGCCCACGAACCCGCGATCCCACAACACCCGCCCGACCCGGGCCGCGAACCCCGCAGTCCGCAACACCCGCCCGCCTGGCCCGGGCTCGCGAGCGGTGTCGTGGCGCGTCGCCCGGGGGCGTGGTCCGTCCCCCGTCCCCCGTCCCCCACCGCGGCCCGGCGGTCCGGCGGCCCGTCCTGCGTGTCCCGTCCTGCGAGTCACTCCGAATCCCCAGCCGTCACCCGAATCCCCAGCCGTCTCGTTCAGCCGAGTTCAGTCAGGAGCCCCGCGATGGTCCTTCCCGTGGTACTGCTCGCCTCGCCCCGGTCGTTCTGCGCCGGGGTCGAGCGGGCGGTCGAGATCGTCGAGCACCTGCTCGACCAGCGCGGCGGTCCGATCCACGTGCGCAAGCAGATCGTGCACAACACCCACGTGGTCGCCGGGTTGGAGGCGCGCGGCGCGGTGTTCGTGGACGAGTTGGACGCCGTGCCCGACGGGGCGACGGTGGTGTTCTCCGCGCACGGGGTGTCGCCCGCGGTGCGGGAGGAGGCGCAGCGGCGCGGGTTGGACGTGGTCGACGCGACCTGCCCGCTGGTCACCAAGGTGCACGCGGAGGCGCGGCGGTTCGCCAAGCGCGGTGACACGGTCGTGCTGATCGGGCACGCCGGGCACGAGGAGGTCGAGGGCACGCTCGGCGAGGCGCCCGACCGGACCGTGCTGGTGGAGAGCGCGGACGACGTGGCACGGTTGGAGGTGGCCGATCCCGACCGGGTTTCCTACCTCACCCAGACCACGCTCGCGGTGGACGAGACGGCCGACGTGGTCGCGGCGCTGAAGGCCCGGTTCCCGAACATCAAGGGTCCCGCCTCGGACGACATCTGCTACGCCACCACCAACCGCCAGGACGCGCTGCGCGAGGTGGCGCGCGACGCCGACCTGGTGCTGGTGGTCGGTTCGGCGAACTCGTCCAACTCGGTGCGGCTGGTCGAACTCGCCCGGCGGAACGGCGTGCCGGCGCACCTGGTGGACGACGCGTCCGACATCCGGCCCGAGTGGCTCGAGGGCGTGCGCACGGTCGGGCTCACGGCGGGCGCGTCGGCGCCGCCCCGGCTGGTGGACGAGGTCGTCGAGGAACTGGGCGCGCGCGACGTGCAGGTGCGCGAGACCGCGCGGGAAACCATCCAGTTCACCCTGCCCGGCGCGGTGAGGCCGCGATGACCGCGCTCGACGCGATCCGCGGGCCGCGGGACGTGCGCGCGCTGTCGGCGGCCAGGATCCCTTCGCTGGCACTGGAAATCCGTCGGTTCCTGATCGAGAACGTCACCCGGACCGGCGGTCACCTCGGGCCGAACCTCGGCGCGGTGGAGCTCACCATCGCGCTGCACCGGGTGTTCGACTCGCCCAACGACGTGCTGCTGTTCGACACCGGCCACCAGTCGTACGTGCACAAGCTGCTCACCGGCCGGGCCGACGGGTTCGGCACGCTGCGCCGCGCGGGCGGTCTCTCGGGGTACCCGAGCGCGGCCGAGTCGGTGCACGACGTGGTGGAGAACTCGCACGCCTCGACCGCCCTGTCCTACGCGGACGGCATCGCGAAGGCGTTGCGGCTGCGGGGTTCCGACCGGCGGGTGGTCGCGGTCGTCGGCGACGGCGCGCTCACCGGCGGCATGGCGTGGGAGGCGTTGAACAACCTCGCCGGCACCAGGCACCCGGTCGTGGTGGTGCTCAACGACAACGGCCGGTCCTACGCGCCGACGGTCGGCGGGCTCGCGGCGCACCTGGCCGCGTTGCGCGCGGGCCGCAGGCCGACCCTGTTCGAGGACCTGGGTCTCGGCTACCTCGGCCCGGTCGACGGGCACGACCCGGTGGCGCTGGAGCAGGCGTTCCGCCAGGCCGCCGGTTTCGGCCGCCCGGTCGTCGTGCACTGCCTGACCAGCAAGGGCAAGGGCCACCCGCTCGCCGAGCGGGACGAGGCCGACCACCTGCACGCGGTGTCGGCCGCCGGCGTGCCGGCGGTCCGCACGTGGACCGACGTGTTCGGCGCGGAGATCGCGGACATCGGCGCGCGGCGCGGCGACGTGGTGTGCCTGACGGCGGCGATGCGCGGCCCGACGGGGTTGGACACGTTCGCCGAGCGGTTCCCGGAACGGGTGTTCGACGTCGGGATCGCCGAGCAGCACGCGGTCACCAGCGCGGCCGGGATGGCGCTCGCGGGCCTGCACCCGGTGGTCGCGGTGTACGCGACGTTCCTGAACCGGGCGTTCGACCAGGTGCTGCTGGACGTGGCGCTGCACCGCCTGCCGGTGACGTTCGTGCTGGACCGCGCAGGCGTGACCGGTCCGGACGGCGCGAGCCACCACGGCGTGTGGGACGCCTCCGTGCTGCCGGTCGTGCCGGGTCTGCGGCTGGCCGCGCCGCGCGACTGCGCGCGGTTGCGCGAACTGCTCAACGAGGCGGTCGAGGTGACCGACGGCCCGACGGCGATCCGCTACCCGAAGGCGGCGGCGGGACCGGACGTGCCGGCCGTGCGCCGGGTGGGCCGGCACGACGTGCTGCGCGAGGAACCGGACGCGGTCGGCCTGCTGGTGGCCGTCGGCCCGCTCGCGGGCGCGTGCGTCGAGGCGGCGGAAGAGCTGGCCGCGCAAGGGGTTCCGGTGTCGGTGGTGGACCCGCGGTGGATCGCCCCGCTGGATCCGGAACTGGTGAAGGTGGCCGCCGCGCACCGGTGGGTGCTGGCCGTCGAGGACACCACGACCACCGGCGCGCTGGGCGGACGGCTCGCGCAGGCCCTCGCCGTGCTCGGCGCGCCGACCGGGGTGGGCACCTTCGCGCTGCCGACGGCGTTCCTGCCGCACGGCTCGCGCGCGGACATCCTGCGGGCACACGGACTCGACGCGGCCGGCATCGTCACCGCGGTCCTGAAGCGAGTGGGCGAACGCTGACCCACCCCGGCACCCGCGTTCTCGCGCGCCCGTGCCGCACCCACCGCAACGCGCGAACGCCGGAGCCCGTCGGGAGGCCGGACGTGCCGCCGGGTGTGCGGGCGCTGATCGAGGCGACGCTGGTCAAGGACCCGCGCCAGCGGTAACGCAACGGCGGCGAGTTCGCGCACG